>PMYJ01000245.1 GCA_003170875.1 Candidatus Dormiibacterota bacterium | reverse complement strand
CGCCTCTTCTCCGTCCTCACCGCGGTCTGCGACACCGATCGCTGGCGCCTGGAGATGTGGGACGGGAGCAGCGCGGGCGAGCCGGATCTGCCCGAATTCGTCCTCCGTTTTCGCAGCCGCAGGGCCCTCGACCGGCTCCTCGGCGACCTGCCGGACCGGGGCTTCGGCCGGGCCTACGTCGAGGGCAGCCTCGAGGTCGAGGGACTTTACGCGTTCCTGGGGCGGGTCAACGACCTCTCGATGAGCAGGATGGCTCGGCTCCTCCCCCGCATCCTCGCCGCCGCCCTGGCCCTGGGAGCTCGGCCCGACCCCCGCCGGATCCGGGTGGAGGCACACCTGCGCGGACGGCTGCACAGCCGCGTCCGCGACAGCGAGGCCGTACGCCACCACTACGACCAGCCTCCCGAGTTCTACCGGCTCTTCCTGGGCCGGACCCTGACCTACTCCTGCGCCTATTTCGAGACTCTGGACACCGACCTCGACACCGCGCAGGAGGCGAAGTTGGAGCTGATCTGCCGCAAGCTCCGGCTGCGCCCCGGGGAGCGGTTCCTCGACATCGGCTGCGGCTGGGGGAGCCTGGTCTTCCACGCCGCCCGGCACTGGGGGGTGCGGGCGCTGGGGATCACCGCCAGTCCGCGCCAGGCGGAGTGGGCGGCCGAGCAGGTGCACAAGCTAGGGCTGGAGGGGAAGGCAGAGGTGCGGCTTGCCGACTACCGCGACGGCCTCGGCCGCGAGTTCGACGCCGTCGCCAGCGTGGGGATGGTCGAGCACGTCGGCCGCCGGGCAATGGCGGGCTACTGCGACGCCGTCCGCGGGCTGCTCCGGCCGGAGGGCCGGGCTCTCATCCATGGCATCACGACGCGGCCGGGGACGGACGGGATCGGGGCGTTCCTCGACAGCTTCGTCTTCCCCGACGGCGAGCTGCAGGAGGCCGGGTCGATGCTCACCAGCCTGCAGGCGAGCGGGCTCGAGGTACGCGACGTCGAGAACCTCCGGGAGCACTACGCCCTCACCCTGCGCAACTGGGTGGAGCGGCTGGAGGCGGGTTGGGACGAGGCGGTCGCCCTGGTCGGCCTCCAGCGGGCGCGGGTCTGGAAGCTGTACATGACCGGAAGCCGGGTCGGCTTCGAGCAGGGCAGCATCGCGGTCCACCAGATGCTCGCGGTGCGGCAGGGGGGCCGGGGGGAGTCCGGGGTCCCGCTCACCCGGGCCGACTGGTACCTCGCGGAGCGGCAGTCCGCGGTCGGGGTGTGACCGACCCCACAGGCGACGGCGGCGAGGCGGCGATCACGCCGCCGGACCGGACCCCGCGGCGCCGGCGCCGGCTCCGCCTGGTAGTTCCCCGTTACGGCCCCGGCGTCAACGGCGGCAGCGAGCAGCTCATCCGGAGGCTGGCCCACACCCTCCAATCACGGAGATGGGACATCGAGGTCTGGACGACCACGGCGGGCGACGAGACGACCTGGTCGCCGGCCTTTCCCCCCGGGGACGACCTGGACGGCGCGGTGCGGGTGCGGCGGTTCGAGGTGGTGGGAAGGCGGCAGCCCCGCCTCTTCCATCAGATGAGCCGGGCGGTCTTCCGGCTTCCTCCTGCGCTCCGGCCGGAGACGGCGTGGCTGGTGAGCCAGGGGCCGTTCGCCCCGGCACTCATCCACGCGCTCGCCACCGGGACCGACCGGCCGACCCTCTTCATGCCGTACCTCTACCACCCGACGATCTGGGGGCTCCCGGCGGCGCCGCATCCGCGACTGCTCATCCCAGCCGCCCACGACGAGCCGGCGCTGCGCCTCCGCGCCGTCGGGCGGGCGGTGGCCGCGGCCGACGCCCTCTGGTACCTGACCGAGGAGGAGCGCACCCTTCTGGAAGCGGTCCATCCGGTCGCCGCAGAGCGCCCTCATGCCGTCGGCGCGGTGGCGATCGACACGCCGGTGGCCCTGGACGGGGACGCCTTCCGCCGCGAACGCGGCCTGGACCGCTACCTGCTCTACGCGGGGCGAGCGACCCCGGGCAAGGGAGTGGACCTCCTCCTCGACGGTTACGCGCTGCTGCGCAGCCGGCACCCGGAGGTCTCCCTGGTGCTGATCGGGGACCCCGGCGGGCTGGCGACACCGCCNNGAGGGTGTCGTCAGCCTGGGATGGCTCGACGACGATGAGCGTTGGGCCGCGCTGGCGGGGGCGGAGGCCGTGGTCGTCCCCAGCCGCCTAGAGAGCCTCTCGCTGGTCGCGCTCGAGGCGTGGGCAGCCGGCCGCCCGTGCCTCCTCAACGGCGACTCCCCCGTCCTCGCCGGCCAGGCGCAGCGAGGTGGCGGAGCCCTGCTCTTCCGCGATCCCGCGGGACTCGGCGACGGCGCAGCGCGGCTCGTCGCCGACCCTGCCGAGGCCGCCCGTCTGGGAGAGGCGGGACGGCGTTTCGTTGCCCTCCACTACCGCTGGAACGGGGTGGTGCGCCGGCTGGAGGGGCTGATTGCGACCGTGGCGGGAGCCGGGCGGGCGGAGCGGCCGGCGGATCGGGGATGAGATCGGTCCTGATCGACGCCCGCCCGCTCCAGGGCCACTCGGCAAGCCGGGGCATCGGCACCTACCTCCGCGGCCTCCTCGACGGGATGGCTGGAATCGGCTTCGCCTCCCAGGTGGCCGTGCTCCTGGGCCGGGGCGCTCCGGAGCCGGGCGATCTCGCCCAACGCGGCCTCGCGGTGGGAGCGCGGACGCTCCGTCTGGAGCGCCGCGCCCAGGTCCTGGCCGACCCCTTCCTGGTCGCGAGGGCGCTGCGGGGGCACCCGGCTCGCCTCTACCACGCGGTCGAGTACGGCCAGCCCCGGCGGGCCGCGATCCCGGTGGTCGTGACCGTCCACGACCTCATCCCGTTCCTCCTCCCCGGCTACTCGTGGAGATCGCGGCTGTTGCACCGTCCGGGGCTGCGGCTGCTGCGCCGCGCGGACGCGATCATCGCCCCGAGCAGTGCCACCGCCCGCGATTGCATCCGGATCGCCGGGGTGGGCCCCGAGAGGATCCACGTGGTCCCGCACGGGCTCTCGCCCCGCTACCGGCCGGCGCCCGCCGGCGCGGTGGAGGCGGCGCTGGTCCGATTCGGCCTGCGGAGGCCCTACCTCCTGGGCGTGGGGACCTTCGAGCCGCGCAAGGGCCTTCCCCACCTGGTCGAGGTCACCCGCCGGCTGCGCCGCGACCACGACGTCGACCTGGTCGTCGCCGGTCAGCAGAGACTCTTCGAGCCCGCGGTCCGAGCCCAGCTCGCCATCCTCGGCGACCACGGCCGCGAGCTCGGATTCGTGGAGACCGCTGACCTCGTCGCCCTCTACGGGGGGGCGGCGGCCTTCGTCTTCCCGAGTGCCTACGAAGGCTTCGGGCTGCCGATCCTGGAGGCGATGGGCTGCGGCGCCGTGGCGGTGGGCTTCCAGAACAGCTCGCTCCCCGAGGTTGCCGGTNNGGCGGCAGCCCGGTCCACCGTGGCCGTCTACGAGGCGACCCTGGGGGAGCCGCTCCTCTAGCCGGTCCGCCTAGCTCTCGGGAGCAGGCGGACGGCTCGGCCCCGAGCCTGCGCCCGAACTCGCCACCGCAGCCGCGATCTCGTCGAGGTCCGCCGGGGTGAGGGTGAGCCGGCCGGCCGGGAACCAGCCCTCGACCTGGGCGGGAGAGCGGGCCCCCACGATGGCTCCGGTGACGGCCCCGAAGCTGAGCGCCCAGGCCACCGCCGCCGCCGCCACCGAGACACCATGACGACCGGCCACCGGCCGGAGAGCATCCCGGAGCGCCAGGTTGCGCTCCACCCGTGGCGAGGTGAAGTCGGGGCTGCCCAGGCGCCAGTCGTCGGCGTCCATGGCCGCCACCCGCTCCGCCGAGAAGCTGTCGGTGAGCAGACCCGACTGCATCGGGCTGTACACGATGACGCCGGTGCCGTGGGCCACGCACCAGGGGAGGAGCTCGGCGGCGGCCGCCCGGTTGATCAGAGAGAAGGGCGGCTGCAGGGAGTCGACGTGGCCCACGCGCTCGCAGCGCTCGAGGAGCGCCACGTCGAAGTTGGAGACGCCGCACCAGCGGACCTTGCCCTCCTCGCGCAGCCGGAGCATGGCCCCCCAGCTCTCCTCGATCGGCACCCCGGTGTCGTCCGGCCAGTGGAACTGATAGAGGTCGATGGCCTCGACCCCGAGTCGCGCCAGCGACGCCTCGCACTCGCGGCGGATCGACTCCGGCGCAAGTAGCCGCCGGGGGAAGGCCGTCGGCTGATCCGGGTCCCAGACCATGCCGCACTTGGTGAAGACCAGCGGACGCTCCGACGCGGGGAGCGCTGCCAGCGCGTGGCCCACCACCTCCTCGGAGCGGCCGAGCCCATAGATCGCCGCGGTGTCGACCCAGTCCACCCCCAACTCGATGGCGCGGTGGATGGCGGAGATCGACGCGGTGTCGTCCTGGCCCCCCCAGCCGAAGGCATACCCCCCTCCGCCGATGGCCCAGGCGCCGAAGCCCACGGGGGTGATCTCCGGTCCGCCGCTGCCGAGTCGCCGACGAGGCAGTGCCATGGCGCGATCCTCCTCAGGTCGGCCCGGCGCGGAGGCTGCGCGGGCTCCATCAAGCCTAGCAACCGATCCCCGCGACCCGCCTCCCCCCGACCCGTGTGCGGTTCGGGGCCGGTTGGTGCGCCACATCAAAGAAGCGCCGCTCCCGCCGGGCCCCGTCAGCGCAGACCAACGCGGGCGGTGGGGTGCCGGGTACCCGGTAGAATCGCAGGCCCATGCCGGATGCCACCGTCGAGAGCCCCCGCCCAGGCGCAGCGCTCTCCGGGAAGCGGCTCCGGGTGCTGAGCGGGATGCAGCCGACCGGCCGGATGCACCTCGGCAACTACCTGGGCGCGCTGCGCAACTGGGTGCAGCTCCAGGACCAGTACGAGTGCGTCTTCTTTGTCGCCGATTACCACTCGCTGACCACCGTCACCGACCCCGCTTCGATCCGGCCGGCGATCACCGAGATGGTCCTCGACTGGCTCGCCACCGGGCTCGATCCGCAGCGATCCATCATCTTTCGCCAGTCCGACCTTCCCGAGGTCGCCGAGCTGCACCTCCTGCTCTCGATGACCACGCCGCTCGGCTGGCTGGAGCGGGTGCCCAGCTACAAGGAGAAGGTCGCGCAGTTCCCCGACAACCAGAACTACGGGCTGCTCGGCTACCCGGTGCTCCAGGCGGCCGACATCCTCCTCCCCCGCGCGGATCGGGTCCCGGTCGGCGAGGATCAGGCCCCCCACATCGAGCTGACCCGGGAGATCGCGCGCCGCTTCAACCATCTTTTTGGCCAGGTCTTTCCAGAACCCCAAGGGCTGTTCACCGAGATCCCACGGGTGATGGGCACCGACGGGGTCAGCAAGATGAGCAAGAGCCGAGGCAACACCATCGGGATGCTGGACAGCCCCGAGCAGATCCGCAAGACGGTGATGACCATGGTCACCGACGTCGAGCGGCCGCTCCGCAGCGACGCCGGCCATCCCGAGCGCTGCAACGTCTGCGCCCTCCACCGCTTCTTCAGCCCCGACCGGCTGGCCGAGATCTGGCAGGGCGAGCGGGAGGCACGGACGGGCTGCGTCGAGGTCAAGCGGTGGCTCGCGGAGGCGATCGCCGATCACTTCGCCCCGATGCGCGAGAAGCGGGCCGGGCTCGCCGCCCAACCCGGTCTGGTCGACGACGTGCTCGCGGATGGCGCCCGGCGGGCCCGCGTCGCGGCGAGGGAGACCCTCAATATGGCGCGCGAGGCTTGCGGGCTGGCCGTCTCCAGCACCGCGGTCTAGACTGGGGTCACGCCTCCACCTCTGAGAGATCGAGGGCTTCGACGATGTCCAAGCAAGGTGTCCGCTTCGCCCCCGGAACCGTGGTCAGCCCCGGGGAGTACCGCAACGTTGAGACCGGCCGAGTCCGCTACTTCGACGGCAGCTCCCCGCTCCCGGGCCTGGTCAACGCCGCATCCTGGCAGCAGATCTCGGACCACTACCACGCCGGTGAGTCCGCCGGCCCGGTGCGCCACATCATGCCCGACCAGGTCACCCACGAGGTCCGCTTCGCGCCGGGCACGATCGTGAGCCCCGGGGAATACCGCAACGTGGAAACGGGTGACGTCCGGTACTTCGACGGCAACAGTCCGCTTCCCGGCAAGGCCAACGCGTCCGCCTGGCAGCAGATCTCCGACCACTTCCACGCCGAGACCGGGCATCGGGACTGAGGCCTTCCCCGACCTCGCCGAGGGCGTCGGCCAGGCGCTCTCCGTGCTCCGGGCCGCCGCCGCCCCGGAGGGGCTGCTCGCCTCGGCGGAGCTCCCCCACTACGCGGCCGTCTGGACCCGCGATGTGGCCTTCGCCTCACTCGGAGCCAATGTCTCCGCCGACCCCGAGCTGGTCGAGGCCGTCGCCCGCAGCCTGGTGGGCCTCGCTCAGCTCCAGGCGGAGTCCGGGCAGTTGCCCAACGCGTGGTGGCCCCGCCGCGGCTACTGGGACTTCCACGAGGCGGGCTGCACCGACGCCACCTGCCTCTTCGTGGTGGCCGCCTCCCAACACCTCAGCGCGCATCCGGATGGCCGGCTCCAGCGCCGTTTGTGGCCACACCTGCGGCGGGCGATCCGCTGGCTGGCGGACCAGGATGCCAACCAGTTCACCCTCATCGACTCCCCGTCCGGCGGCGATTGGATGGACTCGACGCTCCAGCGCTCGGGGAAGCTGCTCTACGTCAACGTCCTCTACCATCGGGCGCTGCTCGGGATGGCGGAGATGTGCTCGGGCGACTCCGAGACGTACCAGACGCGGGCCGCGCTGCTCCGCCGCAAGATCGACCTCCTGCTCTGGCCCGAGCCAGGTGGCGACCACGGCGAGCTCCTCGAGGGCATCGGACACCCGCCCGGCTCGGACGCGGGCTTCCCCCACCCGGTCGGGCCGGCCGCCCGCCGCGACGCGATGCGCGAGGACCGGCGCCACTACATCTCCCACGTCGACGGCGGCCGTTACGTGGACGAGTGCGACGTCCTCGGCAACGTTCTCGCGGTCCTGTACGGGATCGCCTCCCCCGAGCGAGCGCGGCTGATCCTGGAGTTCCTGCACGGGAGCGCGGCCGCCGCCCCCTATCCGATGCCCACCTACACCCGCAGCTTCGAGCCGGGCGACCGCTGGGGGATGTACCGGCACGATCTGGAGCGCTTCCAGGACGAGCGCTGGCGCAACCCGCCCGGTCGCTATCACAACGGCGGCGTCTGGCCCTTCATCGGCGCCCTCTATGTGGTCGCCCTGCAGCGGGTGGGGATGGTGGCCGAGGCCCGCGCCGAGTTCGCCCGGATGACCGCGGCGAACCGGCTCAACCGAGCCTCCGGAGCGGGGTGGGGCTTCCACGAATGGATCGACGCGCGGACCGGTGAGCCGGAGGGGGCGCCCGGCCAGAGCTGGAGCGCGGGCGCGTACCTCCTGGCCGCCGAGGTGGTGAGCGGCCGGCCCGTCAGCCTCTGAGCGGGAGGGGACCTTAGAGCTTGCGCCAATAGGTGATTGAGTCGGATGACTCCGTTGAGTCGTCCTGGTCCCTGTGCGGGCGGTGAAAGTACATGCAGGACATGGACTTTCCGATGATTGGGAGATCTCAACCAACCCACTCAGGGGAAGCGTCCATGCCTGCGATCCAATCATGCTTCATCGAGCCCATCTGGGACCAGTTCTCCGCCCTCCTGCCGAGCCGGCCGGGGAGCCACACGCTGGGCTGCCACCGCCCCCGGGTCTCCGACCGCCTCGTCTTCGACAAGCTCGTCCAGGTGGCCGTATTCGGCTGCGCCTACTGGCGCATCGCTGACGCCAGCTGTTCGGCCACCACCCTGCGCCGCCGCCGCGACGAGTGGATCGTTCTCGGGGTGATGGACCAGCTGGCGCAGATCGCCGAGGACGGCTACGACCGACTCATCGGTTTGCAGCTCGATGACATCGTGGTGGACGGCTGCATCACCAAGGCGCCCTGCGGTGGGGAGATGGCCGGGCGGAGCCCGGTCGATCGTGGCAAGCAGGGAACCAAGCGCTCGATTCTCGTGGACGGAGCAGGGATTCCCCTCGGGGTTGTCCAGGCACCGGCCAATCGGAACGACTCGCCGTTGCTTGCCTCCACGCTGGACACCCTCGCCGATCGTGCCCTGCCACCTGGCGAAACTACCGTGCACCTCGACCGTGGCTACGACTCGGGCAAGACCCGCACCGAGCTCGATCGTCGGGGCCTGGCCTCATGCATTGCCAAGCTGGGCAAGCCGGCGCCGCTACGAGCGACCTCGCGCTGGGTTGTGGAGCGGACCAACGCCTGGCACAACGCGTTCAAGAAGCTGGCCTGGTGCACCGAACGCCGCGGGGTAGTGATCCGCTTCTACGTTGCCCTGGCCAACGCCATCATCATCGTCCGCCGCCTGGTCCGCGAGGCCTGGAAACGCTACCGCTGGGACACCCGTCCGAGGCGCTGCCCATGAACGCGTCAATCACCTATTGGCGCAAGGTCTTAGGCGGCCATCACTCCTTGTCGGTGACCCGGTATTCGAGGTAGGCACCGAACATCAGGCGGGTCTGCGCCTCCAG
>PMYJ01000115.1 GCA_003170875.1 Candidatus Dormiibacterota bacterium | reverse complement strand
TAGACCCCCACCAGGGCCAGGTCGGACTTGGGCGCTGCCGGCTTCTCCACCAGCCGAACCACCTGACCGTCAACCACCTCGGCGACCCCGAAGTGCTGCGGCTCAGACACCCGCGCCAGCAGGATCATCGCGTCCGGACTAAGGCGCTCGAACTCCTTGACGACGGGGACGATCCCGTGGCGGACAAGGTTGTCCCCGAGGTACATCACGAAGCTGCTGTCGCCAAGGTAATCCCTGGCCGTGAGGAGCGCATCGGCGAGGCCCTTGGGCTCCTTCTGAGGCAGGAAGGTGCAGCGGGCACCGAAGGCGCTTCCATCACCGACTGCAGCCCGGACCTCCGCACCCGTCTCTCCGGTGATGACCCCGATCTCGGTGATCCCGGCGGCCACGATGGCCTCGATGGCGTAGAAGAGGATCGGCTTGTTGGCGATGGGGATCAGCTGCTTTGCACTGGTGTGGGTGAGCGGGCGCAGCCTCGTACCCCTGCCACCGCTGAGGATCAGACCCTTCATCTTCGCGCGCGCTCCCACCGGCGTTGGAGTCGGGTGACACTGCCTGCCCGACGCTGACGCCTGCGTCAGTCTAGGACAAGGGTCGCCAGCCCGGGGCACCGGGGCGAGGGCTGGTGGGGCGCGCCCCTCTGGTCCGCTGGGCCTCGTCATCACCGGATCGTCACTTGATCGTCTGTCGAGGACCCGATCGAGCAGATGAGAATCGGTGGATCACCTCTGGAGGACGACCAACCATGCTGGTGCGGCGCTTCGCCATGCTCGCGCTGACCTCCACGCTTGCCCTCGGCGCGGTGGGGTTGCATGCGTCGGACGTGGCCGCCGCGTCTCCGCCCTCACTGACAGAGTCTCACGACATCGCGACCACCGGCACAGTTGACTGCACTGAGGGCGGCGAGTTTCTCCAGCCGTTCAGCTCCCCCGCAGTCGCGGACCTCTTCGGCAACGGCCAGGAGGAGATCGTTGCCGCCTTCTCCGACGGTTACGTCTACGTCTGGTACGCGAGCACCTTCCAGGTCGTCCCCGGGTGGCCCAAGCAGGTGGCCGACGGGGTGGCGGGCAGTCCCACCATCGCGGTCCTGGATGGCGACACTCTCCCCAGCATCATCGTCGCCGACTATTCGGGGACGGTCAACGTGTGGAACGGCAACGGGGTCGAACGAGCCGGGTGGCCGCAGCACAGCCTGTACGGTGGCGGCGGCATTCAGCCTGGTTTCTTCTCGTCCGTCGCCGTGGGCGACCTCTACGGGGACGGGAGGCAAGAACTGTTCGCGTCCGCTCTCGACCTGCACACGTACGCCTGGTTCAGCAACGGCAGCCCGGTCCCAGGGTGGCCCGAGACCGTCTACGACAGCTCCCTGGCCACCCCCGCCCTGGCCGATCTCCAGCACAACGGGACCCTCTCGGTGGTCACCCCTTCCGACGCCAGCGGGAACACCCCGGGGTTCAGTGGCGTCGACGGTGGGATCTACTGGGTGTGGGGGTCAAACGGGCAGCTCGAGTGGGGACGGAGCGTGGACGAGGTCCCATGGGCGTCACCGGCCATCACCGACTTCGGTCACACCGGGGGCACCGACGTCGTGGTCAACGGAACCGGAGACTATTACAGCCAGACCACCGGCAAGCCGGTGGGCCGCTATATCGCCGGCTTCAACCAGGACGGCAGCACCCACTACGGCTACCCCGTCCCGACCAACGACGTGAGCTTCGCGTCGCCGGCCGTCGGCGACCTCGGCAGTGGGGGTCCGTACGTCGTGGAGGTCACCGAGAACGGAACCCTCTACGTCGTGGACGGGAACGGCTACGCGGACGACAAGCTCACCCTGCCTGACGGCGACGACTTCTCCGCCGGACCGGCTATCGCCCCCGTCGACTCCACCGGTCAGAACGGCATCTACGTGCCGTCGGGCAACGACCTCGTGGTCTACTCGATGGACGATCTCGGGTCGCCGGCGCAGCTGCCCCTTCCCTCGGGAGCGCAGTCGTACAGCACCCCCACCATCGCCGCGCTGGGCGGCGGGGGCACGGGCCAGCTGAGCGTGGTGCTCACCTCGGCCGGAGGGACCTCGACCTGCGGAGCGACGGACACGTACCACGTGACCGTCTGGACGGTCAACGGGACCAGCGCCTCTCAGCTCAACGATTCGGCGTGGCCCACGTTCCACGGCAACATGCAGCGCACCGGCAGCAACCTCGACCTCCCGCCCTCCCCGCCGACGGGCGTGACGGCCACCAGCACAGCTTCGGGTGAGGCGGGTGTCTCGTGGACGGCGCCGAGCGATGCGGCTTACGTAGGCGTTACCGGCTACACCGTGACCACGTACAACGCCCGGGGTGCCCAGGTGGGCACGCCACAGTCCCTCAGCGGTACGTCCACGACGGTGACGGGCCTCACCAACGGGACGCCCTGGTATTTCAGCGTGGCCTCCGTCAACCCGATGGGATCGAGCGCGGGGGCGGAGTCCAACTCGGTGACACCGCTCTCGGGGGTGGCCCCGGGTGCGGCGAAGTCGGCGGTCACCACCCTCCAGTACCTGCTGCCCAACAGTGACGGCTCGACCTGGCAGGTGATGGACGAGAGCAATCTCGCCTTCACCATGACGCCGGGCAGCACGGAGAACGTGCTCTTGAGCGCCAACGCCGACCTCTGGACCTTCAACGCCGGGTACAACCAGGACATCGGCATCCAGGTGACGCCGGGGTCGGGGACCCCGGTGCTGGCAGCCTGGAAGGAGGCGGGAGGGTTCGCGGGGACCTTCTCGCCCAATGCGGCGTTCGTGGAGACGGTGTACCCGATGAGCGCCGGCACCACCTACACCGTCCAGATCGTCTGGAAGACCAACAAGGCGGCCATCGGGGCGACCATCGCGGCGGGGGCGGGGCCGATCTCATCGGCCTTCTCGCCGACACGGCTGACCGCGGATGTGCTGCC
>PMYJ01000143.1 GCA_003170875.1 Candidatus Dormiibacterota bacterium | reverse complement strand
AGAGTTTCCGGCTCGCCAATGAGCAGGCTCTCCGCCCCGCTCTCTGTGCCGTCAATCCTCCCGCGCCGAAGGTTCCCCAGAGCGGAGCGCGGGGCGATGAGGACGCGCCGGCGATGCCCGCCGCCCCCCTCCCCATCCTTGAGGTCAACGCCCATGCCCTCGTCGCCTGACCGCCTGCTGGTCTTCATCGGGCCGTCCGGCGCCGGCAAGTCCACGGCGCTCCGCCGGCTGGAGGCGGCCGGGCTGATCGAGCTGACCCCCACCTGGACCACCCGTCCCCCCCGGCGCGGTGAGCCCTCGGCGTGTATCGAGCACCATTTCGTGAGCGAGGATGAATTCGACCGCTTGGAGGGCTGCGGGGCCTTCCTCGGGACGGTCCGGCTCTTCGGGCTGCCCTACCGCTACGGTCTGCCACCCCTGCGCCCCGCCGCCGGCAGGGTCTCGGCGGTCATGCTCCGTGCCGCGCTCGTCCCCCGCCTCCGCGACCTGTTCGCCGACCTCACCGTCTACCAGATCGAGGACGACCGCGACCGGGTCGCCGAACGTCTCCGCCAGCGGGGCCGCGAGGGCGCCGAGCTGGGCTCCCGCCTTGCCGACTATGAGGCCGAGGTCCTCCTGGGCCGGGTGATGGCCCATCGCATCTTCGTCAACGGCGACGGGCCGGCGGTGCTCGCCGATGTCCTGACCCGTGCCATCGGGCTCGACTTCGCCGCCGCTCGGCTCCCGGTGCTCTCGGCATGATCCTCGTCGCCGTGGCCGCCGCCTATCTCGCTGGTTTCGGCGGGGTCGAGCTCGTCTCGCGCCGGCTGGGCCTCGATCCCGAGGTGTCGCGCAAGCTCGTGCACCTCTGCGCTGGGCTCTCGGCCGCGGCGCTCCCCCTCATCGTCAGCTTCCACCAGGTCGCTGCCCTCGGCCTGGTCTTCGCCCTCGCCATGGCCGCCTCGCAGCGGCTGAATCTGCTTCCCAGCATTCATGGGGTGCGGCGGTCCACGCTCGGCGAGGTCTGCTTCCCCCTGGCGATCAGCATCACCGCCCTCCTCTTTCCCGATCGGGCGCTCTTCGCCTATGCGATCGCCACCATGGCGGTCAGCGACGTGGCCGCCTGGGCCGCGGGTCGCAGGTTCGGGACGGTTCGCCTGCCGCTCTCGGGGAGCTCCAAGACCTACGCCGGGAGCGCAGCTTTCTTCGTCGCCACCCTGGTCATCGGCGCCGTGCTCCTCCCCCGGCTCAGTCACGGAGTCTCCCCCGCGCTCCTGCTGGCTGCGCCGATCGCCCTGGCGGCCACGTTGGTGGAGGCATTCTCCCGGCGCGGCCTCGACAACCTGCTTGTCTCGCCGCTGACCGCCGCCCTCCTCTGGGCCCTCCAGGTGGCCGGGGCCTTCGCCTGANNGTAGTGACCGAGATGCCGCCGGTGCCGTCCCTCCAGGGCGGCTCGCGTGTCCGGGGGACCTGAAGCCATCGTTCGAGTAGGCGTGCTCGCACTGCAGGGGGATGTCCGCGAGCACCTCGCCGCCTTTGACCAGGCAGGAGCCGAGGCGCTCCCGGTGCGGACCGCCGACGAGATCCTGGGTGTCCACGCCCTGGCGCTGCCGGGAGGCGAGTCGAGCACCCTCAGCCGGTTGATCCGCGTCTTCGGGCTGGAGGCGCCGCTCCGGCACCGCCTCGCCGCCGGGATGCCGACCTTCTCGACCTGCGCCGGCACCATCCTGCTCAGCCGTGCGATCCTCGACGGCACCGTCGACCAGCTCGCCCTCGGCGCCCTCGACCTGCGCACCCGGCGCAACGGGTACGGCCGTCAGGTGGACTCCTTCGAGTGCGACCTCGACCTCCCGGTGGTCGGCTCCGGCAGCTTCCGCGCCGTCTTCATCCGGGCCCCGGTCATCGAGGGATGCGGCCCGGGGGTCGAGGTGCTCGCCGCCCACGAGGGGCGGCCGGTCGCGGTGCGCCAGGGCCGGCACCTGAGCTTCACCTTCCATCCCGAGATGACCGGCGATCTCCGCCTCCACCGCCTTTTCCTCGACGGCGTCGGCGAGCTCCTGGAGAGTGGCGACCCGCTCCCGGCGGAGGGCAGCGCGGCGTGAACATCCGTGCCGCCTCCTTCCGCGATCTGGCCCACATCGAGCGGCTCTACAACGAGGCCGGCAGCGGCGACGAGCAAGCCTCCCAGCTCTCGCCCGACCACCCAGTGCCGCAGGCGACGCTGCTCCGTCTCTGGTATGCGCTCAGCAAGACGGTCTCCTCGCTGGTCCCCTTCAACGTCGGGGCCGCCGGGGACACCCTCTTCGTCGCCGAGACGCGTGAGGGGATCGTCGGATTCATCCAGGCTCAGGCCTCCGGGGATCGGGCCGGCACCCTCCAGATCCTCAACCTCTGCGTCGCCGCCACCGCCAGCGGCCACTTCGCCCGCGCCNNTCCGGCTGCCCCTGGATCACCCGCTGGTCGGCACCTTCCTGGAGCAGGGTTTCGTCCAGCTCGCGACCGAGCAGATCCTCTACAGCGACGACGCCCCGGTGACCCCCCAGACCGCCCGGAGCGTCAGTCTCCGCGCCGCCCGGCCCGAGGACGTGGGAGCCATCTACCTCCTCTACCTGCGCACCACGCCGTCCCACGTCGCGAGCCTGGAGGGGTCGTCCCTCAAGGTATGGCAGGCCGCCTTCGCGGAGGGGGCCCTGACCCGTGTCAACCGCGACGAGGTCCGTCACTTCGTCGTCGAGGAGCCGGGGGTGGTGGCCTGGGCGGCCATCCGTCCCGCCTCGGCGACCCGTCCGACCCTGCTCTCCCTGATGTGCGACGGTCACCATCCGCGGCTGCGCGAGGCGGTCATCGACGCCGCCCTCCGGGAGCTGCCCCCTGGCCCCGTCTCCTCGGTACTCCGCCACTACGACTCCGAGCTGATCCGCGGTCTCCAGCATCGTGGATTCGCCATCTACGGCACCCAGGTGCTGCTGGTCAGGGATCTCGCCAGCAAGGTCAGCTACCGCGCCGCGCCGGCGCGCAAGAAGCCGGTGCTGGTCCGCGCGCACCTGGCCCAGACCCTGCCCACCGTGGAGACCTCTCCCTCGCTCCGGGTCCTCACACGGAGGAGCGAGCGATCGCCGCTCCCCTAGTCCCCCGGGGACCCATGAAAGCCGGTTCCGGGCCACCCGCCCCCTACCGCCCGTGACGGAGCGAAGAGTGAAGCCGCAGGCTTCGGCTCTGAGCGGAGGAGCCGGCGGTACGCAAGGCGAATACGGCCCCGCCTGGAAGGAGGAGCTGGCCCTCCTCTTCGAGGCCCTCCCGCCCCGGATCGCGCTCGCCGCCCAGGCCGCCGCGGCCGACCGGGGGGACCTGCTCGAGGTGGTGCTCGACCTCGGCCGGGAGCCCGAGGCTCGCTTCGTCGACGGCGAGGTCATCCTCGACCGGGTGCCGGTGGCCAACGCCGACATCCAGTACGTGGTCCAGCGCGTTGGCGACTTCGGCGATGACAACCGCGCCGGGATCGAGCGCACCCTGCATCGCATCAGCGCGATCCGCAACCGTGCGGGCGCCATCGTGGGGCTCACCTGCCGCGTCGGCCGGGCGGTGACCGGGACCATCGACATCATCAAGGACATCGTGATCCAGGGCCGCAGCATCCTCCTTCTGGGTGCCCCCGGCATCGGGAAGACCACCATGCTCCGCGAGTGCGCCCGGGTGCTGAGCGATGACCAGGGCAAGCGGGTGGTCATCGTGGACACTTCCAACGAGATCGGGGGTGACGGCGACATCCCCCATCCCGGGATCGGGCGCTCCCGGCGGATGCAGGTCCAGACCCCGACCAAGCAGCACGCCGTGATGATCGAGGCGGTGGAGAATCACATGCCCCAGGTGATCGTCATCGACGAGATCGGCACCGAGCTGGAGGCGGCCGCGGCCCGGACCATCGCCGAGCGCGGCGTGCAGCTGGTGGGCACCGCCCACGGCATGACCCTGGACAACCTGCTGGTCAACCCCACCCTCAACGACCTGCTCGGCGGCATCCAGACCGTCACCCTCTCCGACGAGGAGGCACGCCGCCGGGGCACCCAGAAGTCGGTGCTCGAACGCAAGGCGCCGCCCACCTTCGACGTCCTCGTCGAGATCCAGCAGCGCGATCGGGTGGCGGTCCACATGCCCGTCGCCGAGACCGTCGACGAGGCGCTCCGCGGCAAGTACAAGCCACCTCAGATCCGGATGCGCGGCGAGGCGGGGCAGATCATCAGCCGGATCGAGACCGGGGGGCCACCCAGCCAGTTCGAGCCCCCGCCCTTCGGCGGTGGGGGACGCCGGCCGCGCGAGCGCGAGCATCGCGGGGGCGGCTTCGACGTCGAGCAGTACATCTCCAACCAGCAGCGCAGCCGCCGCGAGCCCGGGGAGCGCGGCGGCAACGGCTCGCCGCGCCTCACCCCGCCGCTCGCGGTCTTCCCCTACGGGGTCTCGCGGAGCTACCTGGAGCAGTCGGTGCGCGAGCTCAAGCTGCCGGTGCGCATCCAGCACCACGTCGAGGACTCCGACATCGTCCTGACCCTCAAGAACTACTACCGGCGCAAGGATTCGCCGGTCCGGCTCGCCGAGTCGTCGGGCATCCCCATCGAGGTGCTGCGCAGCAACACCGTGTCCCAGATCAAGGGCGCGCTCTCTCGGGTCTACGGCGTCGCCTCGGCCGACCCCACCGACTCGGCGCTCCAGGAGGCGCGGGAGGGGATCGACCGGGCCCGGCAGATCGGGGGCGAGGTGGATCTCTCGCCTCAGAACGCCTACGTTCGCCGGCTCCAGCACGCGCTGGTCGAGCAGCACGAGATGGCCGCCCGCAGCCAGGGCGAGGAGCCGAACCGGTACCTGGTCATCCTCGGCCCGGCGGCCTCCTGACGCCTGCGCCGCTTGGCGCGTGGGCCTCATACTCCGTGACCGTGTCGTCCTGGCCCGGTTTCTTCATCTCTCTGGAGGGGATCGACGGNNGGCCGCGACGTCGTCACCCTGCGGCCCAGTGACACCCAGCTCGGTGACCTGGTCCGCGGCTACCTGCTCCAGCATCACCAGGTCCGGATCGACCCCTGGACCGAGGCACTGCTCTTCATCGCGGGGCGGGTCCAGCTCCTCCGCGAGCGCATCCTCCCGGCGCTCCAGGCCGGAGCCGTGGTGATCGCCGATCGCTACGCGGACTCGACGCTCGCCTACCAGGGCGCCGGGCGCGGCCTTCCCATCTCCGCGCTCCAGTGGCTGCACACCCAGGCCTGCATGGAAGTCTGGCCGGACCTCACCTTCCTGCTCGAGCTTCCCCGCCCGACCGCCGAGGACCGCCAGCGCTCCCAGCAGCTCCCTCTCGACCGTTTCGAGACGGCTGCCGACGTCTTCCACAACGCCGTCCAGCAGGGCTTTGTCGAGCTGGCCGCCGCCGATCCGGGACGGGTCGTCAGGATCGACGCCAGCCGTCCCCCCGCGGTCGTCCTCACCGAGATCCGCGCGGTGGCCCTGCGGCGGCTCGCCGAGCATCACGCGACGGCGCCGGGCGCCGGCGGGGGACCCCGGTGAGGCTGGTCCTCGCCATCCTCCACAACAAGGACGCGGACAGCTGCGTCACCGCCCTGAACGACGCCGGCTTCGCCTGCACCCGTCTTGGCAGCTCCGGCGGCTTCCTGGACCGTGGAAACGCCACCCTCCTGATCGGGGTCGACGCCGCCCAGGTGGACAAGGTCATCGAGCTGATCCGGGGCCGCGCCAAGCGGCGCAACGAACGGTTCCAGGCTGCCGCCACGGCGGGGCCGGCGCCGAGCACCGCCGCGCCGCCCCCGGTCGACGTGGAGGTCGGTGGCGCCACCGTCTTCGTGCTCGCCATCGACCGCTTCGAGCGCCTCTAGAGCCCCAGGCAGCCTGATCGCGACCTCGTGGCGGTTCCGCGGGCGCACTACCCGGCCTATTCCCGCGCGTCGCCCTCAGGAGGGCGGCCCGGGGGCGACCGTCTCGCCGCCGGCCCGCTCCAGCACCACCTCGGCCGGCGTCACCACCCGCTCCACCCGGGTGCCGCTCATGTGGACGCGGACGCCGCGCACTCCGGCACCTCCGGGGGCGCCGGGCTCCCAGCCGTCGGCGTAGAGGGCTCGCGCCTCCCCCCAGGTCGCGGCGTTGCGCAGCTGGCGGCCGTCCGTGAAGCCGAG
>PMYJ01000001.1 GCA_003170875.1 Candidatus Dormiibacterota bacterium | reverse complement strand
AGGGGGGTGCAATGCCCCCCTATGGGACTGAGGGGTCCCCACGCCGCCTGCGGCGTGGGGAAGTCCCCACGCGGCCTGCGGCGTGGGGTGCGTACCCGCACGGGGAGTCGAACCCCGGTTGCCACCTTGAAAGTCCGGATACCACTCCGTTTGCGGCGCCCTTCATCTTCACCGATCCCCTGATCTGAATTTGATCCAGCGTCTTACCGCGTCCCGTCGCGAACCCTGCTAGACTGCCTGCGAACCCCAATTGGCATCAACAGGGCATCAAACCCGATCGGGTGGATAACCCGGGGTGGTAACCGAAAAGGGCATCAGGTGGCGAGGCGGCGGCACAAGGGCACGGGCTCGATTACTCAGCTCGGCGACGGTCGATGGCAGGCGCGGCTTGGCACCGTGACCCCCGATGGCCGCCACGTTCGTCAGGCGTGGTACGGGCGGACGCGTGATGAGGCCGAGGCGCGGCTGATCGAGGCTCTCGCCGACCGTCTCCAAGGAGTGCCCAGCGTCCCGGGCCGAGGGCCGACGCTGGCAGCCCACTGTGAGAGCTGGCTCGTTGGCGCCGGCCTACGGCTTCGCCCCCGCACGCTGGACAGGTACCGTCAGACGCTGACGACCCACGTGTTCCCCGCCCTCGGAAGCCTCCCCCTCAACCGTCTCGAAGTCGGGCACGTGAACCGACTCCTGGCACAGAAGCGGGCGGGCGGGCTGGCGCCGGCGACCGTCGCCAGCATCCGCAGCGCCCTGCGGGCAAGCCTCAGCGCTGCCATTCGTACCGGTCTCCTGCGACAGAACGTCGCAGCGCTCGCGGACGCACCCCGGGTACCCGACCCCGAGCGACCCATCCTCAGCGCCGCTGAGGCGCAGAGGCTCCTCACGGTGGCCGACACGGACCCCGAGGGGCCACTCTGGGCGCTGGCCCTCACGACCGCGGTTCGGCTGGGCGAGCTGCTCGGCCTCCGCTGGTCGGACTACGACCCCGCTCAGCGCACCCTGAGCGTCGATCGGGCTCTCCAGCGCCTCCAGCGGAGTTGGCTCATCGTCGAACCCAAGACCCGACGCGCACGCCGGGTCATCCCTCTCGCCCCGGTGGCGGTGGCGGCTCTGGAGCGACAGCGCGGGCTACAGGCGGCGGCACAACTTGCGGCCGGACATGTCTGGCGGGATGACTGGGGCGGTCTGATCTTCACCGGGGCACGAGGCGAGCCGCGGTTCGGTTCCGCCGTGGCGCGTCATCTGCAGCGCCAGACGACTGCGATTGGACTGCCGAATATCGGGTTCCACGGGCTGCGGCGGACCGCGGCTAGTCTGCTGGCGGACAACGGCGTTCCGATTCAAGCGGTCGGCGACTACCTGGGCGACAGCGTGGCCACGACCCTCAAGCACTACGTACGCAGCGTTCCGGACAGCCGGCGACGCGCCGCCGAGGTGCTCGCTGCGACGCTGACCTGCACGGCGCTGCGTACTGACTGATGGCTTCGCCCCAACCGATGGTGCGCCGTATACGCTCACTGATCGTAATCGAAACATGGATGCACTGCGCAGCAGCGGATAGCGGCTGGTCAGCGAGTGAGTTCTGGGCCGAGGAACCCCCAGACCTACCGACGCTTCAGGTGACGCTGCCACCACCCCCACCGCACCCGCAGCGTTGGACGTTCCAGGGGCTGTTGGAGTACCTATCAGCGCGGGAGACGTGGATAGCCGACGCTCAACGCGCCCTCGGCCGGCTTTCCCCGGGCTTGCGGACAAGAGATGCTGAGAGAGTGTGGCGCCGCAATGCCGGTTGGGCTTGGGATCACTATGTCCGGAAGATACCCTGGCGGACAATCGCCAGACGCGAGTTCCCGGAGTCCGACCCAGATGAGAAGTACCGCGAGATCTCGCGAGATGCCAAGGCCGCGCTGGCCGTCGTGGGCGCAGAGGAGCAGGGCGAGGCGCTGCTACACGACATCGCCCGCAAGATCCGGGCCGCGCGCGATGATGCCGACAGAATTCGGGCGGCGCACCAGAGGGGTGACGAATCCGGGTTCACTTGACTTGCCACAGTCCCAAGTCGGGCCACCGCGACATGAGACTTGTCGATGCGTCCGCGACGCTCCAAGATGCGGGCATGCGCCGCACATCGCCGCCGATCACGCTCGATGGTGCCGAGCTTCGTCGCCAGCTCGCGGTCCGAGGAATCGGGCAGAGCCAGCTGGCCCAGGTGGCCGGCGTGGCGCCGAGCGTCGTCAGCGGCGCCCTTCATGGACGGCCGTTGGCACCACGGACGGTCGGCCGCTTGGCTCGAGCGCTCGCCGCCATCGAACCCATTCGGCTTGACAGGCTAGAGGCACTACTCGGTCACAAAGTCGCTCCCGAGGTCCCAGCCTCGGAGGCGCATGAGGGTGACGCGTGGACGGCGCCAACCTCCGAGACGAGAGCACCGCGCTGAGCAGCCCCTGCCGCTGGTGCCGGCCCGGCGCCCGGTGCCCGGTCCACGCGCCCGACCTCACCATTGAGGTTGGCGGCGATGTCTACCTGCTGCTGTCGGAGGTGCTGTCGGCCATCCGCGAGGCGCGGGCGGCGACCCGGCTGGAACTGGTTCCACGCGCGGCATGTTCCGGCCCGATCGGAGCATCTGGCAGCAGTAGGAGCGTCGTCTTGGAACTGCTCCAGGCCTGGAATGCCAGTGGCTGCCAACCTCCACTCGCCGAAGACGAGGTGCACAGGTGCGTCGCGAGCATCTCTCAGCGAGAGAGACGTTGCCGGAGTGGCGGCAAGTGACGCCCGGCGAGGCCGCCCTACATGTGGTGAGCGGCGCAAGTCTTCCCACCATTCTCACGACGAACCGCCCGCTCCGTGACCTGAGCGTCGATGCGGTTGCCGCACTCGTCGCAGCCAACGACCCGCCGCGTCTCTTCCTCCGGAGCGGCAGCCTTGTCCGTGTCGAGGTTCATGACTCCGGCTTGATGACCATCGTGCGGATGGGTGAGGACCATCTTCGCGGCCACCTCACTCGCGCGGCGGACTTCATGGCGGAGACCAAGAGCGGTCAGCGACACACTGTGCCGTCCACGCCGCTGGTGCGTGACCTGCTTAGCAGCGGAGAGTTCCCCTTTCCGCCGCTGAAAGGCGTCATCAGCTCGCCCGTGGTTCGGCCCGACGGCAGCATCCTCGCCACGGAGGGCTACGATCCCGGGACGCAGCTCTACTACCTCGCGCGCCCCGGGTTCCAGCTACCAACGGTGCCCGACACGCCCTCCGCTCAGGACCTCGCTGCAGCGGTAAACGTGCTCCGAGAAGTGTTCGCGAACTTCCCGTTCGAGGATGCTGCCTCCCGGGCTCATGCCTTCGCACTGCTGTTAACGCCGGTGTGTCGGCCAATGATCGCCGGTTCGACCCCGCTCGCAGCAGTCACAGCGCCGCAGGCAGGCACAGGAAAGGGCCTACTCGTCGAGGTTGCGAGCCTGATCGCAACCGGGAGTACGGCTGCTGTCTCGACCGCACCGCGCTCGGAGGAGGAGATGCGGAAACGCATCACCACAGTGCTGTCGGGAGGGCAGCCGGTTATCCTCTTCGACAACGTTGAGATGCCGCTGGCGAGCAGCTCTCTGGCGGCGGCCATCACCGCGGCGGTGTGGCAGGACCGGCTCCTGGGTCACAACAGCAAGGTCGAGGTTCCCGTGCTCGTCACGTGGGCCGCCACTGGCAACAATCTCAAGCTCGGTGGGGATCTCCCGCGGCGGTGTTATTGGATTTGCCTCGACGCACAGATGGCACGCCCATGGAAACGGTCACAGTTCATCCATCCCAACCTAGTCGGGTATGTGCAGACGCAACGTGCGGCACTTCTTACCGCGCTCCTCACCCTCATTCGCGCATGGGTGGCAGATGGACAGCCGCCGCCTCCTCCGACATTCCTAGGCTCTTTCGACGGCTGGGCACGTGTAGTGGGCGGGGTGTTGGGAACGGCTGGGATTGAGGGCTTCCTCGCGAACCAGGACGCCATGTACGAGGGGGCGGACCTCGAGACAACCGAGTGGCACGTCTTCCTCCGGGCGTTGTGCGACGCATTCCCCGACCGAGCGTTCACAGCCGCGGAGGCTGCGCAGGCCGCAAGGGCCAATGACGCCCTAGGCGTGGCCCTGCGTGAGGCGATGCCCAGCGCTTTCGCCGATGCGCAGAGTGACCGCTGGAGCCGACTTCTTGGCAACGCATTTCAGCAGCGGGAGCGCCGTCCTTATGGCGATGATGGGCTTCGCGTCCTCCGCGTCGGTACATCTCACCGTGCGCTGCGCTGGAAGGTCACCGCCGAGAGAGGCGAGTGAGGTGAGTGTGGTGAGTCAGTCACCGGTCCACTCTGCATCCGACGTTTCGGCACATGAGCGCGAGGGGCGAGTAACTCACCTAACTCACCTGACTCACTTGACTCACCCTTACGGTCGCTCCTACGGCATGGGGTACCCCCCATGGGCGTCTCTGCCGTCGGCTGCTGGCCGCCGGTGTTCAGCGGTGGGTCAGCCACGACCCCTTCGGCTCCGGCGACGCCCCCCTGGTTCGGGCTCAGTGGCCTGGGAGGGCATCGCCCTGGTCGGGGGGCCGAGCATCTCGGAGAAAGACCCCGGGGCGGAGGCTGGTTGGCTTGCGATGAAGTCGAGAAGCTCGGTCCCCGACACCGGCATGACGATGTACGCCGGTCGGTGCTCCAGGGCCGCCGCAGTGCGGAGAGGTTCCGGCGCCACCGGCGCAGTCACCCCCGCCATCGCCATAGTCTCGGCATCAGTGGTGACGGGGCCCGCAACGCTCGCCGGAGTCTCCCTTGCCAACTCCCCATCCCGGGCTGCGCCCTCCGCTGGCTCACCGAAGACGGTCCCTTCCAGCCTGTCGACACGGTGCTCCACCGTATCGACGTGTTCGCGGATCGTCGCCACTTCGAGCGCACTGGCAGCCCGAGCGCTGCCATGCCCACCGTTGACATCGCTGATGCGCTCTTCGTCGGTCAACTGGTCCCTGGCTACTGCCATAACGTGGTTCTCCTCCCACAGCCCCTCGCGAAGCTTTGCTCCAACACTACCGCGAAGCCTTCGGTTGTGCACGCTGACGTGGGCAGCAACAACCCCGACTCACTATGCGGAGCGCCACCTTCCGGTCGACTACACACTCTCACTACGCGTGCGCGCGCGTAGTGAGAGTGTTCGCAAAGGTTCGCAATCCTTCGTAAACGAGAGTGGTTAACGACATGGTTATCTGTATGGTCAACTCTATCGTCTACGACACTGGGATGGAGTCCAATGACAGCGCGGCGTCGTAGCGTTCCACCCTCACGTCGGCGGTACGACGACGCACATCCCACCGTCGCCGCACGGGTCGACCGAGAGACGCTCCAGCGGCTCAAGCGGCTTGGCGTGGAGAGCGGGGAGAGCACGAGCGGGCTCTTTCTGCAGGGTCTCGGTCTGCTCGAGCGCGACCTTACCGGCGCACTCGAGACCGGGCGGTCTAGAGGCCGCGAGGAGGGTCGGCGCGAGGGCCGGTCTCTCGGACTGGCAGACGGTCGGCGAGCCGGGTACGCCGAGGGCCGGAAGGCCGGGTACGCTGAGGCTGCCGCCGAATACCGCGTCCGCTACGCTTGCGCGGTCTGCGGCACGCTCATCGAGCTGCGCGCCGATCGCGCGAGCGCCGAGGCAGCTGCCGAGGCCCTGACCTCCGCAGGCTGGGGGCACGCCGCCTGCGTCCGGCCGCGAGGCTGACACCCCCTGTGCGAGGGCCTGGATTCTCGATGGCAATCACGGGGGATGATCTACGCCCGGCCCGCGGCGGCAATCGTCCGACCCGCGTCGCCATCTACGCGCGCGTCTCGACCCGCGATCGCGACCAGGACCCCGCCTTACAGCTGCACCCGATGCGTGAATACACGGTGGCGCGGGGGTGGGAGGCCACCGAGTACGTCGACCACGCCTCGGCGGCGGACATGGCCGGCCGTGCCGATTGGGCCCGGCTCCTCGTCGACGTGCGCCTGCGCCGGGTCGACCTGGTGATGGTGTGGAAGCTGGACCGGGCCTTCCGGTCCTCCCTGCACTGCCTTCGCACTCTGGAGACGTGGGAGCATGCCGGGGTCGGCTTCCGGACACTGACGCAGGACATCGACACGACCACGTCTACGGGCAGGCTCCTGCTAACCATCCTCGCGGCCGTCGCCGAGTTCGAGCGTGCCCTCATCGCCGAGCGAGTGCGCGAGGGCATGGCCAACGCCCGGCGGAAGGGGGCGCGCATCGGGCGGCCCCGGGCCGACGAGCGTCCGCATGTCGCCCGCCACCTCGCCGAGGTAGCGGCGGCCATCGACGCCCACCAAATGAGCAAGCGTGCCGCCGCCAAGCGCCTGCGGGTCGGGATCGGAACCCTCGAGCGGTTGCTGACCGCTCTAAAAGGGGAGCCGGAAAAGGCGCCGGAGGGCTGAATACGACGAGGGTGCCGGCCTGGGCGTTCCGGAAGGAGGTCCTTTCCGAGCAGACCGGCCTCTCATCTTGCGGCGCCTCGCCCCTGCCCTGCCCCGGACCGCGACCCAGCCGCCTCCTCGGCGGCGCGGACCAACTGGTGCGGGCGCAGGTCCAGGGCCGCGGCCAGGGCTTGGATGGCTGCCAGGGATGGGCTCTTTAGCCCGCGCTCCAGTTGCGACACGTAGGTCCGGTGGAGGTCGGCTCGATGGGCCAGCTCCTCCTGGGAGATCGCGGTCGCGTGCCGACGCTCTCGGAGCGCCTGGGCGAACCCGGCCAGCAGACCTTCCGTGGCCTTCATGGTCTCGGACAGTGATTCGAGAGTAGGCTACTGGTCTACAGACTATAGTCTTCACGCCCGGTCTGGTCGGGCGCTATACTTCCGTGACAGGGGCCATCGCACCGGGCGAATGGCGCTCTGACGGGGGCGCAGGGTGCGGCTACAGAGGGGGACGCCTCGCCGAGGGTGGCGGGGGTCCACCGCCCGTTGGGTCGGCGTCGCAGCTTTCGCCGTCGCCACTTCGCTGACCGGGTGCAGCCTTGTCGGAGGCGTGGCGACGCAGCCTTCTTCGCCGCTGTCTACTGCTACGTCCAGCGCACCCTCCGGCTCTCCTACCGTGCCCGCTCTCTTCTCGCCGCCGGTACTGGCCGCGCCGCCCGAGCCCTCGTCGGCGACGGCCACCGCCACGCCCGCCCCCGCCGCGCTGTCCATCCCCTGGTCGGCCGCCGACTGCGAGTGGGCCACGGCGACGCTGCAGGAGGACCAGACCCTCGACCAGGCCACGGCCACCCGGCAGGGCAGCGGCTACTACCAGACCTGGGCCAACCGCTGGGGCTCCGAGCTGTACTACGTGGTGACCCCGCTCTGCTCCACCGGCACCCAGCCCGCCTACAACGCGGTGGTCGACATGATGGTCTGGAACCTCTGTGGCCAGAGCACCCACCTGGGCGACGGCAACCCCAACGACGCCGCCTGGAACGCCGAGTGGGCGGGCAACTACGCGCGCCTCATCTCGCTCGGCTACGCGCTCGAGTCGGCATACGCCTGGCCGCCCACCGATGCGGGCACCACGGCCCTCGACTGCTGACCAACCAATGAACGGCGTGCCCCATCATCACCACTCCTTCGGCGCTTGTGCCAGCTCCTTCGTCTCACCCACTTCCTGGGAGACGCTGATCTTGCCGGCCGGGTACATGTGACCTAGGACGGGGCTCTCGCGCTCCTCTCACATCCGCACCTACGAGCTCGCCCCGACGGCGGACGAAGCTCCAGGGCTGGCTTGAAACCGCCTGGGACCTCGTGGAAGCGGTCGCCTCGATCGGTGCGAGGGAGAGTGCCCACCCGCTCGGGACACTCGGCCCCTTGGCCCTATGATATTTCCCCTTCATGCTGGAGGAAAGTGATGCGCTTCGTCACCTGGAACATGGGCCACTGGCATTACGCAAAGTCATCGCTGGCGGCGTGGGCATACCTCCGGTCGTTGCAGTCAGACGCCGCGCTCTTGCAGGAGGCGGCGCCTGCGGCCGACGCCCAAACAGACGATCAGTTCGTCTTCCCCGCGTTGCCATGGGCAATCGACAAGAATCGCCCGTGGGGCTCAGGCATCACCTCAAGATGGCCAATCTCCCAGATCCACGACGTCAGAACCATATACGGACGCGAGACATTCACCCTTATCCAGGAGTCGTAGGCGATCGGGCTCCATCATGGCGATGGCTCACTACTCCCCAACCGTCCGTCGGGCTTCAGCGGATGCCAGTGTGATCTTCAGCGGCGCTGACCTCCCGCGCCACGGATTGACGCGTTTACTGAACCCGGCCCAAGGGCTAGCGGGCCAATCGCTCTAGGAGTGCGGCCTCCGTCGACCCGGCGACGGCGAGACGGCGGCCGCAAGGGTGGGCGGATTGGCGAGGCCGAACTGGTTTATAGCAGAACGACACCCCTGGGTCTGGCTTGGTTATGCGGATACAGCCTTCGTGGGCTTGGGACCCTTGGAGTGAGCCTGACGACCTTCCCCACGCGCGCCGGTGAGCCCGTCGGCCTCACTACTGGAATCGCTTTTGACTGATCCATCCTCCACAGATCAGCGCGAGTATCCCTTGACTGTAGAGGCGATCTTGTAGAGCCTCTACCCGGGGTACGGCTCAAGGGCGCGGACGGTGACCCCTCACCTACCGAGGGCGACTCTTCAGACGGAGGGGATGACCCTCCGCATACGCGGCCGGGTGACCGGTCGTGACGCCCCGTCTCACCCGCAAGCAGCTTGAGCTTGCGGTGGAAGTTCTCGTTGGCCTTGTCCGCGATGAGTACCCCGACCGGCCTCTCGTAGACATTGCCGGTACCTGGGGCAACCCACCACCAACTGCTAAGGCGTTGGAGGCGCTTCGCCAGCTTGAGGAGCCAGAGGCATGAATTCCTCCCACGCTTCCTTCCACAAGCGTTCCAGGAATGCGAGGTAGAGGCGTGCCAGCACCTCAACGGTTGGCTGGGGGCCGATCAATAGCGCCATTCCCGGCATCGCGACCCCTGGCGAACTTGGAATTGGCTCACCATCGTGCTGGGTTGGGGAGTTCGTGAAATGCCACTCCCAGGGGCCATTGTCGTCGTCAGCCATGCGCGAGCCGATCAACTGGTGCTTGCCCGTGTGCCAGACGCCCCCTTCATGAAGGAATTGGTTGCGCAGCGAATTGAAGAACTTGAGCAACGGATCATCTCGCATGAAGTCCTCTTTCGGCGCATACCAGAGGTTGAAGTGATCGGGGTCGTATGTGCGGATGGTCTGCAAAGTCATCGTCGTGGCCCTGCCAAAGACCGCGATGAGATAGGCGGCGGTAGCGGCTCGGTGGGTGTCGGGATCGTGCAGATCGTTCAGCACGGCCTTCATCCGCTCCAGCATGGCCCATGCGGCTCCGATCGCTCGTCGGGCACCGATCTCCCCATTCATCTTTCTTCTCCTTATTCTCAGGAGGCGTCCTCATGACGCCCCGACGCTCAAGGGCGAAAGTCGGCCAGCCGGAGCAGGATGCCCCGAACCGTGGCTTCTATCTGCTCCATGGTGTTGCTAAGTGGCAGCGTCTCCATCAGCGACGGTTCATCGATGCTTACCGAGGAACGGATGCTCATGTGCATCTTCACCTTGCTCGGATCGGAAACCAGGATCGCAAATGTGTTCTCGTTATCGATAACGCCGTCCACGGGGCTGATGGTCGCCTCCCAGGCGTCGGGGATGAGCGACGTTACATGCACGTGGCGGTGACGGTCGATTCGCGCCAATTCATGCAGCACTCTGAGGGCCCAGCGGTCGCGGCGGGTGTCGAGCGATCCCTGAAATGGCTGGAGGTCGGTCACGAAATCGAGTGCCTTGGCGGGCAGCTTGCCGAGGCGTTTGATTTTGTGTCCTCCGTACCAATCACCTTTGCTCGCGATAAGAAACTCGCAATCTCCCAACTCCTCCTGGGTGGCTTCGTTCAGTCTGGAGAGTTCGTGGACGCCGTGATCCAGCGCGGACTTGAAGTCCTGGAGGGCATCCCCGGCGGCGATGCTGACGGAAGCGGGGGGCTGTCGGCGCACTCGGAAGCCGACGATGGGGTTGCCCTCCAGGTTGGGATCGCGGACCGTTTCGTTTGGGCCTCGATTCCCGTAGGCCTTGATTACTCGCCTGACCTCTCGTACATGTCGCTGTGCCCGTCTGAATTTGAGGTTCCGATCGCTCAGGGGGTCATCCCGCATGGCGCGCTATCCTCTACCCATGCACGACAAGGAGCCAGAGATGCAAACCACGCCGAAGGGTACGCCGATCCCAACCCCAACGCGGGGGGAGTTCGACGCCAATCTCGCCAAGCTTCTCAAGACCCCGAAGCCGCCCCGGAAGGTGTCAGGCCGTCGGACGGCAGGCAAGCCCAAGGAGTAGGCGGAACTTCGCCTCACCGACGGGCACCCGGCGGACACCGGACAGGCGGCGGGTGAACTCCCGATGGTTGTAGCGCGACGCGGGTTCGTCCACGGCGTGCTCGAACCTGAAGCTGCGATCCCAACGACGTGGCCGGCCCTGCTACTGCGTGAGGAGCCGATCGAGGCTTGAGGCTTGAGTAATAGACATCCAGCTGCCAGAGGACTTTCCCAGTGCCCCGTACCAGGCGGTTGAGAAGCGAATTGACCGCCACCTCCGCGACTTCAGCCGCTATCAGCTGCTTCTGGGTACGATTCGGTCGGTGCTGAAATCAGATAGCTCGGTGCTTACTGAGAAACGGTCGCGTCTGCGGCGCGCGCCCGCCGCGAACAGGCGTTGGGTACCAGTCGCTTCACTCCCTCGTGACGTGTCGCGGCGTGCCACCGGAATTGGGCGAGGGGTCGCCCGAAAAGACGCCTGGCGCTCAAGGCAAGGGGAAGGGGCAATGAGCCGGCCAACTCAGGAGAGATGGCTGCATCAGGCACCCGGAGTAGTGGTAGGCATGGAAAACGAGGTACAGGATGATGAGGAGGATCACCGTCCCCGCTGAGATGCCGCCGCTCCTTCCGCGATGCCGTTTGCGATCCTCACCGGGAGGGAGCGGGAGCCAAGTCTGAGATTGCTCGTCCCAGTAGAAGCGGCCATCCCGGCTCACCCGGGGCGATCGCGGTGGCATACCGGCAAGCCTACGCCGATCCAGGACGAACCTCCACCGCCCGATGCGGCCCGGCCGTTGCGACCGGTCACGGAACAACGGTCTCGGGCACTGGCCGCAGACCGCGCGGACCCCGGAGGGCGGACTTAGTCGGGATCTTCACCCCGACCTTCGTTGGGCGCCCGCTCTAGCTATAGTCATATATGACACTATTTATGCTTTAGGACGTTCGACCACCCAGAAATGGACGCCAGGGCCTCATCCGAGTTCAGACTACGCCGGGTTTTTCGGGGCGAAGTAGCTAGAGGCCGCCGAGCTTCGCCGAGATGACCGCCACGGCAATCTGGCGAGCCGTGTCGCCGAGCACGCTGGCGGCGGTAGCCAGTCTTGACTTCCTGGCCGGGTCCGGCTCCTGATCCCCAGCTTCGCGAAGGGTCGCGACTAACTGCTCGACGATAGAGTCAGCCGAGGGCCACGTGCCCAACTCGCGGCGCGTTCGCTCACCGACGCTGCTCACGTGTCCACCGACTGCGTCCAGGCCCGACATAGTCAGTTGCACCTTGAGGTACGGCGGGAATGCGCCGGTGAGCGCCTGAAGGGCGATCCGCATCTGATCCGGATCAAGGCCGACCTCCTGGCGGATCGCTTCGAGAGAGGGGAAGTACTCTCCGGCGTCACTGCGACGGAGCGCGGCACGGAGGATTGGCAGTTCACGCCGCGCCCAGGTGCTCTGAAGCTCGGTATCGTCTGGCATTGTCAGTACCTCCACCTGGTGGCTGACGGCGCCGCCCGGCCTTCGTTCGGGCGCGAGGGCAGCGCGGCCGGCCGTCTGTTTGTCATACGCGTGCCGAGAGATTCCCTTGGTCGTCTAACGCGATCCCCAGCGGCGCCAGTCGTTCGCGAAGATACTCTATGACGGACACCGCCGCTCGCATCCCCGCCAGCACGTCCCAGCCGTTGCCGTCAACGTCGAGCGCATAGGAAGCGATCACCTGGACGGCGTTCCCTGCCGTGGGAGGTGTGCGTTTGCCGGTTGACGGGGTCTGCTCGTATCCGTCGGGTGGCGTTCGGTAGTGTGCTGTGACGGGGGCTCGGCAGACAAAGAGGTGCTCTCCAGCCTGGATAAAGGCAACCCAGCTCGTGGCGGCGCCTCCCGGATTGAAGATGGTGAACCGGAGCGCTGCGGAGCCATCCCGCTCGTTGGGGAGATATGTGGAGTTCGCAATCAGCGGCCGCGGCTGTATCTGAGCCACGTGCCGCCTCTCCGCAGCCTGGCCCTCCTGCCGCATTCGATAGAAGGCTCGCACCGAGAACATCGCGGCTGGTACCGCGGCAACGGCGGCCACCACAGCCGCGATCGCACCGATGACGGCGGCGGTATCGGCGACCATGTCCACAGCCAGAGTCTATCGACCGCCTCGGAGGCGCCGGGCCGATCGGCCAGGCCGAAGGCGGCAGGCGGCCGAGCCGCCGAGTCGAGAGTGGCCGCCTGCGGCATCATAATGGCACCGGTCTTACGCCTCCAACCGTACAGGCGTTTGGGGCTGCAGCCGTCCGGAGGGCCATTACGGGCTGTACCCTTCCTTGCTTGGCGTGATGCGCCTCAATCACCTTGACCAATCGGCTACTCCGTCGTCCCCAAGACTCACGGCGAGCCCGCCGATCAGCTCGCCAGCCCAGGATGAGGGCAGACGATTCCCCGATCCTGCCCCACCTCGTAGCCGACGGTTCTCGGATGACCTTCCGGACTGCCACGGCTTTCGCCGTGTGAGGCCACCAGCCCCCACCGACTCATGATCACCATCGCTCAATCCTTGCGATCGCCGTCGGAGCGGCCGGCCGAGGTCGGCGAGCGCGTCCGCTGCCGGTCCCTCGCCTGGGAAGTAGAGGACGTCTCCGCTCTCGGAATCACCCTCTTTGGGCGTGACACGATCAACCGAGGTCGCCACATCACCGTAATCCCGGGGTTGGAGGCGATCGCCCGCGAGACGCCGCCGCCTCTGAACTACTCCATCGGCGCTCGGGGATGGGACCCGCTCGACTGGCAGGGGATGCACGACGCCTACCGGCTCACCCTCTCCCACGGGAGGGGTCACTTGGGAACCGCGTCTTGGGGCCGGTTGGTCCTCGAGCCCTACCAGCTGGTTCCGCTACAACGGATCGAGCAGTTGCCCGAGCCTCGCCTCCTCATCGCCGACGACATGGGGCTAGGGAAGACGAGCGAAGCGGGCCTGATCTTGAGCCGTCTGCTCCAGCGTCGCCGCGCCGATCGTATCCTCGTGGTCACAAGGGCCCGGCCAGAGCCCGAGCGGTGGCGCGACGAGATGCTGGAGAAGTTCGGCATCGACTTCGAAGTGATCAACGACGGCCAGGACTACGCGCGGCTGCGGAGAACCGTCCCCGCCCACCTCAACCTCTACGCGGCCATCCCTCGCTTGATCATGTCGATGCACTTCGCCGCGCAGGCTGAGCGTCTTCCAGACCTTGACCGGCCCGGGCTCCGCTGGGACGTGGTGGTCATCGATGAGGCCCACCACGTCGCCGACCGAGGAAGCGACACACGTTTGTCGGCTCTGGGGCGGGTGGTCGCGCGAGCAGCAAACGCCCTGCTGCTCCTCTCGGCGACTCCCCACGACGGCAAGGTCACCTCGTTCGCCAGCCTGATCGAGCTCGTCGATCCCTATGCCGTCGCCGATCGCGAGCACCTCCAGTCCCGCCTCGTTCGGCCCCTCATCGTCCGGCGGCTGAAGAGCCAGGTGGTCAAGGCCGGCGGGGACCGCTTCGTCCAGCCGAAGATCGAGCCGGTCGACGTGGAGCCCCGACGCCTCGCCGCGGAGCGACATCTTGAGAGGGGTATCCGCGGCTATGCGCGACAGCTTCGCATGCTCCAGAAACGCCTCGAGACAAGCGGTGAGCGGGGTGCGGCATCGGGGTACGGCTTCCTCGAATCGCTGCTGCGCAAGCGGCTGGCCAGCTCGGTGCGCGCCTGCCGCACCACCTTGGAGCAGCGGCTCTCCGGCCTCAGCGATGAGAGCGTCGAGCCAAGGGAAGATCAGCTCACCCTTCCCAATCTGCCTGAGCTCGACGTGCTCCCCAACGGAAAAAGCGAGCGAAGTGTCGTCGAGGAGCTACTCAGCCGCTGCGCCCGTATCAAGGAGGGGACGGAGGGGAAGATCGCGAGCCTTTGCGACCTCGTCACCGCCATCGCCCGGGAGGAGAGGGTCGTGGTCTTCACCGAGTACCGCGACACCCTCGAGAGCATCGTTGAAACCCTTGGGGAGAGGGGCCTCCGGGAGAACGAGAGGTTGCTCACCTACCATGGGGACACCACTGATCGTGACGGCGTCCGCCGACGCTTTCTCACGGAAGAGGCGGTGCGAGTTCTCGTGGCCACTGATGCGGCTTCTGAGGGGATCAATCTGCAGGAGGGGTGCCGGCGGCTGGTTCACGTCGAGGTTCCATGGAACCCGAACCGATACGAGCAGCGAAACGGCCGCATCGATCGTTACGGTCAGCAGCAGGAGCCGATCATCACCCTTCTGGTGGCTCGGGGATACGTCGAGGAGCGCGCGGCCGAGATTGTCGCGCTCAAGCTCGCACAGATCGCCCGCGATGTCGGAAGCGTCAGCAACGTCGCCCCGTTCGCACGATCCGTGCCCATCGAGGAGTACCTCGCCGAGAATGCCGGCGACGAGGAGACCTCGATCGACGTCGAGGGAGTCGCGCAGGAGCTCGGCCGTCGACTTGACGCAGCCCGGGATGCTGGGCTGGGGGACATTCCGGAGGAGCTCATCGAGGGCGAGCGGTTCGAGGAGGCGGAGCTCGCCGCTGTCCAGACCGAGCTTGCCGACACCGCGGCTTTCGCTCCTTCCTTCGACGATGTTCGTCTCTTCCTGACTAGGTATCTGCGCCAGGATGGTGGAGCGATGGAACCCGTGCCTGGCGAGGAGGGGGTGTACCGCGTTCGCCTTGGCGACAGCCTTGCGAGCGCGACAGGTATCCAGATGATCTCCCGGGCGACCTTTGATCGCGCTGTCGCAACCCGCGAAGCGACACGGCCACGGGCCGAGCGCGTCGCCTTCATGAGCCCTGGGCATCCCGTCGTCATGGCGGCGTTGCGGCGTGCCCGCGGCTGGACACTCCTGCCGTACTTCGCCTCGCGGACCAGCTACCGGCGGGTCAGCTCTGCAGGCCCCCCGGCGATCGTGTTTACTTTTGCGGCACGGTTCCTCGACGGTCGCGGGGAGACCATCGAGGAGCACTTTGACGCAGTGAGCGTCGACGCTGCGAGTCGGCCCGGGCTGGACGCGACTACCGACTTGGCTCTCTTTCGCATCGGCGAAGAGCGGGGAACCCTGTCGTCATCGCAGGAACGGACCCTCAAGGTGAGCGTCCCGGCGGTCTTCGATCGTCTGCGTGACCTCGCCACCGCGGAGGCCGCGCGACGCGCCGAGCTCCGGCGGCAGTCGCTGGCGCGCGACCAGGCCCGGATCGCGAGCGATGCCCTGATGCGCCTGGGTGTCTGGCGGGAGCGGGCTGAGGCTCGCCTTGAAGAGCGATTGGGGGGACAGCAGACCCTTCTCCTCGACGCAGGAGCGCGCCTGCGTCAAGCCATGCACGACAGGCGGATCCGCGAGGTCGCGGAGCGAGCAGAGCAGCGCAAGGATGAGGTCGAGCGGATGCGCGACGTGAGAGTCGAGTCGGTGGATCCCATCGGTGCTCTCGTCCTAGTACCGCCGCAGGGCTGGCCCGATGGCTAGGCGTACGAAGTCGCGAGCTGCCGCGAGCCCGGGGCTCTTCGATGCGACCTCAGAAGGCGAGGGTGGTCTTACGGCCCGGCGCGGCATTCTCAACCACGGCGGCCTCTTCTCTCCCTACTACCTCTTCGACGTCATGGGCAGGCAGCACCGCGACGAGCTGCGTCGCGAGGACGTTGAAGAGCTCGCGAGCGTGGTGCGCGCGCTCTTTCGGAGGGCAGCTCGGCGCCTTAGCGCCGGAAGCTCGCGCTCGGAGACCTGGAACATCCTGGAGGCGCCACTCCTGGAGGCCCTCGGATTCGACCCCGTCGCCGCGTCCGATCCGGTGCCCACCGCAGCCGGCGAGGTTCCGGTCACCCACGTGCAGATCGGCGCGGATGGAGAGGCGCTTCTCCTGATCGACGCCCATCCTGTGGGCACCGATCTGGCGCACGACAACTATCCAGCCGATCATGGACTGACCGCGCAGCCGATCGAGCTCGCCTTCGAAGCCGCCGTCGATGCCCATCCCACAGCGCGGTGGGGCCTGTTGACGAATGGAGGCGAGCTTCGCCTCTACCGCAAGGGCGGGCCCGTCGCTCGGCAGTACCTCGCTGCTCGACTCGCCGCCCTGGTGGATGGCGACCTCCCTGACGAATGGACGGCGCTCTTCGCCTGCTTTCGGCGGGACTCCCTCGTGCCTGACCCCGAGGGCCGTTGCTTCGTCGATCGGGTGCTCGCCGAGTCCGGTCAGCACGCGCGCCGGATCGCGGACGACCTGCGCGAGAACGTTCGCGACGCCGTCGAGGCGCTGGCCCGCGGGGTCATCGCCGATCGCGCGAACTGGGCACTGTGGGGAGGCGACCCACCGGATCGGGCCGTAGCTCAGCGCCTCTTCCAGGAGTGCCTCTACGTGCTCTACCGGATCCTCTTCGTCGCCTTCGCGGAGGCGCACGACCTGCTTCCCGCTGCGAGCTCGCGCGTCTACCGTGAGAGCTACGCCTTCGAGCACCTGCGCGATGTCTGCGACGTGCCACTGCCGGGTGGGTCCGGCGAGGGCAGCTACTTCTGGGAGACCCTACAGGTCCTCTTCCGTCTGGTTCGGAGCGGCTACGGCGCCGAGGAGAACGCCCCGTTCGTGATCCCGCCCCTCGGTGGAGAGCTCTTCGATCCGGCCAAGGCACCCGTCCTCGACGCTGCCAGGGTCAGTGATCGTTACATGCATGCCGTGGTGCGGGCGTTGAGCCTTGACCGATCGGGCAGGCGTGGGGCCCCCAGCCGCTTCTCGTATCTCGACCTCGGGGTTGACCAGCTCGGCAGCGTCTATGAGGGACTGCTCGCATACGAGGCCGACATTGCCATGGAGCCGATGGTCGAAGCGCGCCTCACCCGGAACGACAAACCGACGGGAGAGGTGCTGCTGGTTCCCCAGGTCTCGGTGGAGGCGAGTCGAAGGCTCGCCCAGGTGAGCGACGAGGTGATCCCGGCCGGCAGCTTCATCGTCCGGGCCCAGGGTGCCCGGCGCAAGGCCAGCGGCTCGTACTACACACCGTCGCCGCTTGCCAAGGTCATGGTCCAGAAGGCCATCGAGCCGCTCGTCAGCCCCATCATTGCTGGCTGCGCGAAGCGCGAGGATAGTGGAAGGACAAGCCGATCGCCGGAAGAGATCCTCAACGTCACGGTGATCGACCAGGCGATGGGCTCGGGAGCCTTCCTCGTCCACGCCGTCCACCTCCTCGCGAACGCGTATCGAGACGCTCTCCAGGCGGCGGGCGCGGGGGAAGAGCGCCTGCTCCCGGAGGAAATGGCGGCGGTGAAACGCCTCATCGCCCAGCGATGCATCTACGGAATCGACCTCAACCCCATGGCCGTCGAGCTGGCCAAGGTTTCACTCTGGCTGGAGACGCTGGCGGTCACTGAACCGCTGTCCTTCCTTGACGCCCACCTGCGGCGTGGGAACGCCCTGATCGGAGCCCCCGACACGATGAGTGGCGAGGGACCGCGACTAGACCGCATCCCGGATTCGGCGTTCGCCGCGATCCGGCCTAGTGCCCCTCCAGCATGGAAGTCCACCCTCCGCGAGGCTCGTAAGAGGAACGCGAGCGCCCTACGAGCGCTCGCGCGAGACGCCGATACCGGGCAGGTTGACTGGTTCGGGGAGGCTCTGCGCACTTCCTTGGAGGAGGCGATGACGGAGCTACGTCAGCTTCACGGCCAGATCGCCACTCAAGTGCTCAGCGCTGAGGCACCCATCGAGATGAAGCAGCGCCTCGAGGTCGAGAAGGCAAGAGCCTACGCTGAGGCGATCGCCCAGCCGATCAATGCGGTGCTTCGCGAGGTCGCGGATCTATGGTGCGCCGTGTGGTTCTGGCCTGAGGCTGCGGTCGTGGCCCCACCCGACACCGGGCAATACCGCGACATCGCTGCAGAGCTTCTTGCCGCGGCGCGGGGGGAGCGGGCGGTGAGCCTGACACCGATGCAAGAGGGGCAGCGCGCGGTAGGCCGTAACGTCGCGATGGAGCGCCGTTTCCTCCACCGCTGGCTGGAGTTCCCTGAAGTGGAGGCTGCCGGCGGCTACGCCGTAGTGGTCGGCAACCCGCCCTGGGAGACGGTCAATAGTGACCGCGACGAGTTCTTCGCCCCCGTCGACGCTGAAACGGTCGCGCTGGAGGGCAAGGCCCTCGATGCTCGGATCGCCGCCCTTGTGCACGATCGGCCAGACGTCGGCGTCGCCTGGAACGCTGAGGTGCTGCTGCGCGAACAGGAGGCGGGCTTCCTCGCCGACAGTGGGATCTACCACTGGCGGTCAGGGGCAGGCGGCTATGTCAACACCTACCAGCTCTTCTTCGAGCGTGGAGTGGGTGGCCTCGCACCTGGGGGGAGTTGTGCCCTGGTCCTTGCCGGCGCCTTTGTTCTCAAGCCGAACGCCGCCGCTCTGCGCCGTGCCGCCTTCTTGGAGTACCAGCTCCGCTTCCTCCTGCTAAGCGACAACGAGCGCAAGACGTACCCGGGCATTACTGACCGGATGGAGTTCTGTTTGGTCCACGTGACCCGGGAGGCTCCGGTCCCAGAACTGCCCTGCCTGTTCCTCGTCGGCAAGCGCGAGGACGGTGGCTGGCGAAGCCTGCCGTTGCCCCAGCTCGTCGAGACCATTGAGCGGCTCCCCACCGGAGCCATCCGGCTTCCTCTCTCGATGGTTAAGGCGATCGCACCCGAGACGTTGGCGCCGCCGACCATCACCAGCGCCCGGGATGGCGAGCTGCTAAGCCGGACCTACGCCCGCTTCCCCCGACTCAGTGATCCTGGCAGCGGCTGGACCGCAGACTTCGGTCGCGAGATCGACAGCAGCACTCACCGCGAGCACTTCTTTCACCGCGACGCTCTCCTGGGGTCCGGGGGAGTGCGGACTGGAGAGACCCGAATCGAGCGTCAGGGCACCGTCTACGTCCCACTGCTGGAAGGGCGGAACGTCTGGCAGCTCTTCTACGGCTTCACGGATCCGAAGCTCTGGATCAGCCAAACGGATGTCGACATGCTTCTCCGGCCGCAGCAAGAGTATAAGGGCGTTCGCTCGAATGCCACTCTCCGGGTGGCGTGGCGCGACGTCGCCAGAATCATCGACCGACGGACCATGGTAGCGGCGATCATCCCGGCGGAGGTGGCAAGCAAGCACAAGCTGCCTTACGTCCGGGCCGGCTCACTAGCGCCGCGCGCGATGGTCGCTCTCGCTGCGCTGTGGACCAGCTTCTGCTTCGACTGGCAGATGCGCACGCAGGGCATCGGCGCGATGACGTTCGGACCGCTGCTTGCCCAGCCAGTCCCACCGCCCTCCGCGTTGGAGCCGCTGCTCCCGCTCGCCATCGCCGCACTGCAACCCGACTGGCTGCGGGGCCAGGCCGAAGACGCGTGCGGAATGCCGGGTGAGAAGGTCGAATGGTGGCGTGCGAGGGCGCGGCTCGACGCCGCGATCTTCCAGCTCTATGAGTTCTCCCTGGAGGAGGCGACCTACGTGCTAAGTACCTTCCCCCAGCTGGACCGGGAGCAGCAGCCCCTTCCCGGTGAGGAGCGGAGCACTGTGACCCGGGACCTCGTGCTTGCCGAGTACGGGCACCGGCTGGGTGCCGCAAGAGTGGACGTCGGCGCCCTGTTCGCGGCCGTGGGGCGTCAGTCACTGGGCGGTATTGGCGACGCGCGTCAGCGCGCTGATCGAGCCCTCGAGGTCGGAGCGGTTCCCTACGTGGAGCTGCCGCAGGCTGATCAGTCGCGCCAATGGGCCGAGGACGTTGAGCCGGAGGAGGCTGGCGAGGTGTATGAGTTGATGGTGGCGGACACTGCCGGTGAGGATGACTCATGACGGTCCCTGAGCGTCAGCTGCAGCCGTTCATCGCCGCCGAGAACCTGAAGTCCGCCTACCACAGCTACATCACTACGTCCTTCCCCTTGCGGCGGCCGGAGCTTCGCGCCGAGTTCGACCGACTGGTTATGGAGCAGGGGCTCCTGTGGCAGGAGCCGTACGTGTCTCTATCGCGGAATCCCAAACCGGGCCGCGGCTTCGCCGACCTCGTTGCCGAGGGCGTTATCTCTCGAGAGCTGACCGAGCGCGTCCACTTCGGGTTCGAGCAGCTCCATGACCATCAGAGCCGAGCCATCGAGCGACTCTCGACGCTGACAGCCGGTCGAAGCACCGTCATCTCGACGAGCACCGGCTCCGGGAAGACTGAGGCGTTCCTCGTGCCCATCATCGACCACTGCCTGCGCCATCCAGGAGAGGGCGTCAAGGCGCTGATCCTCTATCCGATGAACGCGCTCGCCAATGACCAGCTGAAGCGACTGCGGCGGCTGCTACGCGACACGCCGGATGTGAGCTTTGGCCGCTTTACCGGTGAGGCTCCCCAGAGCGCAGAGCGGGCCGAGAAAGAGGGGCAGCCGCTGCGGCCCGCGGATGCGCCAGGTGGGGAGCGCTACTACCGCGAGGAGATGCTGGCTCACCCACCCAATATCTTGCTCACTAATCACACCATGCTGGAATTGCTCCTGACCCGGAAGGACGAGAGAACGGCGCTCTTTACTCACGCGCCACTGCAGTTCGTGGTCATTGACGAGGTCCACACCTTCCAAGGCATCCCGGGTACCGAGGTGGCGTGCTTGCTCCGTCGTCTCAAGCAGCACGTGGGTGTCGAGCGGGGTCAGCTCATCTGCATCGGCACGTCGGCGACCCTACAGAGCGAGGGAGATACCGCTGGCCTCGTTGCCTTCGCAAGCACGCTGTTCGGAGAGCCCTTCGGCGGTGACGCGGTTGTCGTCGAGGAGCCGGCCCCTGTGGCTGATGCCACTTATGCACCCGAACCTCCCCACGCCATGATCACCGGCGACCTGGTCGAGGGCGATGTCGGCGACCCGGAGCGCCTTCGGGGGCTAGCTACAGCTCTTTTTGGTCTTCCCTTCGATCGCTTCAGCGACGAGGAGCTGCCGTACGCTCTCTACGACGCGGTCGCGCGCCACCCCCTCCTGATCGAGATCGAGCGGCGGCTCGCCGTCCCACGACCGGTGTCCTCCCTGACCGATATGCTGCGCGAGTTGCCCGGCCGCGCCCAGCTGGCGGAGGACGTCCTGCGAAACGAGGCCGCCGCGATTCTCCTCGTCGGTGCAGCTGCGCTCCGCCGACGCCCTGAGGGTGAGCCTTCCGAGCCCCGGTTTCGGCCGAAGGTCCATCTGATCATGCGCTCCCTGTCGCAGCTGCACCGCTGCCTGGACCCGAACTGCGGCATCCTGCTGCCGGACGGGCGCCATGAGTGCGGCCCCTGCCCAGCTCATGGCGTTGGGCGGGCGGCGCTGCCCCTCGCGGTCTGCCGCACCTGTGGCCAGGACTATTGGATTGGCCGCGTGGACCTCGGTGTCCCTGTCGAGCGCAAGAAAGGCGCCTTCGCGCGGGCGCTCGATCGCCTCCTCCACCAGGCTCTTTCTCCGGAGATCGAGGGGGCCTCGGGCTTCGACCTCGTTGTTCTCCAGCCGGTGCCTCCGATCGTAGAGGCGTCGATGGCGAATGCTTCTTCTGAGGCGACGGAAGAGGCCGACAGAGCCGAGAACATCGAGGGGGAGGACGAAGACGGCACGCCGGGGGACGAAGCCGACGGCACGGGTGTCGGTGATCCAGGGTCTGCCCGGTCCGGCGCGACGGGTGACGGCACTGTCACCACGCTCCCTGTTCTCGTCTGCAGCGCTTGTCGCACTCTCCGGCCCGCTTCGACGCCAGACTGCCCCAGGCCCAGCTGCCAGGGTGCTCCGGCGATAGCGGCTCGTGCCTTCCTGGGCGGGACGCGCTGCCCCGTTTGCCGGAGCACCGGCAAGGGCAACTCCGCCCAGATCATCACTCCCCTGCGCTCGGGTGCGAGTAGTTCGATCGCGGTTCTCGCCACCGCGCTCTTTGACGAGCTGAGCCCGGAGGAGCGGCGGACGCTGATATTCGCCGACTCCCGTCAGGACACGGCACACCAGGCGGGCTTCCTCCGTGAGCGCCACCACAGTTTCGCTCGCCGCCAGCTCGCGTGCTCGACCCTGCGCGCCGAGGGGCGACCGATGACCATCGAGGAGCTCGCTCCTCGGGTGCTTAATCACACCATCGAGGAGCGCGGCGAACTGGAGGCCTACAACCTCCTCATCCCACTTGACAGCCGGCAGGTCACCGAGGAGGGATTCTTCCAGTCGGGGATGATCCCGACGAGCCGCGATCGGCGCCGGACCGAACAGCGCCTTCGATGGTCGCTCTTCCTTGAGTTTTCTGCTCTAGCTCAGCAGCGCAACTCTCTTGAGCGAGAAGGGCTCGCCGGCGTCACCTACTCTCGCCTTGCTGACCTGGTCGACCAAGCCACTCCGGCCTTCTCGCGACTCGACTATCCACTCGTGCGCCAGCAAGTCGAGGAGCTGCTCACCGCCATCCTCGACGTCATGCGCTACTCGAAGGCGGTCGACTACGACCCCTTCACCCAGTATCTCAGCCAGCGCGCGCCCTCTGTCGCAGAGGGAGAGGCGCTAGCGACACGTTTCACGCGCATCCCCGTCGGCTTCAGCCGCCGCCGCGCCCGGCGGCCTCGCTACGAAATTAAGGCGTGGTACAACGAGAAAGGCACGCGAACAGCCATCGACGATGTGATCAGCCGTGTGTACCCGCAGGCCTCAGTGGAGCAGCGGCATGCGCTCATCGATACCGCTGTCGCAGAGCTGGTGCGTGCGCGGTTCATCAATGAGACGCGGATTGGCGAGGAGCGCGAGCGAGGCGCGAGCACGACGCCGGCGTTCCTCGTCGATCGCGATCGCGTCGAAGTCGTCGCGGTCGATGCTATGTGGCGCTGCGACAACTGCGGCCGTGCTCGCCTGGCGCCGCTCTTGGGGGCGGACGGCCATCAGATCTGTCTCGGCTATCGCTGCCGCGGCATCCCTCGCCCTGTGTCCGCAGATCCGAGCAGCTACTATGTCCAGCTCTACGCCGAGCAGGAACCGAAGCCGATGCTCGCAGTCGAGCACTCGGGACAGCTTCCGGGCGCACTCCGCGAGCGTATCGAGCAGCAGTTCAATCGACAGGGCGTCAACGTTCTCGTCTGCACCCCGACCCTGGAGCTCGGCGTCGACCTCCCCGACCTTGTTGCCCTGGTGATGCGCAATATCCCGCCGACCCCGGCGAACTACGCCCAGCGGGCTGGTCGTGCCGGTCGGGAGCGGCGCATCGCGCTCGTGCTGAGCCATGCCGGTCAGGGCCCGCACGACAGCTACTTCTTCAGCGAGCCGGCCGAGATGATCACTGGTGTCATCCGACCCCCGGTCATCCTGCTCGACAACGATGTGGTGGTCCGCCGCCACCTCAATTCGCTCATCCTTGAGAACCTCGGTACCGAGATCCCGACGTCGTGGTCCGAGATCGCCGACGACGCGGGAGAGTTCCGGAGTGACATCGAGGCTCGCCTGTCGCGAGAACTCGACGACGAGACACGGCGCCACGTCGTCCAGTCCGCGACGCGGGCCTTCGCTGACGACGGGCTCGGCTGGTTGACCCCCGAAGAGATCAACCGGGTCGTGGACGGCTTCCCCAAGGCCATCTCCTCGGGGTTGAATACGTGGTGCCAGGAGTACCAGCAGCTGGCCCTTGAGCACGACCGCATCAAGGCGAGCCGACGCTTCAACAGCGCCGAGGAGCATCGACTGCTCGGGCAACTCATCGGACGCATGGTGACCATGCGCCACGACCGGGACTACTATCCGCTGAGCTTCCTGGCGCGGGTGGGGGTTCTGCCGCGGTATGGCTTCCCCGGCAGCACGATCCGGGTGATGGACGATCGCCAGCAGGCGATCAGCCAAATTGCCGCCGTTGGCATCACGGAATACGCACCGGGAAACCGGGTCTACGTTGCCGGGCGCAAGCTCACGGTCAACCGCCTCCTGTTTGCCGGCGGGGCCAAGGAGGACCCGCACGAGCACACGACGGCATACGCCCATTGCGACACCTGCTCCTTCATGACCAGCAATGCGCTGGCGACGTCGTGCCCCAACTGCAGCGAGGATGACGGATCTGCCCCTCGCAGTCTGCGGCGCAACCACTACGTGGAGTACGTGGCCGCCCAGGCTCTGAGTGGTGACCACATCACCGACGAGGACGAGTATCGCGACCGCACCCACTACGCAACCGCGACCGTCCTCGAAGACATGACCCCCGGAATTGATGCCCGCCTCCACGAGGAGGTGGTTACTCATGTTGGCCCATGGCAACTGCGCCGAAGCCGACGACGTCACATCCACATCTTCAACCGGGGGTTGATCTCCGACGGGGCCCGGGGCTTCACCGTCTGCCTCGTCTGCGGAACCTATCGCAGCGCCGGACAGCTTCGGAGTGATGCCCTCAGGCCTGCTCCGCTCCGAGGCAGCGCTACAGGGCACGCGGAATTCTGCCACGTTGCCGGCTGGCCGCTCCCTCGAGACGACCCCGCGGAGAACCCGTTCCCCGAGGTCGTCAGAAATCTCCATCTCCACGTGGCCGTCGAGGGGGACATCCTCGAGATCCCGTTGCCGCTGCCGATTGCGACCGAGTACCTAAGCGGCGACTATCGTTGGGTGGTCTCTATGGCGCAGGCGATCAAGCTGGGATTGCAGTTGGAGATGTTCGTCGGGCCACGCTCCATCGGGAATTTCGTTGCCATTGACCGCCCGCTGGGAGCAGCCGAAGGAGCGGCTGCCCGACTCATCTTCTATGACACCTTGCCAGGCGGCTCCGGATACCTGCGGCGACTGCATGAGCGGTTCCCCGACATCGCGGCGCGGGCTCATGACCACTTGACCGCTTGTGAGTGCGAAAGCGCGTGCTACCGCTGTTTGAAGGAGTACTGGAACCAGCGGGAGCACGCGTTGCTCGACAAGCAGCTGATCCTGCCAACGCTTGCCATGATGGCGCAGACGGCCACCACGCGGCCGCAACCCGCCTTGTCGCAGCGCGAGCGCTTCGACTCGTTCGTGGAGGCTGAGCTCTTCCGACAGCTGGAGTTAGCGGGGATTCGGCGACCTGAGTTCGGCGACAAGAACATCCTGAGGGCCGTTGATGGGCGAGGGATCATCCAGATGGACTTCTCCTGGTCGGGGGAGCGCCTACTGGTCCTGCTCGATGGTCGCGAGTTCCACTCCATGGACAGCGCTCAGATCCTCGCCGACCAGGACAAGCGGAACGAGGCCCTGGCGGCGGGATGGCGTGTCCTCGAGTACACGGCCTGGGAGATGCTAAACGCCCCTGAGGGGGTCGTTGCGGAAATCAAGCGTGCGCTGGAGGTCCCGCCCGTGCTTGCTACGGTCGAGGTGACCGGTCAGCTTCCTAGCGAGCTCTCGGCCCTCCGAGCTGGTGGATTCGCCGGATCTGGAGTCTTGCGGGCTGACAGCGTGACCGTCACTGCACTGGCCGTTCGTGATGATGGCACCGCCGCTGTCATCGCGGTCGACGCGGACAGGTGGATCGCCGATCCGACGGCATGGCGGAGGCAGCTGGCGGCGATGCGGCGCCTCACACTCGCTGGCGTGGGGTGCTACCGCGTCCCGACTGAGCGCCTTCAGGACGCTGACGCACTCGCAGATACCCTTCGAAGGGCGGGGCTGCTATGAGTAACTCGCCTGCCGTTCCGGCTTCCGGCCGAACCTTCCTCGACGCGGCGGTGGCCGTGCTGCGAGGTGCGAACGGACCGCTGACCTCGCGCGAGATCACTGAGCGGGCCCTCCGTGCACGGCTGCTGGTCACTGCCGGGAAGACCCCCTGGAAGACGATGGATGCTGCGCTCTACGCCTCGAACGCGGTGGGCGGGTCCATCGAGCGGTTCGCTCGTGAAGGAGCAGTGAGAGCAGTGCGGGGAAATGTTCGTTGGCGCCTGCGCGATCCTGGGGCCGAGTGGTTACTGAGGCTGCATGGGCGCCGGGGTCGGCCAGCGCGGCAGCTGGGACAGGTAGGCATGCCCAGGCGGCGTTCGCGGTCCCGTAGAGGGAGCGATGGCCGGCAGGAGATTCGCGGTGGCAGACGTGGCGGCGCTGCTCCAGCACTGGCGGGGCGGGCGCAGCCGGCGTCAGTTGGCGCGGAGCTTTGGCATGCGAGGAACCGGGTCGACCGGATCGTGGCGGTCGCCCTGGGGGAGTTTGCGGGTAGGGGTTCGCGAGAATCTTGTGCGGTCGCCCAAGGGAGCCTTCGCCTCAAAGTGGCCCACTACCGCGCCCAGATCGCTTGCCCGCCCTCACGGCTCGGGGACAACCGCGGTGCGTTGGCATCAAAAAGGGCATCAACCCGCTAGGGTTCCCTATGCAGCCGCCTGATAATCCCTGTCTTTTGAATTCAAAATCCCGCGTACCCGCACGGGGAGTCGAA
>PMYJ01000122.1 GCA_003170875.1 Candidatus Dormiibacterota bacterium | reverse complement strand
CGCAACCGGCGGCCGCGACCTCCGCCGGCGGGTCGGCATGGTCCTGCAGGAGTGCGCCGTCGAGCCGTACCTCACCGTGCGCGAGGTGGTCGAGCTCCACCGCGGCTACTACCCGAAGCCGCTTGCGACCGACGATGTCGTCGAGCTGGTCGGTCTCCAGGAGAAGGCAGGCGTCCGTGTCAAGAAGCTCTCGGGTGGGCAGCAGCGCCGCCTCGATCTCGCCCTCGCCATCATCGGGGACCCCGAGCTGCTCTTCCTCGACGAGCCGACCACGGGCTTCGACCCGTCGGCCCGACGCAACGCGTGGGAGATCGTGCGCGACATGCGCAAGCTGGGCAAGACCATCCTGCTCACCACCCACTATATGGACGAGGCCCAGAACCTCACCGACCGGGTCTGCGTCGTCAGCGCGGGAGAGGTGATCCGGATCGGCACTCCCGGCAGCCTGCGCGCGGAGAAGGCCGAGACCAGGATCCAATTCGTCCGCCCCGACGGGGTCGCGGTGCCCGAGGTGGGCGAGGTCGTCCCCGGCGGCGAGAACGGACTGATCGCGATGATCACCGAAACCCCGACCAAGGCCCTGCACGAGCTGACCGAGTGGGCGGTCGCCCGCGGCCTTGAGCTGCAGCGATTGGAGGTCACTCAGCCGTCGCTGGAGGACGTCTACCTGGAGCTGACCGCCGATGAGTGACCTGGCCGTCAGCCTCCGTCAGGTGCGCGCCGAGCAGCGGGGCTTCTGGCGCAACCGCGTCGCCGCCTTCTTCGGCTTCGGCTTCCCGATCATGTTCCTGCTCATCTTCGGCGCCATCTTCAAGGGCCAGACCACCTGCATCGACGGCAGCCTCGGTGCGCGCGGTCAGTGCGTGGGTGGCACGCTCGTGCCCTACAACAACTTCTTCGTTCCCGCCATGGCCGCCTGGGGCGTGATCACCACCTGCTTCTCCAACCTCACCATCAACACCGTCTATCGCCGTGACAACGGTCTCCTCAAGCGGCTGCGCGGGACGCCGCTGCCGTCAGCGGCCTTCGTTGCCGGCATCCTCGGCTCGGCCCTGATCTCCGCCGTGATCGTGGTGGTGCTGACCGCCGTGGTCGGGCATCTCCTCTTTCAGGCTCCCTGGCCCGCCCACCCGCTGCCGGCGCTGGTCAGCGTGCTCCTCGGCGGCTTGGTCTTCTGCGTCATCGGCCTGGCCCTCACCGCGGTCACGCCCAATGCCGACGCGGCACCTGCGGTGATGAACTTCACCTCCCTCCCCCTCCTTTTCATCTCCGGCTTCTTCTTCAACTTCAACAACGCCGTCTTCGTCGACATCGCCAAGGTCTTCCCCGTCTACTGGTTCAAGGAGGCGATGCTCACCGCCTTCGGCGCCGAGCCCAGCTCGAGTGGGTGGAACGGGCAGGACCTCCTGGTGCTGCTGATCTGGGGGGTGGTCGGGCTGGCGCTCACGCTGCGCTTCTTCCGCTGGGAGTCGCGGAGAGTCTGAGACCGTCGCGGCCTGCGACCCGACGGCTGGCTCAGTCACCGGCAGTGGACCGAACGTGGTTCTATAACGACGTTTCCAATCAACGTTCTGGAACTAGCCCTCCGGGCCAACCGGAGGTGACCCCTATCATTCACGCCGAGCCGATGCCCGCCGTAGTGCGGCTGGGAGGAGAGATGGCCGACATCGACGTCACTGGCCTGGTCAAGCGCTACGGCCACGTGGTCGCGGTGGACGGGCTGAGCTTCTCCGTCCAGAAGGGTGAGGTCTTCGGCATGCTCGGGCCCAACGGCGCGGGCAAGACGACGACCCTGGAGATCATCGAGGGGCTTCGCGCCCCCGATGCCGGCACCGTCCACGTGCTCGGCACCGACGTCCTCGCCCACCCCGGCACCGTCAAGGAGCGGATCGGGGTCCAGCTCCAGGCCACCGCCCTGCCCGACTTCACCAAGGTCCGCGAGGCCGTCGAACTCTTCGCGGCCCTCTACCGGCAGGCTCGTCCCGTCGCGGAGCTGATGGCCGAGTTCAACCTCGAGGAGAAGGCCGACGCCTACACCGACAAGCTGAGTGGTGGTCAGATGCAGCGGCTGAGCATCGCGCTCGCCCTGATCAACGATCCCGATCTCGTGTTTCTCGACGAGCCCACCACCGGGCTCGACCCCCAGGCTCGGCTCAACATCTGGACGGTCATCGAGGGGATCCGCCAGCGCGGCAAGACGGTGGTGCTCACCACCCACTACATGGAGGAGGCGGAGCGCCTCTGCGACCGCGTCGCGGTCATCGACCGCGGCCATATTGTCGCCCTCGACTCGCCGCGGCACCTGATTGCCGCCAACGCAGCGGGGACCACGGTCGAGTTCGCTCGGGTTCCTGGCCTCGACGTCGAGGCCCTGCGAAAGCTCCCCGGGGTGGATCGAGTCGTGGCCGACGGGCAGGTGAGCCTGACCACGCGCACCCCCGAGGTGGTGCTCCACGCACTGCTCGACCCGCAGGCTCCCTGGGCCGGCGCGGGAAGCGCCGGTGGTGACGGGGAGGGGGAGGGGATGATCCGCGACCTGGTGGTCCGCCACGGGACCCTGGAAGACGTCTTCCTCAGCCTCACCGGAAGGAGCCTCCGCGAATGAACGCATTCGGCGCCTTCCGCGCCCTCGCCCTCAACCGGGTGCGCGCCTCGGTGCGCGACCGAACCTCGCTCATCTTCACCCTGGGTCTCGCGGTCCTGTTCATGGTCATCTTCGGGCTGCTCTTCGGGGGCAACGGCGTCTCGCTCACCTTGGACGCCGTCAACAGCGACAACACGGCGGCGTCAGCCGGCTACCTCACGGCGCTGCGTTCGGTTCCCGGTGTCACCGTCGACGTGAGGTCGCACGCCACCGCGTTCGCCGATCTGAAGGACGACTCGGTCGTCGCCGTGCTCGTGATCCCCAGCGGTTTCGGTGCCGCCTACGAGGACAAGGGGCCGTCTCAGATGGTGGAGATCTACCAGGCCGGGGGCAGCTCCTCGTCCACAGCTATCGCGGATGACGTGGTCGCCAACGTGACCGCTGGCTTTGCCGCCGGCCAGGGTCATTCGACCATCACCCTCGACTCCCCGAAGACGGCGGCGGTCAACCAGGTCACCGAGATGGACTACATGCTGCCGTCGATGATCGCGTACATCCTCCTGTTCTCCGGGGTGAACTATGTGGCGATCGGCCTGGTCGAGATGCGGGTCAAGCAGGTCCTGCGCCGCTTTCGGGCCACCCCCGTCCGGTCCGGCACCATCCTCGCCGCCCAGGTGGTGGGCGGGGCGCTGATCGTCCTGCTCCAGATCCTCGTCCTGGTGCTGATCGGGATCTGGGCGTTCGGGGCCAGGAACTACGGCAGCTGGTTGCTCCTGATCCCACCGATCGTGCTCGGCACGGCGGCCTTCGTCGGCATCGGCTTCCTGATCACCAGCATCGCCAAGACCAGCGAGGCGGCGCGGGCGCTGTCGGCGATGGTCACCTTTCCGCTCATGTTCCTGAGCGGCATCTTCTTCCCGATGACGGGACTGCCGCAGGTGGTGCAGGTCATCTCCCGCATCCTTCCGCTCGCCTGGGCGAGCGACGCCCTCCACCAGGTCATGAACAACGGGGCGAGTTTCAGCGCCATCACCACCGACTGCCTGGTCATGGCCGCCTGGGCGGTGGGCGCGATCGCCCTCGCCACCTGGAGGTTTCGCTGGGATTGATGCGCCATGAGACGACCTTGCCGGCACCCCACCGCGGGGCGTGTGCGGCGGCCCGCGCATCCAGGCCATAATCCTGACCACACCTGAATAACGCCCCGGGTTGAACGGGAAGCCGGTGAGAATCCGGCGCTGTCGCGCAACTGTGAGCGGGGAGCCGAGGTCAGCGTGCCACTGCGAGATGCGTCTCGTGGGAAGGCGACCGATGGCGACGAGCCGCAAGCCAGGAGACCGACCCGAGGCACGACTCCACCCCCGCGCGTGACGGGAGGACGGCCTCATGGCGGCGAGGATGCCTTCGGCGAGGTGGAGACCGATCGCCGCCTGGGGAGCGTGGGATGAACGGATCCCGCAGGTGCACCGCCGTGGTGACGGCACTCGGTCTTATCGGCGCGTGCGCGCTCTTCGGCGTGCAATCCGGGCGAGTGGTCCAGGCGCAGGAGGACCCAGCCTCGCGCGCCCTTGCCTACCTGCAGGCGCAGCAGGCTNNCGAACGGGTCGATCGCCGGGCCGACCGGGAGCTATGCGGACAGCGAGCTGTTCGCCATCGCCGCCGCCGCCGCGGGGTACGACCCCAACGCCCTCAGCGCGCCATCGGGCGCCTCGGTGATGAGCTATCTGGCCGCCAACGCCGCCGCCGCCTGCACGGCGAGCGACCCGGGCGCGTGCGGCGAGCTGATCCAGGCGGTGGTCGCCGCCAGGGGCGATCCCACCAGCTTCGGGGGCCAGGACCTGCTGACCACCCTGGAAGGCGCCGGCTCCTACGACGGGACGACCGGTGAGTACGGCGACGGCGAGGCCTTCACCCAGGCGCTCGCCATCCAGGGGCTGGTCGCCGCCGGCCAGCCGGTGCCCCCCGCAGCCGTCACGTTCCTGGTGAATGCCCAGGACAGTGACGGCGGCTGGGACTACGAGGACGTCAAGGACGACACCACCAACCTGTACGACACCAGCGACACCAACTCGACGGCGATGGTGCTGATGGCGCTGGACGCGACCGGCGACCACAGCTGCGACACGGGCGCTCTGACCTGGCTGGCCGGCCAGCAGGATTCCGATGGCGGCTTCCCGTACCAGCCCGGTGCGGGCAGCGACTCGGACTCGACGGCGCTGGTGGTGCAGGCGGTCATCGCCACCGGGGGCGACCCGTTCGCCGCCCCGTGGACGGTGGACGGCGTCACCCCGCTCGCCTACCTGGAGGACACCCAGGACACCGATGGTGGCTTCCCCTACCAGGCGGGCGACGGGAGCGACCCCTTCACCACCAGCGAGGTCCCGCTGGCCCTCGAGCGGCTGGCGCTCCCCGTCCCCTTCGGCAGCCGGCAGTGGTACACGCCCGGTGCGACCCTCGGCACTCCGCCCACCGCTTCGGCGAGCCCCACCCCCACGCCCTCCACATCGCCGTCCTCCAGCCCACCCGCCGGGGTCATCACCGCGGCGCCGATGCCTCTCCCGACCGCATCCCCATCCGCCGCGTCGCGGGTCCAGCCGGCGTCGCTCGTGGCCACCCCCGTGGCCGCGACACCGGCGCCCACGCCGGTCACGGCGACCACCGTACCCTCGCCTGCGGCCCAGGCCTCGGTGGGCTCGAGCGGACCCTCCGGTGCCAACCCCTCGGGGGGTTCCCCGCCGGCTCTGCTGCTCTACGGGCTGGTGGCCCTCGCGGTCGCGCTGGTGGTGGGCGGTGGTCGGCTCGCGCTGGTGGCGCGGCGATGACGGTGAGGCGCCTGCCGCCGGTGGCGTTGCGATGAGCGCCCGGCGGTGGGGGCATCTCCTCGCCATCCCCCTGCTGGGCGCCGCGCTCGGGGCCGGGGGCGGTGCGGCCCACCTGCTTGTGGCGGCGGCGCCGTGCGCGGCGGCGGCCTACAGCAGCCACGTCACCCTCGTCATCGAGCACGGCGACGGAGGTGTCGTCGGCCTCTGCGTCGGCTTTGACGGCACCAGCATCAGCGGGGAGGAGATCCTCCAGGCCAGCGGCCTGGAGTACGCGACCGCGGGGTACGGCTCGCTCGGCGACGCGGTGTGCCAGATCGACGACGAGCCGGCCGCGTACAGCTCCTGCCTGCCGAGCGGCGGCTCGTACTGGGTGGTCTTCGTGTCGCGCGGGGGTGGCTCCTGGCAGACCGCCGGCAGCGGGATCTCGACCCTGACATTCGCGAGCGGAGATGCCGAGGGCTTGCGCTACGACTCCCAGAGCGGTGTCGATCCACCGCCGGCGTCCCCGGCGGGGATCTGCGCGGCCGCCCTTGCCGGGACGTCCGCGACCCCCTCCGGCTCCGGGAGCGGAGGCGCGACCGGCGCAGCGTCGGGTGCCGCCGGCGGTGGGGGCTCCGGTTCGGGATCGGGCTCGGTGAGCAGTGGCGGCTCCGTCTCCTCCTCCGCCGGCTCGTCGAGCCCTGCGTCCGGCGCCGCGCCGGCACCTCTGTCGGTGGGCGCTTCGGGGCCGCCGGCAGCGGTCATCGGGCCGATCGATGGGCCGCGGACCGCCACGACCAGCTCCACAGCGGGCGGCGCCGCGGGTGCGGGGATCAGCCCAGCGCTGCTCGTGACCGCGGTGGTCCTCGGCGCGCTCGCCGGGCTGGCGCTGGTCCAGCTGCTGCTGCGGCGCAGGCGCGCATGAGCACGCGTGCACTGGCGGCGTGGTCGGCGTCGGGGCTGGTGATCGCGCTCTCGACGAGCAATCCCGTGTATCGGGCAGTCGTCCTCCTCTGCGCGCTCAATCTTCTCCTTGCCCGGGGGCGCCGGGGATCCGGAACCCGCATCCTCCTGGTGGGCATCGGGATCGCCGGCCTGATCGCCACCCTGGGGCGCGAATGAAGCCGCGGTCGTCGGACGCTGTACGGCGCGGCATCGGACTCGTGCTGGCAATCGACGCCGCCGCCCTGGCGGTCGTGCTGGCCACCGCCCCCGCCGCCTATATCTGGCTCAACGGCTCGCGGCCAAGTCCTCTTGCGGTCAGCTCGGCTGGGGCGTCAGGCTCAGGCGCGGTCGCTTCGCCGGCGGCCGCCGGCTCGCCCGGTGCCGCTTCGCCCTCGCCCTCGCGAGCGGGCGCCACGCCGGCCGAGTCCGGGCCCGCGCAGACCCTCACCTACGGCGACGGGACCTGGTCTCGCATTCCGTCGCTGCCGCAGCCGCTCTGGGGCGCGGGCTCGACCCTGCTCGGGGACGGGCGGCTTCTCGTGGTCGGCGGTTCGACTGGCCCGGTCAGCAGCACGGCCGTGGCGACAGCCGAGAT
>PMYJ01000078.1:1470-9291 GCA_003170875.1 Candidatus Dormiibacterota bacterium | reverse complement strand
TCGTCGTGCTCCAGGAAGGGGATGAGCGCGGTCGCCACCGAGACGGTCTGCTTCGGCGAGACGTCCATGTAGTCGACCTCGGCCACCTGAAGGTCCTTGAAGGTGTGCCGGCTGCGGCAGGCGGTGTGGAGGACCGTGAAGTGGCCGGACTCGTCGACCGGCGCGTTGGCCTGGGCGACGGTGTACTTGTCCTCCTCGTCAGCCGAGAGGAAGACGATCTCGTCGGAGACCCAGGGCACGATCCGGACGCGCTCGACGCCCTTCTGGGCCAGCCGCTTGATGTCGTCGGCACCGAGCACGTGCCCGGCGTGCAGCGAGTCGGCGTCGTCGCGGAGGGTCTGGCCGGCCAGCGCGCCGCTCTCCCGCGCATCGCTCGGGGAGACGTCGCGGTAGACGCGGCGGAAGGGGGCCTCGATGAAGCCGAACTCGTTGACCCGGGCGAAGGTCGCCAGGGAGCCGATCAGCCCGATGTTGGGACCCTCGGGGGTCTCGATCGGGCAGATCCGGCCGTAGTGGCTGTAGTGGACGTCCCGGACGTCGAAACCGGCGCGCTCCCGGGAGAGGCCACCCGGCCCGAGCGCGGAGAGGCGCCGCTTGTGGGTCAGCTCCGCCAGCGGGTTGGTCTGGTCCATGAACTGGGAGAGCTGCGAGGAGCCGAAGAACTCCTTGATCGCCGCCACCACCGGCCGGGCGTTGATCAGGCTGGCCGCGGTGACGGTCGCCGCGTCGCAGATGGTCATCCGCTCCTTGATGATCCGCTCCATCCGGATCAGCCCCATCCGGAACTGGTTCTGGAGAAGCTCGCCGACGGCTCGCACCCGGCGGTTGCCGAGGTGGTCGATGTCGTCGGACTCGCCCATGCCGTTGTTGAGCGAGATCAGCTTGCGGACGATCGAGACGAAGTCCTGGTTGTCCAGCACCCGCCGTTCCTTGTCCAGGGCCCGCTCCCGGGCCTCGTCCTCGGGGATGCCCAGGTTCTTGTCCAGCTTGAAGCGGCCCACCTTGCTCAGATCAAAGCGGCGAGGGTTGAAGAAGAGCGAGCTGAGCAGGTTGCGGGCGTTCTCCACCGTGGGCGGGTCGCCGGGGCGGATCTTGCGGTAGAGCTCGATCAGCGCCTCCTCGACCGAGCTGGTGGCGTCCTTTTCCAGGGTCGCCTGGATGTAGGTGTGCTCGGGATCGTTGTCGGCGTCGGCGAAGAAGGCCCGGATGTCGTCGTTGCCGGCGTAGCCGAGGGCCCGCACCAGGGTGGTCACCGGGACCTTGCGCTTGCGGTCGATCTTGACCGTCAGCACGTCCTTGTTGGAGGTCTCGATCTCGAGCCAGGCCCCCCGGTTGGGGATCAGCTTGGCGGAGAACAGCATCCGGCCGGACACCCGGTCCTCGGAGCCGGTGAAGTAGACGCCGGGGGAGCGCACCAGCTGGCTGACCACGACGCGCTCGGTGCCGTTCACGATGAAGGTGCCCTGCGGGGTCATCATCGGGAAGTCGCCCATGAAGACCTCGGTCTCCTTGATCTCCCCGGCGTTCTCCCCTGTCTTGATGTGGAGGCGGGTGTTGATCCGGAGCGGGGCGCTGAAGGTCATGTCGCGCTGCCGGCACTCCTCCTCATCGAACTTGGGCACCCCGAACTCGTAGTCAAGGAAGCGCAACTCGTAGTTCTTGCCGGTGTAGTCGGTGATCGGGTTGATCTCGTCGAAGAGCTCCCGCAGCCCCTCGCGACAGAACCAAGCGAATGAATCCAACTGGGTCTGGATGAGGTTCCCCACCTCCAGCTTGTCGGCGATCTGACCGTAGTTGTGACGGATGCTGGAGGGCGTGGAAGCAGAAAGGACCATGTGCTAGAGTTCCCCTGACAAGCGGCTACGCGCGGACGCCGACGGTGACGGGCACAATCGGACAGCATACCAAACCCGTCGGCTCCAGGGCGCGGAGTGCTGCGCCCGCGCGAGCGGATGTTCGGGTCGCCGTGCGAGGATGCCCAGGCCTTCCAGTCTACCCGGTTCGGCCCTGTTCAAACTGCCGGCCGCCGGCGGCGGCAGGCGAAGTCCCCCCGGAAGGAGCTCGCCCACCCCTTTCTGACAGGCGCCGGGCCCCCCTCGCCGTTGGTGACGCGCGAAGCGCGATCCCATGGCGGGACGGCGGGCCCACGGCCCGGCGACTGGCGAGCAACGCGGCTTGGCCGTGCCGCCGAGGGGCGGCGAGCCCCTGTCAGAAGAGGCGGGGCCCCCACGTGGCCCGCCACGTGGGGAGCTGCTTTCAGCGGATCTCGGCGGAGGCGCCGGCCTCCTCGAGCTTCGCCTTGACCTGATCGGCCTCTTCCTTGGGCACGGCCTCGCGGACGGGCTTGGGAGCGGAGTCGACCAGGTCCTTGGACTCCTTGAGGCCGAGGCCGGTGATCTCGCGGACGGCCTTGATGACGTTGACCTTGGCGTCGCCGATGGCGGTCAGGACGACGGTGAACTCGGTCTGCTCCTCGGGTGCCGCAACCTCGGCGGCTGCGGCGGCGGCGGGAGCGGCGGCGACCGCGGCGGCCGCCTTGATGCCGAGCTTCTCCTCCATGAGCTTCACGGCGTTGATGACGTCGAGGACGGTCCACGACGGGAGCGCGTCCACGAACTCCTCGGGGGTGATGGCTTTGGTTGCCATGATGTTGGTCATCTCCTGGATTGATTCAATTGATCGGATCGGATTCGGAAGGTTGGGAGCGACGGGGTCAGGCGGCCTCAAGCTTGTCCCGGTAGGCGTCGAGGGTGGCGGCCAGGTTGGAGGTGATGCTGGCGAGAGCGCCCGCCAGCTGAGTGAGCGGGGACTGGAGCGTGCCGGCGAGCTGGGCGAGCAGGACCTCGCGCGGCGGCAGCTCGGCGAGGGTCTGAACCCCGCGGGCGTCCAGCACCTGCCCCTCGACGAAGCCGGCGATGAGGGGGAGCCGGCGGTTGATCCGGTGGTAGTCGCTGAGGACCTTGGCCGGAACCGAGAGCTCGCCGAACCCCAGGGCCAGGCCGACCGGGCCGGTGAGGACCGAGCCGAGGTCGCCGATGCCGGCCTCCCGGGCCGCCTTGCGGGCGAGGGTGTTCTTGACCACGTGGTAGTCGATGCCCTGGCTGCGCAGCTGGGCGCGCAGCTCCTCGAGCTGTTTGACGGTGAGCCCCCGGTAGTCGGTGACGATGGCCGAGGTCGCCCGGCCGAGCTCGCCGGCGAGGCTCTCCACGGTCTCGCGCTTGCGGGGACCGGCGCGCTGGGCCGCCTCCTCGGCGGTCGTGGCCTTGGGCATCGGTGTCTGTCCTCCAGGCGGGCCGTCACAACCGCCCCCTGAGAGCGGCGGACGGCGGGCGTCGTGGGGACGCCGGGCCGGACGACCGATCCCACCTGCGCAGGAGATTGAGGGGTGACCCCCGCCTGCGGTCTGGGGCGAGATGCTTGAGCACCGTGAATGGATCCGGTGAGGGGCCGAGGATAGCAGAAGCTCGGCGGCCGATCTCACCCCGAAGGCGGGGCCGCCCCCCAACCAGCCGGCCGGTGCCGCTGCCACCATATGGAAGAGGAGGGATCCACATGCTTCTGGAAGGGCGCCGGGCCCTGGTCACTGGGGGGTCGAGCGGGATCGGCCGGGCGACCGCCCTGCGCCTCGGCGAGGAGGGGGCCCGGGTGGCGGTCAACTACCGCTCAGAGCGCGAGCGCGCGGACGCCGAGGCGGTGGCGGCCCGGATCGACCCGGCCGGGGCACGGGCGTATGCCGTCCAGGCCGATGTCCGGGTCGAGGTCGAGGTGGTCCGGATGGTGGAGGAGTGTCGCGAGCGGCTGGGCGGGCTCGACCTCCTGGTCAACAACGCCGGCATCGAGAGCCAGGCGCCTACCCTGGAGATGAGCCTCGAGGTCTGGGAGGAGGTCCTGAGGACCAATCTCACCGGCGCCTTCCTCTGCCTGCGCGAGGCCGGCAGGCTGATGGCCGCGGAGCGGCGGGGAGTGATCATCAACATCAGCTCGGTCCACGAGTTCATCCCCTGGCCGGGCTACGCCCACTACTGCGCCTCCAAGGGCGGCCTCAAGCTGCTCACCGAGACCGTCGCCCAGGAATGGGCTCCCCTCGGCATCAGGGTGCTGGCGATCGCTCCGGGGGCCATCGCCACCCGCATCAACTCCGCCCTCCTCGACGACCCCGAGGCCCTCCGCGAGGTGGAGGCCGAGATCCCCCTCGGCCGCCTCGGGCAGCCGGAGGAGATCGCGGCAGCAGTGGTCTGGGCGGCGAGCGAGGAGGCCGCCTACCTCACCGGGACCACCCTCGTCGTCGACGGCGGCATGAGCACCTACCCGAGGTTCAGCTGAGGTGGCCGCCCCCACGTCCCCTCTCAGCGCGCGCCCGGCCGCCGCCAAGCGCTGGAAGCACCTCGCCTCGCCCAACCCGGGAGGCTGGTACGACCTCGCCACCGAGGACACCGGCGAGGTCCCGGTGCGCCTCTTCCTCACCCCGGCGCTGCTGGAGGAGGCCGGGGACGGTGTCTACCCCCAGATCGTCAACGCCACCCGTTTCCCCGGCACCCGGCTGGTGGCGATCACCCCCGATGTCCACGTCGGCTACGGGGTCCCGGTCGGCTCGGTGATCCTCACTGGCGCCGCCGACGGCGCCGTGGCCATGGGGCCGGTCGGCTTCGACATCGGTTGTGGCATGGTCTCGGCCCGGTCGGAGGTGCCCGCACAGATGGCGACCCCGGAGAAGCGCCTCGCCTTCAACCGGGCCGTGCTCGGCCGGGTGGCCATGGGGGCGGGGGCGGCCAGCCGGACCCGGCTGAGTCGGCTCGAGCGTCCCGGGTTCGAGGCCATCTGCCGCGGCGGCGCCGCCCACTATGTGGAGAGGTACGGCTCCCGCTTCGACCGCCACCGGGCCGAACGGGACCGTATTCCGGTGGACGACTCCTGGGAGGTGCCCTGGGGCGGCCCGGGGCGGCCCGAGCGCGGCATCCCCCAGCTCGGCTCCCTGGGCGGTGGCAACCACTTCATCGAGCTCCAGGAGAGCATCGAGGCGGGCACCCTCTTCGTCCAGGTGCACACCGGCAGCCGGGGCTTCGGCCATGGGCTGGCCACCAACTACTTCGAGCTCGCCCGGGCGGAGAGGCCGGACGTCATCACCAACCTCGACCTCGGCTACTTCACCCCCGACTCGGTCCATCACCGTGCCTACCTCAACGCGGTGGCCGCCGGCGCCAACTTCGCGATCGTCAACCGGATGGTGATCGCGGAGGAGGTGGGGGCCGCCTTCGAGGAGACCTTCGGCGAGCCCCTGGAGATGGTCTACGAGATCAGCCACAATCTGGTCCAGCGCGAGACCCACCCCGAGTTCGGGGATGTCCACGTGCACCGGAAGGGGGCCACCCGGGCCTTCCCGGCCGGCCACCCCGCGCTCGCCGGGACGATGTGGGCGGAGCGCGGCCACCCGGTCCTCATCCCGGGGTCCAATCTCGACCTCTCCTTCATCCTCCGGCCCCTTCCCGGAGCGGTCGCCAGCGGGTACTCGGTCAACCACGGCGCCGGCCGCCGCCTCTCCAGGTCGGCGGCGATGCGGCAGCTCGACCAGACGGCCATCGACGCCCAGTACCGGAGCCGGGGCATCGTGGTCAACGCCGACGGCCGGGTGCCCCTCGACGAGGCCGGCCCCGCCTACAAGTCCTCCCAGGAGGTGGTCAACGCGGTGGTGACCGCCGGTCTGGCCGAGATCGAGCACCGGCTCCGGCCCCTGGCCTCGCTCAAGGCAGCGGATGCGCGGCCTCGGCGTGGCCGAAGGGACGCCGCGGAGCGGTAGCTCCGGGCCTGCCCCACCGGTCTGTGGGCGGAGAACGCTGCGCCCCACGGCGGCCGGGTTGAAATCGACGAGTACGTCCGGTCAGCGGTGCCTTTTCCCATCGTATAGCGTGGAGTGGTACGGTAGCCTGATGAGTGGGACCTACCAGACCACGGTGGGAGACCGGGGCCGGCTGGTGATCCCCGCCGAGCTGCGGGACCGAGCCGGCCTCACCGAGGGGACGACCCTCACCCTGATCGAGACGCCGGGTGGCCTCGTCCTGCTGACCCGCCCACAGCTGCGGGCGCTGGTGCGCGCTGACCTGGCCGGCCTGGACCTGGTGGGGGAGCTGCTCGCCGAGCGCCGGGTGGAGGCGGCCGCCGAGGGCGTGGGGTGAACGTCTTCGACGCCTCTGCGCTGCTCGCCTTCCTCCAGGGGGAGACGGGGGCCGCGGACGTCGAGGGGGCGCTCCAGGCCGGCGGCTGCTGTGGCGCCGCCAACTGGTCCGAGGTGGCCCAGAAGGTGAGGGCTCATGGCCGGAGTTGGACGCTGGCCCGGTCGCTCGTGGCCAGCTACGGCGTCCTGATCGAGCCCGTGACCGAGGCGGATGCCGAATGGGCGGCGGGGCGCTGGGCCCCGGGCGACGGCCTCTCCCTCGCCGACCGGCTCTGCCTGGCTCTCGGCGAGCGGCTGGACGCGGTGGTCTGGACCGCGGACGCCAGTTGGGGAACGGGCGGGCGGCTCCGCCAGGTCCGTCCCCCAATTGGCGGGCGAGGCCCGCTGAATTGACGCCGGAGCCTCTGCGCTGGTAGGATGCTCCCTCGCGCCCCCTCGGGCGAGATTGCGTCCATGCGCGCCCCGGAAGGGGTGCTGTTCAATTCAGAACGGAGTTCTGTGCCCACCACCCAGCAGCTGGTCCGCAAGGGCCGGGTCCGGATCAACCGGAAGACCAAGGCCCCCGCACTGCACGGCTCGCCCCAGAGGCGCGGCGTGTGCGTCCGCGTCTACACGACCACCCCCAAGAAGCCGAACTCGGCGCTCCGGAAGGTGGCCCGGGTGCGGCTGACTAGCAAGGCTGAGGTGACCGCTTACATCCCGGGGATCGGGCACAACCTCCAGGAGCACTCGGTGGTGCTGATCCGGGGCGGCCGCGTCAAGGACCTCCCCGGCGTTCGCTACCACATCATCCGGGGCACCCTGGACACGGCCGGGACCAAGAACCGGAAGCAGGGGCGCAGTAAGTACGGCGCCAAGCGCGAGAAAGCGGCCAAGTAGAGATTCATTCGAAATGCCACGTCGAGCCCGCGTCCAGCGACGCAACATCCTCCCGGACCCGATCTACGCCAGCCCCGCGCTCGCGAAGTTCATCAACTGCGTGATGCTCGCCGGCAAGAAGTCGACCGCCCAGAAGATCGTCTACGACGCCTTCGAGAAGGTCAGGCGTTCCAGCCGGCGCGAGCCGCTCGACGTCTTCGATCAGGCCATGCGCAACGTGACCCCGGTCATCGAGGTCAAGCCCAAGCGGGTCGGCGGCGCCACCTACCAGGTGCCCGTCGAGATCCGTCACGACCGGCGCCAGGCGCTCGCCCGCCGCTGGGTCATCCGCTATGCCCGGGCCCGGGGTGGGAAGAGCATGGCCGACCGGCTGGCCGCCGAGCTGATGGACGCCGCCAACGGGGTGGGAGCGTCGATCAAGCGGAAGGAAGACACCCACAAGATGGCCGAGTCGAACAAGGCCTTCTCGCACTTCCGCTACTGATTCGAGCTTGTGGTCCTGAAGAGATGAGTACCGCCGTGGCCGGTCGCGCTGTCGCGCTGGAGAAGTACCGGAATATCGGGATCATGGCCCACATCGACGCGGGCAAGACCACGACGACCGAGCGCGTCCTCTTCTATACCGGCCGCATCCACCGGATGGGGGAGGTCCACGAGGGCGCCGCCACCATGGACTGGATGGTCCAGGAGCAGGAGCGCGGGATCACCATCACCTCGGCCGCCACGGCGGCGGAGTGGCGCGGCCACCGTATCAACATAATCGATACACCCGG
>PMYJ01000078.1:426-1435 GCA_003170875.1 Candidatus Dormiibacterota bacterium | reverse complement strand
TCTGCTTCATCAACAAGATGGACCGGATGGGGGCCGACTTCTACGCTTCCCTGCAGTCGATCAAGGACCGCCTGGGGGCCAACCCGATCCCCGTCCAGCTCCCGATCGGCAGCGAGTCCGGCTTCGTCGGGATGGTCGACCTGGTCAACCTGACGACCATCGTCTACCTCGACGACCTGGGAACCACCAGCGAGCGCGGCGAGATCCCCGAGGAGATGAGGGCGGATGTGGCCAAGTGGCGCCACACCCTTGTCGAGGCCGTCGCCGAGACTGACGACGAGCTGCTCGGTCGCTACCTGGAGGGCGAGGAGCTCTCCGCGGACGACATCCGCCGCGGCCTCCGCATCGGGACCATCAAGACCCAGCTCGTCCCCGTGCTCTGCGGTGCCGCCCTCAAGAACCGGGGCGTGCAGCCGATGCTCGACGCGGTGGTCGACTACCTGCCGTCCCCGCTCGATGTGCCCCCCATCGAGGGCCACGTCCCAGGGAAGGTCGAGCCCGGCCGCCGCCCGGCCAGCGACGACGAGCCCTTCGCGGCGATCGCCTTCAAGATCGCCAACGACCCCTTTGTCGGCAACCTCACCTTCTTCCGGGTCTACAGCGGCACCCTGAAGAGCGGCTCCTACGTCTACAACGCCACCCAGGGGCAGCGCGAACGGATCGGGCGCATCCTCCAGATGCACGCCAACCACCGCGAGGACATCGAGGAGGTCCGGACCGGCGACATCGCCGCGGCCATCGGCCTCAAGTCGACGACCACCGGGGACACGCTCTGCACCGAGGATTCGCCCATCGTGCTGGAGGCGATGGTCATCCCGGAGCCGGTGATCTCGGTCGCCGTCGAGCCCAAGACCAAGGCCGATCAGGACAAGATGGGCCTGGCCCTCCAGCGGCTCGCCGCCGAGGACCCGACCTTCCGGGTCCGCACCGACGAGGACAGCGGCCAGACCGTCATCTCAGGGATGGGCGAGCTCCACCTCGAGATCATCGTCGACCGCATGCTCCGCGA
>PMYJ01000078.1:0-392 GCA_003170875.1 Candidatus Dormiibacterota bacterium | reverse complement strand
GAGCTGGAGCTGCGGCCCCAGGAGCCGGGGAAGGGCTTCGAGTTCGTCTCCAAGATCGTCGGGGGCTCCATCCCCAAGGAGTACATCAAGCCGGTCGAGAAGGGGATCACCGAGGCTCTTGCCAACGGGGTGCTGGCCGGCTGCCCGGTCGTCGACATCAAGGTCACCCTGGTCGACGGCTCCTACCACGAGGTCGACTCCTCGGAGCAGGCGTTCCAGATCGCCGGCTCGATGGGCTTCAAGGACGGGATGCGCAAGGCCAAGCCGGCGCTCCTGGAGCCGATCATGAAGGTCGATGTACCCATGCCGGAGGAGTACATGGGCGAGGTCATGGGGGACCTTTCGGGCCGCCGGGGGCACATCCTGGGCATGGAAGGACGCGGGACGACCCA
>PMYJ01000127.1 GCA_003170875.1 Candidatus Dormiibacterota bacterium | reverse complement strand
AGAGCACGTCCTGGAGACGGATGTCGCTGCCTGAGGGCTCGACGTGTCGTGCTGGTTTCAGAACGAAGGCGTCCTTGCCGACGAATTGTTCCTCGTTGGCCGGTTCGTCGGCGAGATCCTCATGGCCTCATGCATCGACCCCGACCGAAGAGAGCCACCTGCTCCCTAGGAGACTGCTGAAGTAGGGGCGATCGTGGGGGATGCCCATCACGGGGAGCGCTCGGCGCGGATCCGGGGGCGGTGAAGGCTCGTCTACCGGTCGGATCCACCAGTGGAGTTGGGATTTCTCGGGCGCCCGGTGGTGCGTGAGGGTCCGGCTCGGCCCGGTGGTGTGACCAGGTGGGTCTTGAGGGGCCCTCAGGCACCTGCGATGTTCCATCCTCTGTTGTCCCGCTGCAGTCCGAGCGCGGCCAGTCGGGCCCAGTTGATGGCGCCGGCCCGGGTGTCGAGATCGGTGGCCACCCGATCCTTCCCTCGGGTCCGTGCTCTCCTCCCTCCCCAGGACCTTCGGACGAAGTGGGCGATCTTGCGTTCGACGATGGGTCGGTCGGCCCGGTAGTGCTCTGCCCATCCGGGCTCGGTCTGTTCGGCCCGGGCTCGTTGCAGCACCGCCTCGTGGGGATGGACGGCAATGGTGCGTCCGGCCCGCGACTTGGTGCAGGCCGTCCGCATCGGGCACTGGCGGCAGTGGATCTTGAACGAGGCCCGTCCACCACCGTCACGGGTGGGGTTGATGGTGACCTGCTGTCCGGCCGGGCAGGTAACAGTGGCCGTCNNTCCTTGGTGAACAGCCCGGTGGCGTTGCGCACCGGCGGGCACTTGGCGGTGACAGTGAACCCTTGTGCCGCCAGGGTGTCCCGGGTGGCCCCGTCGGCATAGGCGGAGTCCCCGAGCACTTCGGGCTTGTCCTCGTCTTCGGCCAACGGGGCCAACAGGTCAGTAGCGGCGTCACGGTCGGGAGTGTTGGCTGGCGTTGCCACCACCTCGTCGATGAGCTCGGAGTCCGGGTCGATGGACAGGTGGGCCTTGTAGCCGTCGAAGCGGCGGTTCCTCGACTTGTGGCCGTGGCGGGCCTCGGGGTCGACGGTCGAGATCACCCGGTCCTTGGCCACCTTGCGGACGATCCGGAAGACCCCGTCGTCCCCGGCCTCCACGTCTTGGCCCGCCACCAGGGCGAGGAGTTCGACGGCGGAGACCGCCGATGCTGGGACGTCCTTGCCATCGAGTGCATCGAGGCCAGCCAGAGCGTCACGGACCAGGGCGTCGACCAGGGCCTCTCGGGCATCCCTGTCGTCCCAGTCACAGGGTGGCTTGCCGGATGTGGCGTAGTCGTCGTCACGGACCAGGGCTGCCCGCACCAGGGCGGCCAGAGGGCTGCCTGCCTGGTCGAGAGCGGAGAGCACCTTGCGGATGGAGGCCCGCAGCTGGGTGACGGTGTCCTCGGTCGCTACCGCGTCAAAGATCGGCGTCGAGTCGAGCACCCGGGCCCGGTTCTTCATGGCCCCGGTCTCTTTGGCCACGACCTTGGTGTCCTCGAACAGGCGGCGGGGACGAGACGAGGCCCGCAGGCGGTTGCGCTGGCCGACCAGGGCGGTCGGGTGGAAGGCCACCGCTCCGGTGTCCACCCCACAGGCGGCCTGCCAGCGCAGGTCCACCTCCAAACGATCACAGGCCTCCCGGTCCGACAGTCCCTCGAAGGCCTGGAGGATCATGACCGTGGCAATCACCCGGGCCGGGATGGTGGGTCGTCCCTTCCTCGAGTCGGTGTAACAGTCGGCGAAGTAATCGTCGGGGAACATGGCATGCCCGTGGTCGGCCAACAGCCGATAGATCGAGCCCTCACGCAGGCGATCACCGAGGATCTCCCTCGGATTGTCGAAGCGTTGCTGGACCTTTGCCGACCCGAGTGCCATGCCCCGAATTCTTGCCGATCGGACCAGAAATCGCGAGCCTTTGGGTGTGATTACTTCAGCAGTCTCCTAGATGGCTGGTGTCCTATGGGGTGCACTGATCGCTGACCTGCAGCTGAGGGACTGAGTCTGGCCGCCACCGATGGACCGGGCTGCGACGCCGAAACTTCTGTCGGAAGGACTGCAGCTCGTGTGGTGAGGCGGTATGTGGAGCTATTGGGGCTCCAGTGGTCCCCCGGTGTCCGTTATGCCCCCGCCACGGTCCATCCGACCGCTGTGGAGGATGCCCCGAGGGTTCCGAGACGCGCCAGGTTGATAGCAGCAGCTAAGAGGCTGAAGTCGGCACCGACTTTCTCGGTTCCTCGAACTCGTGCTCGTCGTCCGCCGTGCTTTCGTCGCATGAGATGGGCGAGCTTTCGCTCGACCTTGGGTCTGGTCGCCCGGTAGTCGGCGACCCACTCGGGATGCTGTTGGCGCTTCCGTGCCCGGGTGAGTACCGCCTCGTTCAACCCGACGGTGATGTTGCGACCCTTGGCCGACTTGGTGCACTGCGAGCGGAGCGGGCACGCATCACACGACTTGGCGAACTTGGCCAGACCCCTGCCTTTGACGTGCCGCCTGATGGTGACGGTGACCCCGTTGGGACACGTGACGGTGTCGTCTTCGAGGTTGACCACGAAACGGTCCTTGGCAAAGAACCCGATCCTGGCGGTCGGCTTCTGGGTCTTGCACTTCGACTCGATACCCTCGTCTTCGAGACGGGACTGGATCTCGCCGGTGCCATACGCGTTGTCCCCGTAGACGGTGGCGGTGCGGTCGGGAATGACAACATCGGTGGCCTCGTCGGTCGACGCACCGCCGCCGCTGTCATCGCCCCCGCCAAGCAGGTCGCCGATGAGGTCGGTGGCCACGCTTCCGTCTGACGCGTTGCCCGGGGTGACCGTGGTGGCAGTGACGATCTCGGAGTCAGGGTCGACCGCGATATGGCCCTTGTAGCCGTCGAACCCCCTGGCTGCGGTCTTGTGTCCGTGACGTGCCTCGGGATCGACCGTCGAGATCACCCGGTCTTTGGCGACCCGGCGGGCGATCCGCAAGACCCCGTCGTCGCCGACGTCGAGGTCCTGGCCGACGACGGTGGCGAGCAGCTGGGAGGCCTCGGTGACCACCGGGTCGAGTGCACGACCGTCGAGGAGCGCCAGACAAGCGTGAGCATCTTTGGCCCGGGAGTCGATGAGGGTCTCGCGTGCATCCTTGTCGTCCCAGTCGATCTGGGGCTTGGCTGCACTCGAGTAGTCGTCACCACTGGTGAGTACCCCTTCCAACTCGTGGGCCAGCTCGTCGTCGGCCACCTTCAACAGTCCCCGGATGGCAGAGCGGATGAGGGTGACGGTGTCCATGGTCGACACCGCGTCATAGAGCGGAGTGGAGTCGAGGGCCCGCTTGCGGCCGATCAGTCCGGCTTGCGCTGCTGCACCGAGGGCGGCTTCGAAGATGCGGTTGGGGCGGTCCGAGTTCCGCAGACGTTCACGCATGTCGACCAGCACCGTGTGGGAGAACCTCGTCCACCCGCCGGCGTCGTAGCCACCGACACCGGCGGCATAGCGCCACCGGTTGTCGAAGCAGTAGCTATCGACTGCCTCGCGATCCGATCGTCCCTCCAGACGTTGGAGCACCATGACCACGGCAAGCACCGATGGCGGGACCGAACAACGCCCATGACCGGTGAACAGGTCGCTGAACGCCTCGTCGGGGAAGAGCTGGTCCCGCTCCCGACGGAGGAACGAGTAGATCGAGGTCTGCGGCAGTGCCTCGTCACAGAACCTGGCCACATCGTCGAACAGGTCACCTTGCCTGTCGGCCTTACCCAGCGTCATCGGTCCCTCCGGGTCGCGAACTCCAGCCCCAGGATTCTCTCAGGTCACCCCGAAGAACGCGAATCTACGTCGATGCAAAAGACACCAGCCACCTAGAGGTTGCGAACCGAATAAGACAATATCCTCGACTATTGGAGCGATTCTCCACCCTCGAGGAAGAACGTGACGCTCTTAAGCGGCAAGTCGATTCATTGGAATCCGAGGCTACCGATGCCTTTGATCGTGGTGTCGATGAAGGTCACCACCAAGTTCGAGGAGCCGAATTTTCTGAGTCGATCTTGGTGCTGCCCCACATC
>PMYJ01000018.1:1285-5732 GCA_003170875.1 Candidatus Dormiibacterota bacterium | reverse complement strand
ATCAGCCGGATCAGCTCCTCGGGCGAGTCGGCGATGGGGTGCTCCAGGCGCCGGCGCGTGTCGTCGGCGCGGTATAGGAAGACCCGGTCCGGACCGTTCACGACGATCGTCTCGGTGTCGGGATCGTCGAGCAGCGGCTGCAGCTCACCCAGCCCGAAGAGCCGGTCGATGACAGCTCGCCGCAGCGCGTGCTCCTCGGCGCGACTGAGCGGCTGACGGGCTTCGGACATCCGCCGCTTGACGTCGTGGGCGCACCAGGCATCGAGGTGCTGCTCGGCCGCGCTCCTCATCTGCTCAGGGGTCAGGCCGGCGCCGGCGCGCTCATCGGCGCGCAGCCGGGTCTCGACGTCCGCCAGGGCAGCCCTCACCTCGTCGCGCAGGGCGATCACGGGACCGCCTCCGCGAGGGGCGCGCGAGCAACCGGCGCGGACTGCGAGCGACCCAGCACCGCGGCGATCGCCGCGCCGGCGGGGCGGGCCGCGCGAAAGAGCGCCGAGCGGTCGGGCCGTGGCCCGCTGGCGCCACCCACCACGTCGGCCGCAGCCCGATCGTGGGGCAGGGCGCCGATGACCCGAAGGTCCATGGTCTGGGCTATCTCCTCGGGCGAGTACGGTCCCCGTCCGGACAGCAGTGCCAGGATCGCGACATCCAGGGAGCGCAGCGTGGGGAGCCAGACGTTGAGGTGCTGGAGGGCGGCGAGCTCGGGCCGCACCACCACCACCATGAGGCCGCAGCGCTGGATCAGGCGCAGGACCGCGGTGCGCTGGCGCATCGCGGATGCCTCCAGCCGCCCGCAGTCGACGATCAGGTCCACCTCCCCCAGGGCGAGCCGCGGCAGGTCCTCGGCCAGCCGCTCGAGGGGGAGACGCATCTCCTCGGGGGAGGTGGGGGCAACCAGGACCCGCAACCCCCCCGGCAGCTCCTGGGTGTGCCCGCCCACCTGCTCGCCGGGGCCGGCGGGCCCGGAGCGCTCCAGCTCCGCGGCCAGGCTGACCACGCCCGGGATCACCTCCAGGCCGAAGCGAGCGGCCACGTCACCGCCGCCAGGGTCGCACTCGACCACCACCGGGGCGCCGCGCCCCTCGGGCCAGACCGCGGCCAGGGTGAGCGCCGCGGTGGTGACGCCCACAGATCCTTTTGCCGCCACGAGGGGGACGATGTCCACCGCGGTCAGCTTCCCGGGGGGACCAGCGCGAGGCTGACGTTGCCGGCCGCCGCCGCGGTGGTGACCGTCTGCACGTCGGAGGTGGGAAGGCTGAGCGAGACGATGACCCCCTGGGTGATGGCGCTGTCCGATGGGGTGTCGACGGCTGTCACGGTGGCCGCAACCGGCGCGGTCGCCGGCGTCGCCGGGGAGGACGCCCCGCCCGTCGACGACTGCGTCTGCGGTGTGGCGATCACCACCCAGACCGCGGCCCCGGGTGCCAGAGAGGGCGGTGCGTCGCCCGGCTTGATGAGCACGGCGACCACGGCCTGGCCCGCGGGCGGCGGGAGGCTGCCCAAATCGGCAGCGATGAGAGGCGCGCCCTCGGGCATGGCCGCCGCCGCGGGGCGCCCGATCACGGTCGACTCNNTCGACGGGGTGGGAGAGCACCAGGACCTGGTACTGACGACCCACCTGCGTGAGCACGGTGCCGAAGCCCAGGGCGCAGGCCACCACCAGGAGGAGCCCCAGGATGGCGAGCGGAACCCGGATGCGCCGAGGGCGGGGCCGGAGCCGCGATGGGGCCTCCACGAGCGGGGCGACATGGAGGTTGCTCACGCTATGGGTTCGGGACGATCACCGTCCCGATCTCATCCACGGTCACCGGCGTCGTCGTCGACTGGCCCGCGATGTCACCCAGGTCGCCGCCTCCGGCCACTCCCACCGAGGTCCAGCTCACGTCGTACACGATGTACGTGGTGATCGTGAACTGCTGGTGGGGAGCGTTCCCCGAGGTCTCCTGGTACGTGTACCCGCAGGTGGTGCTCTGGTCAGCGTCGGGGATGTTGGTGTTGTACGCCACGCCCGGCCCATTGCAGGTCACCGGGTTGTTTCCGTCACCCATGTCCCAAACGACTGCAACGGCCCTGGCGGTGGCCGTGGCCGTGATGCCGCCGGCGGTGGCGGTCGCTTGGATCGGCGTCCAGTCCGCTGGGTCGATCCACAGCCAGCTCTCCAGGGAGACGATGGCCTTCCCTCCGGACGGGGCGGTGGAGACGGTGGGCGCGGGGAGGTTCAGGTCAGCCTCCGCGGTCTGGGCGACCTGGCCGGGAGTGGGTTCAGCGGGGGGCTGAGGCCAGACCTCGGCCAGCCACTCGCCGACTTCGTCGTCCAGGACCGGCGTGCACGTGACGATATAGAAGTCGGGGGCCTCTGATGACGACGTCTGCGTGCCGTAGACGATGAGCTCAAGGAGATTCAAGGGCACCGGGTTCAGCGGGCCCTGCCAGGTGCACGTGACCGTCGTGGTGCCACCCCCAGAACCCGAGCCACCCGGGGAGCCGGAACTACCCGCGGACACCGTGCACTGCGTGGCGAGCGGGGCACAGTCGATCCCGGTCGAGCCGCTTCCACCACTACCCGGACCCGTACCCTCAGCCATCACAGCAGGGCTGGCGAGCACGATCCCGAGCGCGGCGGCGATCAGGCAGAGGGTGACGCGGCCGTGCATGGTGTGTTGACCTCCAAGAGTTGCTCACTGAGCCGCCAGGTGCCGGATTGCAGGACCATCGTCGCGGTGAAGTTCAGCCACCCGGCAGCCATCCGGGCAGCGACCGTCTCATTGAACGGCATCGTGGGGGCACCCGCCTCGGAGCTCACCGCCGTGGCAGTCCCCTCGTCCGCAACGTAGGTGGCGTTCCAGCCGCAGTCCTGGACGGCAGCCGTGCTCCCGTCCAGGTTGGTGACGACGGGATGCGGCGTGTACGTGCCGGCCACGACCCAGTCCGATTGCTGAAGCGCCCCGAGGCGTCCCTGGGCGAGGGTCAGGGCGACACCCGTGTACCACTCCACGATGCCCGGGTCCTGTGCACCGGGGTCAGCCGCAGCGGCGAACCAGGCGGTCACGGCCTGGTCGTACGCGTTGAGGATCGCCGCGTCCGTGGGATCCGCCGTCGAGGTCGGTGTGGCTGTCTCAGAAGGTGTAGCCGGCGGCGTCGAGGAGTCTGCCGGTGTCGGGGTCGGCGTGGTGGTTGTGCCACATGCCGCGGCAGCGAGGACTACGGTCGCCAGCGCCGCACAGGCTAGCGAGGACACCAAGAGCCGCGGCTTTGGGACGCCTCGCACGTGGTCGGTGCGCCGCGATCGGTCCAACAACACGCGGGAGACATACCCCTGTGCGGGTAGTGGCCATCGCTGCAGCTCAGCGCTCAGGGTAGGGGCCCTCCTCCACGGTGACGCCCAAGCGGCGCGCAACCTCGAGCGAAGCCGCGGCCCTCCCCAAGGCACGCGATCCCTTCCTTGCCGATTGTTTCACACGTAGAGTGCGACGCGTTCGCTCCGCGTGACCCTGTCGACCGGCTCCCCATCGAGTTGCTGGAGTTTGGTTCGTCATGCCTCGCGACAATACCAAATTCGCCAGGNNGGCGTCTCCGCGCCATTGGATATGGCCTACTGTTCCAACTCCGTTCATCGACCGCGGAGCCCCCGTTCCGCGTGGCAAGCGCGTCAAACTGTGTCGGCGGCGATGGACGACGTGAACGAGCCACACCCGACAGCACGGCGGCGGGACCGGAACCGCATCCGGCAGCTCCGGCTGATCGCCAAGGCCAGGTATCCTGGCGCCTTCAGTCAGGTCGAGGTGGCCCGCCGCCTAGGGGTGACCGTGGACACGCTCCGAGCCTGGGAAGGGGGAAGGCAGCGGCCCTGGCGCAAATGGTGGCCGCGCATCGCCCGCGAGTTCGGCGTGCGGGTCGAGGACCTCGGCCTCGACGACGACGCCACGACCATCACGTAGGCCGCGCCGCGAGAGCTGCCCACCCCTACCGCTCTAGGCGCTCGGATTCATCGGAGTCCTCCGCGGCGGAGGCCCTCCGACGATCACCGGATGTCCGCCGGGTTCAGCGACTCTCCGAGGTCTAGGCCGAGGCCGTAGAGGAGAAAGCGCTCGAAGAGCGGATCGGCGAGCCGCCATTGTCCCCTCTGAAAAGCCACGACCTCCCGCTCCTCCAGACCGCGCCGGCCTTTCACCGCCGCCTGGATCGACGACGCCGCGAGGCCGGCCCGGCGACCGAAGTCCACCCCTTGGATCTCCGAGTCGGGTACCCCCGCGAGGGCGCGCACCACCTTCCGCTGCGTCGGCGACATGTCCTCATAGCCCTGGGCCAATAACGCCCGCTGCCTACTTAGCACGACCACCAAGGCCTCCCGGACGGTCGCTTCGTCCGCCACGGCCTCGACCACGTCGAATGTCGCCCCGGCAAGCAGCTGTACGAAGTGCGGGATGCCGCCCATCAGCTCGTAGAT
>PMYJ01000018.1:904-1245 GCA_003170875.1 Candidatus Dormiibacterota bacterium | reverse complement strand
ACGAGCGACACCTCCGGGATGTCGTCGCAGATCCCCTTGAACACGCCCGCGAGGCCCTCCATCTCAGCGATCTGCTGGAACTCGTCGAGAACGAGGCACACGGGGTGGGCGCTCTCCGCGGAGTCGCGCAGGAGCTCGATCGGTCTGCGGATCTCCTCGAGGAAGGAGTGTCCGGGGCTGCTGACGGCCAGGCTGTACGAGACGCCGCCGGCCTCCACCCTCGGGGTGATGCCAGGCAGGGCCCGCACTAGCTCCCGCAGTCGGCCGATAGTCGCCCCACCCCACCCCAGCGCCCCGTTCAGCACGGCCCGCGTGACCTCCTCGGCCACCTCGCGACGGTC
>PMYJ01000018.1:0-817 GCA_003170875.1 Candidatus Dormiibacterota bacterium | reverse complement strand
CCGAAGTGGGCTCCCTGGACGGGGCTCCCGCTCAGGAACGGGACATCGCCCCGGGAACCCTCCGACCGCTCACGCTTCACCCGTGTCATGTCACGTAGTCTACGTCACGGACACTACGTGATGGTTACTACGTCGCGGTCCGCCGTGGGTCTTACGAGGCGGCTGATAGCGCCGCACCCGCCCCCCCTGGGGTAGGGAGACATGGACGGACAGCGCCGCCCCGGACCCCACGGCGACGCTTCACCGTAAGGACATATGCAGCTTCCTCCTCGCCCATTGGGCGGGACTTGCGGCACCGGGCGCTCTTGTCGATCGTCATAGAGGTGTAGCGGGGATCTGCCGCCATGATCTCCTCGCAAGCCTTCCGGAGCCGGAAGCGCGTCTGGCGCTGGTCAACCTGGCGGCATCCGATCGTTCGGAGGACGTCAGGAGTAATGGTGAGCGCGTAGTCACCATCGGGACCGAAGCCGCGCTGCGTCTCCAAGAATCTGTAGAGCTCCTTGGCGAGGTCTGCGCGTAGCTGCATGTAGACCCGAAGTGGGAATAGCGAGAACCGGCGGTCGAGCATCCGGTCGTGGAGGGCACGATGGAGCGACGCGACGATTGCACCCTGCTCGCGGTCATGTGGGTCATCGTGCCCCCGGACATAGTGAAGGAAGCCGATCGTCTCCCACCGCTCCGTGGCGGTGTTGGGATCCTTCTCGGTCATCTCAGCACCCCAGGCCGCCAACCGAACCAAGGATCGGCGCGCACGTTTAGCGAAGTCTCCCTTGTAGGCGACACCTTTGGCCTCAGCTAGTGTCCTGTACCGGAGATA
>PMYJ01000135.1 GCA_003170875.1 Candidatus Dormiibacterota bacterium | reverse complement strand
CGGGCCATGACCTGGCTCGCGATCCTCCTCGCCGTCAGCCTGGTGCTCGCCGCTTTCGCCGCGGGCGCCGAGACGGCGCTCACCTCGGTCTCCCGGCTCCGGATGCGCACCCTTGCCGAGGATGGCGACCACCGGGCAACGGGCATCATGCGCCTCGTGGCCCGGTAAGCTAGGCGACGCCCGAGCCCCCGTAGCTCAGTGGATAGAGCAGAGGTTTCCTAAGCCCGGATCCACCGATGAGGTAAGGAGTAAAGGACATGGCCACGGAACGCAGGGAATATCACACCGTCCTGACCGAATATGGTCAGCCCGACGTCTACCACAACCACCCAGATTGCAGCGAGGGCAAGAAGATCAAGCCTGAGCACGTCACATGGGGACGGGGAACCGGCCGTCGCCTGTGCGAGGTCTGTCAGGGCAAGCCCTAGGGACCTGGCGAAAACCGATCTCCCACTCCGGCCCGGTTGGCTCTCCCTGGGGCGTCACCGCCCAATAGCGCCGCAGGCTGCGGACGTTCCATCCGTAGTCAAGGCAGACCGCCAGGGCCTTCCAGCCCGCCGCTAGGTTCCCGCCGAAGCGAACCGTGGGCTGCGGGAAGGCGTGCCCTTCCCCGCCTTGACGCCTCCACATGCCTTCTTCGGCCCATGCTCGACGAGGGCTCTCTTGCGGCTGCCTCGCTGAGTGCCGGGCGAGGGTCGAGGACCCCAAGCTCCCGCGATCGGTGCGGCTGGGAGGTTCAGCGCGTCTCGGCGCGGCCGCGAGCTCCTCCACCAACTACGACGGCTTCTGGGGAGCACCGTCGCGCGCAACGAAGTCGGCATGATCCCACCAAACACATCACACTCCTGGTAGGAATTCCGCAAGAGCTGATAAGGGCTTAGTGGCGACAGCGGCGGGCGAGGCGATTGAGGATACCCGTAGCCCCAGGAGTCGCGCCAGTTCCGCTACGGCGAGGTCCGGGCTTGCCAACACCCCGGCGCGCTGCGGCTCGGTTAGCACGTCGAGGAGCCGGCCCATGCTCGCCTGTGCGAGCACCACCACCTCCACCTGACGCGCTAGGGGTGGGAGCGCCTCGAGCAAGATCTGGTCGTGCCGCGGGCCGTCGCCGGCGACGAGGGCCGCGAAAGCGTCTTCTCGAAGGACGCTGGTAAGTTTCACCTCTCTGCCCAGACGGTGCGCGGTGTCGAGTAGTAGGTCGCTCTGCTGCCGGAGCCCGTTGGCGACCGTGGCCAGGACGCCTATCCGCTGGGCGCTCCGGACCGCCAGGTCGAGCATGGCCTGATCCACCGCGACCAGCGGCATATCGGGGAAGCGTGGGCGTAGATCGTCGAGCACCGACGAATAGATGTTGCAGGTGACTAGCACCGCCCGGCTACCCGCCTGCTGGGCCAGGGTGAGGTGGGTGGCCATACGTTCCCGGCACTCTGTGGTGAGCCCGCCGTGCCGGTCCACCTCGGCGAGGAGCGCCTCGTCGAGCAGGTTGAGAGGGCGGACCTCGGGCACTCGAGCGAGCGCCCGGGCCATGGGCGGCATCGCCGCCGGCGTCGCGTGGATCAGGGTCACCACGATGGGGGTCACGGCGATGATCTTAGCTGGGTGTTAGTTGTACGGCAAGGCGATGGGATCCCCCCTAGCCTGCGGAGAGCCGCGGAGGGCACGGCCGGGAGGAGGTGCAGGGCACTATTCTAAATACGGCAACGCGACCCGCCCCGCCTCCGAGCCGCCGCGGCCGGGAGCCTGAGGCCTCCCCGTACAGCGCCCGGTTCCAGCGGGCTTGACAAAGATGGCCGTTAGTCATAGACTGCCATGTCGTTAGTCGATATTAGTTATGCGAGAGTTTTCGACCCCATAGACCGCAGCGGGCAACCTCGGACCCTCGGGTCCGGTCGTCACCGCCACGACGCGGCCGCAGAACCCGGGTGTCCAAGGAGCTGCAGTGGAACCGTTTGAGGACATCGTCTACGCCAAGCAGGACCGGATTGCCCACATCACCATCAACCGGCCGCAGGTGCTGAACGCGATCCGTCCGAAGACGCAGATGGAGCTGGTGGCCGCCGTCCGCGACTTCAACGAGGACCCCGATGTCTGGGTCGCTGTCGTCTCCGGGACTGGCGATCGCGCCTTCTGCTCCGGTTGGGACCTCAACGACGCCAACCGGGACCCTGAGGGCTACGAGGACTACGAGCGCCGCCGGGTGGCCACCCGGAGCACCGTCTTCGGCCACCTCTCCAATATGAACTCGGGTGACCTCCCGCAGGAGGTGTGGAAGCCGATCATCGCGGCGGTGCGCGGGCATTGCCTGGGCGGCGGCTTCGAGCTTGCCCTCAACTGCGACTTCGTCGTGGCTGCGGAGGACGCCCACTTCGGTCTCCCCGAGGTCACCCATGGGTGGCCGCCCGGATCCAGCCATTTCACCCTGCCGCGGAAGCTTCCCCTCAACATCGCCATGGAGCTGCTCCTGATCGGCGACCCGATCGACGCCCGGCGCGCCTACGAGGTGGGCCTGGTGAATCGCGTGGTGCCAGCCGACAAGGTGGCCGAGACGGCCGATGCCCTGGCTCGACGACTGTGCCAGAACGCCCCACTCGGTGTCCAGGCTGCCAAGGAACTGATCCTGCGCGGCCGTGACCTCCCGTTCAACTACCCGACCCTGGCCTGGCACCTTTATGGCGGGGTCAAGCGCAAGGTCGACGAGTCTGACGACCGCAAGGAGGGTATGCGCGCCTTCGCGGAGAAGCGCAAGCCGGAGTTTAAGGGGCGTTGATCGCAAGCCGATCCTCGACCGGCATCGGAGGTCAGCGTGTCTGACGGATTGAGCGTCGAGGCCGAACCCGGCTTCCGGCCCGTCCCCGGCTGGGGTCTCGACGGGCCGCTGGGCGGCTGCGTGGAGGTCGCCGACGTCGCCGTCGACTGGGCGGACAACGTATACGTGTTCGCCCGCAAGGAGTCCACCGTCTTCCGGCTCAGTCCCGCCGGTGAGGTGCAGGCGCGCTGGGACCCGACGCCCTTCATCCGTCCGCACGCGATCACGGTGAGTCCGGTGGACGCGGCCGTCTTCTGCGTCGACGACTTCGCGCAGGCGGTCATGAAGTTCACCCCCGACGGCGAGCCGGTGATGCGTATCGAGTCGATCGCCGACCTCAGCTTCACCGGCTACACGCGCGGGGACTCGGGATCGGTTCGCCGCGCCGGTCCCCCCTTCTGCTATCCAACGGCGGTTAGCTTCGGCCCCGATGGCGACCTCTTCGTCAGCGACGGATACGGCAACGCCCGCATCCACCGCTTCAACGCCGCGGGCAAGCTGCTCGACAGTTGGGGCGAGCCGGGCCACGAGCACGGGCAGTTCGTCCTCCCCCACGCCGTCCTGGTGGACGGCGAGCGGCTCTATGTCGCCGACCGGGAGAATGATCGGGTCCAAGTCTTCGATCTCGACGGCCGCTTCCTGAACGAGTGGACCGACTGCTACCGTCCGGCAAAGCTGTGCCGTGACGCTGAGGGAATGTTCCTCCTCGCCGAGCTCGGTCGGGTCAACAAGGCGGAGGGGCCGAGCCGCGAGCTCGACCTCTCGGCGCCCACCGGGCGCATCACCCGCCGTGACCCCTCGGGTCGCATCCTCGAGGAGCTGACCTCGACCGGTCGGCCGGGGCGGGAGACCTTCTTTGCCCCCCACGGCATCGCCCTCGACAGCCGGGGCGATCTCTACATCGCCGAGACCTACGTGACCTTCTTCCGCGGGCAGGCGCCGGCGCACACGCCGCTCCACAAACTGGCCCTCGGGCGGACGCCCCGTGACCCGTGCGCAACGTGGCCGGGCACGAGCGGGGCGGCAGCGCGGTGACCGAGACCGTCGCCACAGATGTGCTCGTGGTCGGCGCCGGGGGCGCCGGGATGCGGGCTGCGTACGACGCCCACCTCGCCGGAGCGCGCGTCCTCATCGCGGTCAAGGGCCGCTTCGGGGCGATTGGCACGCGGGGCGCGGGAGCCACCGCAGCGGGGCTCTCCGAGATCGGGCTGATGCGCATGATCGGCTACCACGACGAGTGGAGCGGGGAGTGGGACGGTGCACAGACCCGGCGCAGCCAGGTCTTCGGCAACATTGTGCAGGCGGGACTGGGCATGGCCGACCGGGAGATCGCCCAGGCGGTGGTCGACGAGGCCGCCGAGGTGCGCAAGGACCTCGAGGACTGGGGCATGGTGCCCACCTTCGCCAACGGCTTCGGGATCAAGACCCATGGGGTCCCTATCAAGATCACGTTGGAGAGCGTGATTCGCAGGACCCCGATCGACGTCCGCGAGCGCACCGCGGTGGTTCGCCTACTCACCGGAGCAAACGGCTCCTGTGTCGGGGCCGTCGCGGTCGACGAGAAGAGCGGCGAGCTGCTGGTCATCCGCGCCGCCGCGACCATCCTCGCTGCCGGCGGCATGGGCCGGCTTTTCAGTCACAGCTTCCACCCCTCCTGCGTCACTGGCGATGCCTACTCCCTGGCCCACCTGGCGGGAGCCGAGCTCATGAACATGGAGTTCCACCAGATCTTCATCGGCACGGTGGAGCCGAACGCCAACCTGGTGGGCAGCTGGCTGTGGCGTGACGAGCCCCAGCTCACCAACGCCCAAGGCGAGCCTTTCCTGGAGAGCTACGTCCCCGCAGGCCACAGCGTCGACGAGTGCTTCGAGCAGCGCCGTCAACACACGCCTTTCAGCACGCGCGATGAGCTCTCCCGCTACATCGACATCGCCATGGTGCGCGAGATCAAGGCGGGTCGCGGCACCGAGAGTGGCGGCGTCCTCGCCACCGTCGCCACCCACGGGAACAACGGCCCGTCTAGCGACGTCGGCGAATGGTACACGTACCGCGGCGTGCACTGGGACCGAGGTCCAGTCGAGATCGGTCTCTTCCATCACTGCTCCAATGGCGGGGTCCGGGTGGATGTCGACGGTCAATCGAGCGTCCCCGGCCTGTTCGCCGTCGGCGAGTCCGCGGCCGGTGCCCATGGGGCGGACCGGCTGGGCGGCATGATGCTGGTCGCCTCCCAAGTGTTCGGCCGGCGCGCCGGTCGGCGCGCCGCCGAACATCGGGGGGTCGCCGGCGAGGTCCCCGCCGGGCAGGTGCGCGAGGTCGAGGCGGACATCGACCGCTACGCCCGTGGCCGGGCGCGCCCCGAGGAGTTGGGCGCGCGGCTGGGCAAGCTGGCCTGGGACGAGCTCCTCGTGGAGCGTAGCCAGGCTGGCTTGGAGCGGGCCATCGATGAGATCCAGGAGATGCGGGCCTCCTGCCTGCCGCAGCTGCACGGCGATACTCCGCTCTCTTTGGTGCGTGCCCTCGAGCTGCAGAACGGGCTGGTCACCGCGGAGATCGTGGCGCGCGCCTCCCTGGAGCGGCGGGAGTCCCGGGGTGGCCACCACCGCGTGGACTTCCCCGAGCGCGACGACGACCACTGGCTGCATGCTCTGGTGGTGCGGCGGCGGGACGGTGGCATCGAGATCGTCCCCCACCGGGTCGACCCGACTTGGAAGCCGCGCAGTTCGGATCTGTGGGGAAAGAAATGGGGCTGAGCGACACCGCCGCGGCACCGCGCCAGCCGACCGTCGGCGCCGGGCGGCGCCTGCGCGGTGCCCTGGTTGGCGCCGGCAGCATCGCCTCGTACCACATGGCGGCCTGGCGGGCGATCGAGGATGTGGAGATCGTCGCCATCGCCGACCCAATACACTCCAGGGCGGCGGCACTGGCCGTCGAGAGCGGCATCGGCGACGGCCACCTCTACGATGGGCACCTCTCGCTGCTTGAGGCGGAGGCGGAGGACCTGGACTTCGTCGACATCGCCACGGTGCCGCCGCTCCACCGCGAGCAGGTGGAGGCCGCCGCCGACTGCGGCGTGCACGTCCTCTGCCAGAAGCCCTTCGCCTTCGAGCTCGCCGATGCCGAGTTCATGGCACGCCACTGCGCCGAGCGCGGGGTGCGCTGTATCGTCAACGAGAACTGGCGCTGGAGGAGCTGGTACCGTCGGGTCAAGGAACTGGTCGACGCCGGCGCCGTCGGTACGCCCCACTACGCCGCTTTCACGTGCCACCGCGACATGGTGCTGCCCCAGGCGGATGGTGAGCTTCCGCAGCTTCTCACTCGCCAGCCCTACACGCGGGAGATGTCCCAACTGATCATCCTGGAGTGGGGCATCCACCTTATGGACGTGCTCCGCTTCCTGCTCGGGCCGGTCGACTCGGTGCGCGCCTCGACCCGGACCATCAGCCCACTAGTGCGGGGCGAGGACGTGGCCCTGGTCGAGCTCGCGTTCGCTGCTGGCGCCACCGGGCTCATCGACATCAGCTGGGCGAGCCGGATCCGCCCCGAGCGGCGGCTGATCCGCGGCAACGTGGATCCCTTCCTTCTGGAGGGCGACGCCGGCAGCATCGAGCTCGACGCACAGAGCGGCGACGTCCTCTACTTAAACACCGGCGAGGGCACCGCCGCGGAGCCGGCGCACCCGGGGCTCACCCCGGCGGAGGCGTACCAGCGGAGCTTCGAGGCCTGCCAGCGCAACTTCGTGCGCTGTCTGCGGGAGGGGCGGCACTCCGAGAACGAAGCGGACGACAACCTGCAGACTCTGGCCCTCGCCCTGGCCACCTACGAGGCCGCCGCCGGGGGGCGCGCGGTGGCGCTGCAGTGAGCGCCGGTGAGGCCGTGATTGACCTCGACGGGCTGGTGGATCTTCATGTGCACAGTGCCCCCGACGTGCGTCCGCGCTACGCCGACGACCTGCAGGTGGCCCGGGAGGCCGCTGCGGCGGGCATGCGGGCCATCCTGCTCAAGTCGCACCACACCCTGACCGCCGATCGCGCCGCCATCGCCGAGAGCACGGTGACGGGTCTTCGCGTCTTCGGCGGCCTGGCCCTGAACGGCCCCGTTGGTGGCCTCAACCCCGCGGCCGTGGAGGTGGCGCTGCGCCTCGGCGCCCGCTGCATCTGGATGCCGACCCTCGACGCCCTCAACCACCGCCGCTACCGCGGCGAGCCAGGGGGGATCAGCGTCCTCGGATCCGGCGGCCGCATCCGCCCCGTAGTTCTGGAGATCCTCGACCTGGTCAGAGAGCACGACGTAGTGCTCGCCACTGGACACCTTTCGCCGGGCGAATCGATGGCGCTGGTGCGAGCGGCCAGGCGACGGCGCCTCAACCGGATCGTGGTCACCCACCCGGACACTGCTTTCGTCGCCATGCCGGTCACGATGCAGGGCGAGCTCGCCTCGATGGGAGCGGTGCTCGAGCGCTGCTACGTCGACACCACCGCTAAACCGGGAGCGATCAGCATGGGCCTCCTGGCGGCGCGGATCCGCGAGGTGGGCTTCGCCTCGACCATCCTGACAACCGATCTTGGCCAGGCCCATAATCCTCCACCCGTGGTCGGGTTCCGGGAGTTTCTCGGGCGGCTTGCCGGCGAGGGCATCCCGGTCCCTGACCTCCGGCGCATGGCCGGGGCGCGGCCCGCCGCGCTGATGGGGCTGCACTGATGAAGGAGTCGACCCTGCGGGGTCATTGAGGAGATCGATGTGCCAAGCTATTTCGAGGACTTCGTGGTCGGCGACAGGGGTTCCACCCCGGGGCGGACCATCACCGAGACGGACGTCGTCCTCTTCGCCGGGCTCACCGGTGACTATGCATCCATCCACACCGACGCCGCCTTCGCCGAGAGGTCACAGTTCGGCAAGCGGGTCGCCCACGGCCTGATTGGCCTCGCCTACGCGCAGGGGCTGGTGTGGCGGGTGACCTCACCGGAGGCGGCGCGCCTCGCCTCGCTGGGCTGGAACAACTGGCGCTTCCTCGGACCCATCGAGATCGGTGACACCATCCATGTCGAATACCACGTCAAGGACAAGCGGCAAAGCAAGTCCAAACCGAGCCAGGCGATCATCACCGAGGAACTGGAGGTGGTCAATCAGCGCGGCGAGGTGGTGCAAAGCGGCGAGCACCTGACCCTGGTCCCGGTACGAGGAGGAGGTGAGGGGTAGATGGACTTTGCGCTGACAACCGAACAGCAGACCATGATGGGCGAGCTGGACAAGCTCGCCCGACAGCAGTTCGCGCCCAAGGCCTTCTCGTGGAACGACGAGGTTCCGTGGCCGAACCTGCGCATGCTGGCCGACCGCGGGTACCTGGGCCTCTGCCTACCGGTGGGGGTGGGCGGCGCCGCCCGGCCGGTGCTCGACGGCATCCTGGCCGCCGAAACCCTGGCCGCGGTCTGCCCGCACACTGCCGGCTTCTTCCACGCTGCCAATACGGGGCCGGCCGGCCACCTGGCCCGGCGGGGATCGCCCGCCCTGCACGAACGCTACCTGCGGCCAGTTGCGCGCGGCGAGCTGGTGGTGGGGATCGCCCTGACCGAGGCCCAGGCCGGCTCTGACGTCTCCGGGCTCGCCGCCAGCGCGGAGACGCACGGGGACACCGTTGTCATCAACGGGACCAAGCTTTACACCTCGCACGCCATGGTGGCCGGGGTGTTCGTTGTCTTCCTCCGGCTCGACGGCGCCTATGGCTCGATCCTCGTCGAGCGCGACGCCCCGGGGCTCACCATCGGTCCCCCCGACGCCTGGATGTCCGGGGAGCGTTACTGCACCCTCACCTTCGACCACTGCGAGGTGCCGGTGGGCAACGTCATGGTCTCGGGGTCGTCCCTGCGCGACCTGATGAACGAGTACCTAGTCGAGCGGCTGGGCAACTCGGCACGGGCGGTGGGGGTGGCGAGGCTGGCCCTGGAGTTGGCCGAGCAGCACATCCAGGGGCGGCGACAGTTCGGCTCTCGCCTGGTGGACATGCAGGGGCTGCGCTGGAAGGTGGCGGACATGGTGATGCGCATCGAGGCCAGCCAGCTGCTGCTCTATCGTGCCGCGGCGCGCGCTGGAACAGGGGTCCCCTCCCTGTACGAGAGCTCGCTGGTCAAGCTGCACGCCAGCGAGACCGCCAAGTTCGTCACCGACACCGCCATGCAGCTGCACGGTGCCCTCGGGGTCAGCCGGGCCATGCCCCTGGAGTGGCTCTACCGCCTGGCCCGGGGCTGGACCATCGCTGGCGGGACCGTCGAGATCCACCGCAACATCATCGCCTCGCACGTGCTGCGTCACACGCATGCCGAGGCGCCTTCGCCCACGCCGCGCACCGATCTGGGTGCCGGCGTCCCCACCCTGCCGGGGGGGAACGGGTGATGAGACTCGCCTACACGGTGGCCACCCCGGAGGTGGCCCAGATGCCCATCGCCTGGGTCGGCGACCCCGCGACGGTGCTGCCCAGCCTGGCGGAGATCGGCTACGGTGGCGTGGAGCTGCAGACCCGCGATCCCGGCGCCTTCGACACCGCGGCCTTCCACCGCCAGGTGCAAGCGGCTGGGCTGGTGGTCACCGGCGTCTCCAGCGGCCCGGCGGCCACCGACGATGGCCTCTACCTCACCTCACCCGACGCGACAGTGCGCGCTCAGGCGCTGCGCCGCCTCACCGCCATCCTAGAGCTCGCCGCAGAATACGGAACCCACATGGCGATTGGCTCCGCGCGCGGCTTCGCCCGCTGGGCGGGCGACCGGGAGACGGCGCTTGGCTGGCTGCGGCCCGCGATCAGCCAGCTGGTCGAGCGCGCTTCCGCCCTGGGGACGCGCATTGTGATCGAGCCGCAGAGCCGGTCTTTCACCGACCTCTTCAATACCGTCGCCCAGTCTCTGGAATTCGTGGAGTCTTTCGGCACTGACCTCCTGGGCATCGAGGCGGATAGCTACCACATGGCGCTCGAGGAGCGCAGCATCCCGGCGGCCCTGGTGGCCGCGAGCCGGAGTGGACGCCTGGTCCACGTACAGGTCAGCGACACCAACCGGTTGGCGCCCGGATGGGGCCACCTGGGTTGGGCCGACTTCTTCGGCACCCTCCAGGCGCTCGGCTACCAGGGGTGGGTGTGCGTCGAGGCGGCGCAGCAGCCGCACAGCGCCGCAGTGGCGCGTCAGGGATACCGCCTCGCCGAGCTGGTGGGCGGAGAGGCGACGGGTTGAGTCGGATGCAGGGCCTCGCGGTCGCCGAAGTCGTTGGTCAACAAGGAGATGGCGCGTGACAGAAAGCTACTTCCAACGGGTCGCGACGAGCACCCCTACCCGTCTGTGGATCAACAACCCGACCGCCGTCGAGATCGGCGCAGGGCTTGCCCAGGGAGCGGTCGGTTGCACCACCAACCCCTCTTACGGGGGCAACCTGCTCAAGCGGGAGCCGGAGTACGTCCGCGGGGTCATTGCAGCCAGCGTGGCAGCTCTGCCCGGCGCTGACGTCGCGCAGGTGGCCGAGAACGTGCAGGAGCGACTGGTGGACCGCATCACCGAGCGCTTCGCCGACGTGCACCAGCGGTCGGGTGGCCTGGCCGGCTACGTCTCGATCCAGGGCTCGCCCCTGGAGGACCACGACGCCGATGCCATCCTCCGGGCGGCCCGCGCCGCCACCCACATCGCCCCCAACGCGGCGGTGAAGGTCCCGGCCACCGCGCCTGGCCTCCTGGCCTTGGAGCAACTGGTCGAGGACGGCTGGCCGACCATCGTGACCGAGGTCTTCAGCGTCGCTCAGCTGATCGAGGCGAACGAGCGCTACCTCAAGGTCACGGCCCGAACTGGCGAGCGTTCTCCCTTCTTCATGAGCCCGATCACCGGCATCCTCGGCGACCACCTGCGCAAGGTGGCGGCGCGCGACGCGATCGCTGCCGATCCCCGGACGCTGCAGCTCGCCGGCGTGGCGCTCGCCCGCCGCTGTTACGGGGTGGTCGTGGAGCGGGCCTACCCGGTCACGCTGCTCTTCGGAGGTGCCCGGTCGATCGACGACTTCACCGGGCTGGTGGGCGGACCCACCGCGTCGACCATCAACTACAGCACCGTGGAGGAGATCTTGGCCCTCGACCCGCCCGTGGAGACGACCATCGAGGAGTCGATGCCCGCCGGGGTGGTGGAGGAGCTGCTCGCCAAGTTCCCTGATTTCCGGCAGGCCTGGGGCGACGTGCCGCTCACCCTCGAGGACTTCGAGGAGTTCGGCCCCGTCCAGCACTTCCGGGGAAGCTTCGTCGGTGCCTGGGAGGCGATGCTCACGGCGATCCGCGAGGCCCGTGTCGGCGCCGCAACGATGGCGAGCTGAGCCGGTCTCCGAGGCCCCACGCCGTCAGCGGCGGCGCGGGGCCCCGGGCCTGGCCGGGAGGAGCGCGGTCTTGGCCTCACCACCCCTCGTGGGCGTAGGAGACCGGCTCCTCCGTGACTGGGACGACCCCGTCGTCGAGCAGCTCGCGGAAGATGGTGCGCAGCGGCTCGCTCATCCGGTAGATCTTGCGCTTGGTATCGCGCACGAAAGGCGCACCGGGAGCGTTGAGCGACTTGGTAGCGATGCCGATGGACGCCAGCGTACCCGCCAGCGCCGTGCCCCGCTTGTCGATGGCGGCTGACACCTCGCCGAAGGGCACGTAGTCGTTGCTCGAGCTGACGATCACTGCCAGGGCGCGCCGGGCATTGTCGGTGAGCCGTGCCAGGAACTCACTGCCGTGGGCCGCGTACCAGCTGGCAAGGGGGTCGACGGCCTCCGGCTGGCTCATGGAGAAGGAGATGGACGGCGAGGTGACGTTGGCGAGCACGCCGCCGATGGCAGATAGGATCTCGCCGAGCTGCTGCCGGTCCTCGGCCTCGATGGTGATGGTCGTGGTCACGCTCATGCGCCGTCCTCCTCCGGCGCTCCCCACCTCCGCGGTACGGCTGAGTGGCCGGGTCCGAGTTGTTCCGAGAAGTTAGCATCACCGGGGGCGCTGCATGGCGGCGGCGGGGCCGGCGGTCGGGATGTCGGGACGTGAACCGGTCGCCGCGGCGGCCCCTCGCCGCCGTCGTTGCGGTGGGACGCCTCACCATGAGCCTCCCTGAAGGTAACGACCAACTAGCCATATACTAGTGCCGACTCTTGATCGGCGCCACTGCCCCGCCGCGGTCGGCCGGGCAGAGCGGGGACCGACAGAAGTAATGGAGGTGAGGGTGACCGCGACACTCCCTGCGCTCGACCGAAAGCTCACGCTCCCCGGTGGCATCGAGATCCCCCTGATCGGCTTCGGCACCTACCAGCTGGTGGGCTCCGACGCTCGGCAGGCTGTCGGCTGGGCGCTGGAAGCCGGGTACCGGCACTTCGACACCGCCACCTCGTATGGTAACGAGGCTGACATCGGCGCCGCCCTGGCCGAGGGGCCGGTGCCGCGGGGCCAGCTCTTTCTCACCACTAAGCTCCCCCCGGCCGGGGTGGGGCGGGAGTTGGAGGCGCTCCACCAGAGCCTGGCGGCACTAGGCACCGACTATGTGGACCTCTGGCTCATCCACCATCCCCAGGAGGACGGCGCCGGGCTCGAGACCTGGCGACGGCTGATCGAGGTCCGCGACGCTGGGCTGGCCCGCGCCATCGGGGTGAGCAACTTCTCGCTCGAGCGCCTTGACGAGCTCGCCCGGGGCTCGAGGGTCGTGCCCGCGGTGAACCAGATCCGCTGGAACCCCTTCCTCTTCGACCGAGGGGTCTGGAAGGGCCACCTGGCGCGGGGAATCGTCCTCCAGGGCTACACCCCCTTCCGGCGCGCCTATCTGGACGATCCTGTGCTGGTGGAGATTGCGGAGGGGCACGGCAGGAGCCCGGCTCAGGTCATCGTCCGCTGGCACCTCCAGCACGGCGTCATCGTAATGCCGCGGTCGGCGCGGCGAGAGCGCATCTGGGCGAATGCGGACGTGGCCGGCTTCGAGCTGAGCGGCTCGGAGATGGGCCGCCTCGACGCCCGGGGCGGGACCTACCGGGGCGTCTGAGCGGAGGCGGGACCCGCTTCGCTGCTCGGCTTCCCCGCTCGTTCCGTTCCCGGCGGGGCCTGGGGCCCGTCGAGTGCCGATGATACGTGAGTCGGCCGGTAGCTGAGCGGGTCTCAGTAGAAACTTACACATTAGTCGGGCACTAACTCACGCCTGTGTATCAGCACCTCTTCACCCTCACTTCCCTCGCCCGTTTTGAGATCGAGAATCGGCTCGGGGAGGTCGATCAAAGCTCGAGGTTCCAGCGGCGCCTCTACCGAGAAGAATCCTCACTTGACAAAGTTGGTATCTAGTTTTAGAATCGCGACCGCTAGTCCGAAAGAGTTATAGAAGAGTAGGTGATATGTTCGGCTTTCAGCGGCGAGGAGTTGCTGGAAGTGCTCGCCGGGCCCGGCGATCGCTGAACTCTCTCGGTGGGGGTCCGGCGCTCGGATTCCACGTCACAGGGTGCTGGAGGACGACGTGACTGACGCCTTGACCGGTGTGACCGTGCTCGACTTCTCGATCTGGATGTTCGGCCCCATCGCCACTCAGGTGCTGGGTGACTTCGGGGCCGAGGTGATCAAGGTCGAGCCTCCCGGCGGCGAGCCGGGGCGGGGGATCGGCAAGGGACACCCGGAGTTGGCGGGGGTGAGCACCCGGTATCTCTCACGGAACCGGAACAAGAAGAGCATCTGTATCGACCTCCGGAAGCCTGAGGGGCGCCAGCTGGCACGACGTTTCGTGGAGATCGCGGACGTCACTGTGCAGAACTTCCGGCCCGGGGTCGCGGAACGGCTCGGTCTCACTTACGAGGACTTCCGGGCGGTCAACCCTAAGGTCATCTACGTGTGCGGCACCGGCTACGGACCCACCGGGCCCTACCGGGAGATGGGCGGGCAGGACCGCGCCGCCCAGGCGATGTCGGCCTTCACCGCGGGGAACGGCGACCCGGGCAGCGTGCCCCGGCCGGCACGCACCTCCATCATGGATGTCTTCGGCGGGATGCTCCTCACCCAGGGGGTACTGCTGGCCCTCCGCGCCCGGGATCGGACCGGCGCCGGGCAGCGCGTGGACCTGGCGCTGCTCGACGCGGCCATCGCCTCGAACATCGAAGGGGCCACCACCTACCTGAACACGGGGCAGAGTGTGGGCCAGAAGTACGAGCCGCTGATGAGCACGTACCGCACCCGGGACTCCTTCCTGCAGTTGGTGACGGTCTTCGTCCGCGACGGAAACCCGCTGCGGGTGCTGAGCGAGGTGCTGGGCATCCCCGACCTCTCCCAGGATCCGCGTTTCGCCACCCCCCACGACGTGGACGCCAACGCTAGGGCGCTGACCGAGGTATTGCAGGAGGTGCTCGTCACCCGGACTACTGACGACTGGCTCGCGTCCCTCCGCGCGAGGGACATCATCTGCTCGCCCGTCTACGACTACGCGGGCGTGTTCAATGATCCCCAGGTCCACGAAAACGACCTGGTCCGTGAGGTCGAGCACCCCACCAAGGGCAGGGTACGCCTGCTCGACCAACCCATCCATCTGAGTGAGACGCCGGCGCGGATTCGTCTAGCCCCGCCGACGCCCGGCGAGCATACCGACGAGCTGATTGCTGGCCTGGGTATGGGCAGCAGTGAGATCGAGCACCTGCGGAAGGCTGGTGTCGTGTGTTGAGAGCAACGCCAATAGCATCGAGAAAGACAGCAGGAGGAGTCAAGGTGAGATTGCATCGAGTGCCGGGCAGCGCAGCCATCCTTGCGGTGGTGGTGGCGCTTGTTGCGGCGGGCTGCGGGTCGAGCAGCGGAGGATCGTCGTCGTCATCCAAAACCGCGTCACCCACCGCCGCGCCGAAGTACCCTACCAAGGCCATCAGCTATATTTCGCCCTTCGCCGCCGGCGGCGGGGCCTACTTGGTAGCCGAGCGCCAGCTGCCCTACCTTGAGAAGGATCTGGGGCAGAACCTCGTCATCACCAGCGTGTCAGGAGCCAGCGGGGCGCTGGGCTGGACCCAGGTGGCCCAGGCCACGCCGGACGGCTACACGGTCGGGCTTATCGGTCTACCCAACATCGTGGTCCAGCCCCTGGGCGGGACGGCCGGCTACACCACCTCACAGCTCGACCCGGTGTGTCTCACCGTGGGCCAGCCGCTAGTGCTCGCCGTGCCGCTCACCAGCCCTTACACGACCTTGCAGCAGTACCTGGCGGCCGCCAAGGCGGCGCCTGGAACCATCACGGTAGGCGGCAGCGGCAGCCTCACCTCGGTCAACCTCGCCACTCTCAACCTGGAGAAGACGGCGGGAGTCAAGCTGCAATACGTGAGCTATGACGGTGGCGCCGCGCAGGTTGCGGCGTTCCTCGGAAACCATGTCGACTCGGTCATTTTCAACGCGTCGGACATCCTCCCGTACGTGAGCCAGGCGCGGATTCTCGCCGTCAGCACCAGCACCGCATACGCCGCCTTCCCGGGCGTGAAGACCTTCGAGGCGCAGGGTGTCGACCTGGTCCAAGAGACCTACTACGGTATGGCTGTCCCGCTCAACACGCCATCCTACGTGATGACCACTCTCGAGAACGCCTGCATGAAGACCACTGCGGACAGCACCTTCAAGGCGGCCACCGTGAAGGCGGGCACGGAGACCGTCCTCATGGATCACGCGCAGGCGGCGGCTGAGATCCAGAAGGAGATCACCGCCTACCAGAACATCGTCAGCTGGGCCGGCATCAACGGGCTGCTGGGCTGAGCTGAGGTCACGCCTGGGCCCGTCATCGGGCTGGCGCGGGCATCAAGGGCCGCAGGCCGGCGGAAGGGAGGCTCAATCACCCTCCTTTCCGCCAACGCCGCGGGTAGAACTGTTGTAGAGGCGCGAAAGATGTCGAGAGAGGTCAGTGCCGCTAGGCCCGAAGGCTCTCCGGACGTGGCGGCAAACCAGTCCGAGACCCCGGATGGACGCCAGTGGGCGCAGCGTGGCTTCCTCGGTTTCTTCGCTCTGGTTGCGGCCATCGCGCTGCTGGGAGTTCACGGCTTCAGCCTGGGTAAGCTGTCGGACCCTGGGCCTGCAGTCTTCCCCCTCCTGGTGTTCTCGCTGCTGCTTGTGATGTCGTTGGGCGTCATCATCTGGCCGGCGCGCGCCAAGGCGGTGGCCGTCGAGAGTAACAGCTCAATCTCCGGCGCCCCCGGCCAGTGGCGTGTCGCCGTGGTGGTGGGCGCGGCGTTCGCTTACGCTGTGATGCTGCCGTGGGTGGGGGACCTGGTGGCCGGCATCGCTGTCTTCTGCGCTGTGGGCCTGACCATGCGGCCACGTCTCTGGCCCGTTATCGTCGTCACTGGCGCGATCTTGTGCGTGCTGGTCCACCTGCTGTTCGTGAACGTACTCAGCGTGCCCCTGCCGCAGGGCTCCTGGCCCTGGTCGCAGTGATGGAGCAAGCATGAATCCCCTACAAGGGCTGCAGTACGGCTTCGGCATAGCGCTGACCCCGGAGAACCTGATCGTCGCCTTGGCTGGTTCCCTGCTGGGGACGGCGTTGGCCGTGCTCCCAGGGATGGGCCCGACCCTGATCATCGCGCTGCTGCTGGCGCCCACGGCGGGTCTGCCTCCCGAGACGGCGCTGATTATGCTCGGCGCCGTCTACTACGGTTGCCAGTACGGAGCCTCCATCACTGCCATCCTGGTCAACGTGCCCGCCGAGGCTCAGTCGGTAGTGATGGGTTACGACGGACACCAGATGGCCCTCAAGGGCCGGGCCGGCAAGGCCCTCAGCGCTTCCGCGCTGGGATCGTTCATGGGTTCGACGATCGGGCTCATCGGCCTGCTGCTCCTGGCCATTCCGCTCAGCAAGGCCGCGCTAACCTTCGGACCTCCGCAGTTCTGCGGGATAGCCGTTGTCGGCCTGGTGCTGCTGCTCCGGATCTCCACTCTTCCGGTGCGGAAGGGCATCGTCTGCATGCTCTTCGGCCTCGGTCTCACGACCATCGGCCTGGACCCGATCACCGGACAGCCGCGGCTGACCTTCGGCATCCAGCCGTTGGGTCTGGGCATCAGCGTGGTGCCCGTGGTCATGGGGCTGATCGGCTTCGCCGGTCTGCTGGAGATGATCATCAGGCCATCCGGCGCGATGGCGGTCAAGTCGCCAAGCTTCCGCAGCCTCTTTCCCAGCCGGAGCGAGTGGGGCGAGGTGGTCGCGTCGGGCTTTCGCAACTCGCCGCTGGGGTTCATCCTCGGGATGCTGCCCGGCCCAACGGTGACCATCGCCACCTTCGTCGCCTACCGGTTCGAGCAGCTTTTGCCCCACCGTAAGGGCCGGGTAAAGGTCGGCGAGGGAGCAATCCGGGCCGTCGCTGGCCCGAAGGCTGCCGACGATGCGGCGGTGAGCGGCAACCTTGTCCCTCTGCTGGCCCTAGGAATTCCCTTTTCGCCGGTCACGGCGGTGCTCTTCGCCGGACTCGTGCTGCACGGCGTCGAACCCGGGCCGCTGTTCATCTCCGCGCACCCGAACATCTTCTGGAGCCTGATCGCCGCCATGGTCATCGGGAACGTCGCGCTGCTGGTGCTGAATTTCCCGCTCGTGGGTCTATGGACGTGGCTGGTGCGGATCCCGCAGTGGCTCCTGTGCAGTGCCATCATCGTGCTCATGTTGATCGGAGCCTTCGGTCTCCGTAACAGCCTTGTCGACGTCTACGTGATGGTGGGCATGGGTGTCCTCGGCTACGCCATGAACCGGTGGGGCTTCGACCGAACCTTAGTGATCCTCGGGGTTGTGCTCGGCACGGTGATCGAGGACAACATGCGGGAGGCGCTCCAGGCCAGTGTTGGCAACGTCACCACGTTCGTGAGCGGGCCGATCTCGGGCACGCTCACGGCTGTGCTAGTACTCCTCATCTTCTGGCCCTTGCTTAGGCGGTTGCTCATGCACCGTGTTCGGAGGCCTGCGGCGGTGTCGGCGTCGGGAGATGTGGCCGCGTCGGTGGAAGAGCCCGACCTGCGAGGCAAGTGAACGTCGGAGGCCTTGAAGGCGGGTCCGGTGCGCCTCGGGACGGCCGGTCTCGTTGCTGCGGAATAGAGCAGGCCGAGGCGCCCTCGCCGACCACCTGGCGGAGGCGTGCCAGCGGCTCACCGGGGGCGGTGGTGTCGGCGCGCTCGCCGAAGGCGCTGCCGCCCGTGCGGATCCTCCGATGCGCACGCTGAGCGGCGGGCACCTGCGCGGGCAGTGGGAGGCGAATCGGAGATGGACTTCCAGCGCTCCGAGGACGAGAAGATGGTTCGACAGCACGCGCCGGAGCTTGCGAGACGAGCACTTGCCGAGCATGCGATGGAACGGCAGGATTCCGTCGTCCCACCCGAGAGAATTACCCTGCTGACGAGTAGCGGGCTACTCGGGCTCACCACGCCCACTCGCGTGGGCGGATCGGAGCGGGCATACCTTGAAAGCGTGCTGGCGGTCGAGGCGGTCTCGCCGACCCGCCCAGTCACGGTAGTGTGCCTGTCTCGTCAACGATGGTTCCCCTCAAGAACGTTGGGAATCCAGAGCAGCACAAGAAATGAGTAAAGGAGCACACTGGCGGACGCTGGCGCTGCTTCGGGGGGTGGGCCTCCAGTGGCGAGGTCGACGGACGAGCGCCGGGTTGGATGCGACCGCCGATCTCGAGACAGTCGCCGGCAGCTCGGATCCGCCGACTGCCCGTGGCAAGCCTTCACGTCGGCTTGTCTTCGGGATCGTTGTGATCGCGCTGGTCATGAGTTCGGTCGACTCCACGATCGTTGCCACCGCGCTTCCCGCCATCCACCAGGCCTTGCGGGCCTCGATCAACTGGGCTGGTTGGACCATCACGATCTACAGCCTCGGCATGGTCATCGCGTTGCCGATCGCCGGGAGAATGAGTGATCAATTTGGTCGGCGCCGCGTCTATTTGTGCGGCGTGGCCCTCTTCACGACGGCGTCGCTCCTATGTGGGTTCGCGAGCGGTATCTACATGCTTATCGCCTTCAGGGCACTTCAGGCCATAGGCGGAGCGGCCCTCCAGCCGTCTGCGGCCGGAATCATCGCAGATCACTTCGGCCGCGACCGGGACCGGGCAATTGGGATGTTCGGGACCATCATCGCGGGCGGGCAAGTGGCCGGGCCAGTTATCGGCGGCCTGCTTGTTGGTTACTTGTCTTGGCGCTGGATCTTCTTCGTCAATGTTCCGATCGGAGTCACACTGCTCTGCCTGGCTAGCAGGTTCATCCCGGAGTCACGCCTCTTGGTCAGCGGGAAGATTGACGGTCGCGGACTCGTCTTGATGGCATTGCTCCTTCTTGCCGCGAACTTCGGAATCACGAGCCTCGGCAACAGCCATGCGGCGATCGACGACCCGATCTTCCTAGTCCCTGAAGTGTGCGCCATCGGCTTGCTCTGCCTGCTTGTGCACCACATGCGCCGAGCGACCGCGGCGTTCATCCCGATGCGGCTCCTCCGCGGCAAGGGATTCGCAGTGATCAACACCGAGAACTTGCTCTGGGGGGTCGTCGGGTTTGGCGTGGCATCGCTCGTACCGCTGTATGCGGAACAGCGCTATCACCTCCCGGTCGTCAGCGCAGGAACTCTGCTGTCCGCAAGGGCGGTCGGGATGATCGCGATGGGCACCATCGCAGCATTCGCGCTGCGGCGCACCGGCTATCGACTGCCCATGATTGCGGGCTACTCGGTTGTGGCGGTTGGCACGTTGCTGATGTCGCTCGCGCCGAAATGGGCAATCAGCCCATACCTATGGCTCAGCGTCAGCGCGGGTATCACCGGTCTCGGGAACGGGATGGCAAATCCGGCTTCGAGAAACGCCAGTCTGCAACTCGCCCCCGACGAGGTGGCCGCAATTACGGGGCTGCGCCAGATGTTCACATACATAGGGATGATCTTCTCCGTGTCGATCGTCACCGCGATCCTCAACCACAGCGCCAGCCCCGGTGTGACCCAGGAGTTCATTCTTTGGGTCGTCGCTGGGATCCTCTTGATCGTGATGGTCCCACTCGTCTTTCGGGTTCCGGAGCACAAAGGAACCTGGTAGAAGAGGCCCCCTCACCGGTCGCGGCGGATCTTCAGGTACGCCAGAGAAAGTGTAACGACGTGATACTTACAGCCCTGACATGGGTGGTCCACAACGGCGGGGTGTGCGCGGGGAGTACTGGGCGGCAGGCCAGGTGTGGAGCACCGACGGGGGCGTCTTGGGCGGTCGTGGACGGCGATGGGCGAGTGCGTTCAGCCAGACGGATGGCAGGGGCGCGCAGTCGCTGTCGCAAGCATTACCGAGGCGGTCAACTCGTATCGGAGGCAACTGCACGGGTGAAGAGCGCCGACGGCAAGAATCTGGCGTGGTTGTCAGCGCCTGAGATGGCCCAGCCAAGCCGACCCGTCGGAGATCACTACAAGTGGGTGGCCCTCTCCAACACCACCCTCGGCGGCCTACTGGCGAGCATCGACTCCACCATCATGATCGTTGCAATGCCGGATATCTTCCGCGGCATCCATCTCAATCCATTGGTCCCGAGAATCATTGTCTCGTTTAACATGGGGCATCTTATCGAGCTCATCGGCGCTCTGAACATCATATTGGTGGTGTTGCGCGGAGGGTTGTGGCTCATAGCAACAGGAACACCCAACTTGAAGACCGTGAGGGATGTGTGATGAGCTGAGGACGGAGCCTGCGCACGACATCATCGACTTCCTGAGCACGAACGCGGGCGACTTGATGGACACGATCATCGATAGCTGCACCAGGCTGGCCAGCAACAACGCCATATGCCCGGAACACTCGTGCTGGTGCTCGTGCCGGGCCACGCTGAGTTGCTCCGCCGGAAGGGCCGACACAAGGATCAGAGCCGGCAGCGGATCCATGATCGCCGGGGGCGACGTCGGAGATGCGCTGCTTGGCTGTCCTCATCAGGCGGTCTCCTCGAGATCGGCCCACAGGAGGTAAGTCGGGCATTTCCGCAGATTTTCGCCTTCACCTTTCGGATTGGCCCAACTGGGTCGTTTGGAACGTCTACCGAGGCGCCGCCAGGGGGGCCAGCAGCGGTCTCCTCCGCGTGGTCGATCCTTCAGGAGATGAGGCGGGATTCCGGGCGGGTCGTCGCACTTAGGACCCAGATTGGTCCGGCTGGATCGCTAGGATTGGGGGCGCTCATCTCTGAGGTTCGAGATCCGGAGGCTGCACGAATGTCGTCGAAAATGCGGGTAGCGCTCGCCGTCTTCTTGGGCCTGTTACTCGTCCTACTCACCTCGACGGCGTTCGTGTGGCCAGATCACACGGTGGCGTGGGCCACCGTCCTCGAGGCGGGAATCCTCGCTGTGGCCGCGCTTTTCGCCTGGAGCCAGCTCGCGGAGACACGCGAGCTGCGACTTGCTCAGACGAGGCCTTATGTAGTTGCCTACATCCATCCAAATCCGATCGCGCACACAATCCTTGACCTGGTGATCGCGAACGTTGGCAAGACGGTCGCACGCAGCATCCGGCTGAGCGTGACCCCCCCGCTCTCCGATGCCAGCGGCCCCGCGGCATCCTTCCCGGGATCTCACTGGGCGGCCTTCGACTCTGGAATACCCACGCTCGCACCAGGTCAGCAGCTCTCGTGTCTTTGGGCGCAATCGACCACGGTCCTGGCAGAGAATGCGACAGCCCCCAAACACCACTCCGTCACCATCACGTACGCAGGCGATCCTCCGTCGCGCCGTACCTACTCAGATGAGTACGCCCTCGACGTCGGAGCCTTCTTCGGCCTTATGAGGGTCGCAGCCAAGACCCAGGACGACGAAGTCCGTGCCTTGGAGGCAATTCGCGACGTGCTAGGAAGATGGACTGAGAGCGACGGAGTCCGAACCTACACGGAGGGGTTGGTGGAGCACAGGGATCGTCGCGACGAGGAGATCCGGACCCTTCTCAAGCGGCCAGAAAGCGAAGGTGGATCGACCTCAGATCCGGAGAAGTCTGAGCCCTAGCCCGGGCGGCGCCGAAACTTCGCTGACCTGTGACCCCGATGGTCGGTGAGCCGTTCCGCCGTGGCGTGCAGCACTGTCCCGGCAGGAGCGGTCACCGACTCGACGTATCGACCGTGCTCGTGGTCACTCCAGGGGTATACGGTCGCCACTTTCCCGGAGCTCACCCGAGTGACCTCGTACCAGCGCAGCCTGGCGAACGGGTGCACCTCACCTACTCGGCCGTGGCGAAACGCAATGTGCAGCAGATCCCGAACGGGCACGCAACCTCCGGTCTTTCTCACTTCGCTCATGTTCAGTCCCACCCACTCAAGACGACCGCCCGTCGCCTGGTGGCCGCAACATCTGCGCTGGTCCCACGATTTCCGCCCGCACAGGGTAAGGACCCCAGCTCTGCGTATCCAAAGTGCGGCCAGCCTCTGCCTCGTGCCTGCGCAACCCGAGCCTTAGAGACGCGTCTGCGACGCGGCCGGTGTCCATCCTGTGCACCCTCACCCCGAGCTCGAGGTCGCGCTCGAACACCTCGTCAGAGCCCTTGACGTCCGCTAGGTGCACCACATCATCGCCGCCGGCTCCGTTCAGCTTCCACTTCACTGGGAAACTTCGGGCCCTGCGCACGTCACTCTCCGCCTCTCCCTTGGCGAGACGCAAGACGCCGGTCTCCCCCCGCGCGAGCTCCATCTCATCCGCGCCCCCGTGTGCCCACGGGAACCGCCGTGGCGTCCTGACGGTCTCGTGCAGGCCCGCCACCTTCATCAGTTCCCCGCGGAACGTCGACTTCGGCCCGTCGTTACGCACCCTCAGGAAAGCCTCCGGGCCGACTGCATCCACTTCGATCGCGAACGCGTCGCCGCGTAGCTCCCGCCGCCCGTCCCAGACCTTCTCCTCGTACCGCAGCGCCTCAATCTCCCAGCGACCGTCTAGTTCGAGGTGCGTCAGGCCATTCGCACCGCGGAGGAGCAAGCTCCCCTCAGTCCGCCAGCCGAAGTCCGGACTGTCCCACACTCCCATCAGATCCTGCTTCAGAGCCCCCCGGGCTGCGTCGATCTCAGTGAAGCCGAGGTCAGCAACCGCGCCGCGGACCCACGCCTCCACATAAGCCTCGCGCGGGCCGGGCCCGGCCTCCGAGGCGCCACCCCGCCCCTCCGCAGCCACCGAGCCCGGCTCGTCGGGCCGCCAGACGTCGCCACGCGACCCCGCAACGACAGCGATCGTCTCAGCGGTGTGACGATACGAGAAGTGCCGAAGGAGGTGGTCGAGCGCCGCACTGATGACCCCGCTGCTCGCAAGCTCAGCTGTCGGCGTGCGGACGAACGGAGACCGCCACGCCCCCGGGGTGTGAGCCGCGCTCGAGCGCACGGGGGTCGGCAGATCACCGAAGTCGAAGCCCACCGGATAGGGCCGCCCCGCGGGATAGGTCGTGAGGTTCATCCCCACGGCGCATTCCTTCACCGAGAGCTCGTTGAAGAGCCCACCCATGCCCTCGAGCACCGTCTGCCAGTACGCCACGAGCGCTCGACACCCAATGAGAACCTTCCCCTCCGAGGGGACGTTGGCCGCATCCAGCGCCCAGTGGGCGATTGCAAGCGGACCAGGGTACAGCCACAGTTGAAATGCATCGGCCACGCCGCGGGCTTCGAGGCGCCACCACGCCGCGTTCGGGGTCGCCTCAGCCGCGGCAGCTGCGGGCGCCATGCTCTCCGCCAACCGCTCGAAGGCATCGAGGGCGTGGTCGCCTAGCGGCGAACCGTCGGGGACCGCTGCCCCCACCACCACCGTGGCGTACACGCGCCCGTTGGGCGAAGATGACGCGTGCTGCTGGAAGGCGGGGTCGAAGTCTAGTGGTGTCAGGTCACCCTCGGCGATCGGCGCTGGCGCAGCCGCCTCCCTCGCGCTCGGCTGCTCCGCCCCTGCAACCACCGGGATAGCGGCGTCAGCCGTCGCCTTGAGTGGCAGCGCATACATGCGCCCTGCTGTGGGAGTCGTGGCCTCAAGCATCGCCGCATCAGTCAATCCCTTCAGGTGATAGCGCACCGTGCGCTCCGCCATCCGCAGTTCAGCGCCGATCGCCGGCGCCGTCATTGGACCGCGCTCATTGATCAGACCGAGGATCTTCCGCTTGGCTGGCGGCATCGCCTGCCGGCGTGCGGCCTCGGTCATCAACGCCTCGACCACCTCCTGCTGCGCTGCCAGACTGCCCAAGAAGAAGTGCAGCCATTCCCCGTAGTCCGTGACATCGCTTCGCGCGCGCACCTGTGACGCCCTCAGCGCCATGTAGTACTCAGGCTTGTTGTCCTCGATGACCTTCTCGAGGGAGCCGTACGGGGCGTACTCGTAGCCGGCTCGCAGCAGCAGCAGCGTCGTCAGCGCCCGCGCGAGCCGTCCGTTGCCGTCCTGGAAGGGGTGGATAGCGAGGAACCACAAGATGAAGTCGGCGATCAGCACAAGCCGGTGCCAACCGGGCTCAGCCCACCCCTTATTGAACTCAGAAACGAGCTGCGGCATCCACCATTGCGTCTCGGCCGGCGCTGCGGTGCGGAAAATCACCACCGGTGGACCGTCTGCTTCCTTGATGACGTCGTTTGGCCCGATCTTGTAGTCTCCGCGGTGGTAGGCATCCTTCGCTGACTGCGCGAGCAGGATCCGGTGAAACTCCTTCAGGTTGTTCTCCGTGATCGCGAGCTCGGCGTACTGCTCGCCGATGAGCCGCTGCAGGTCGTCATAGCCGCGGACCTCCCCGGCATCACGGGCCCGGAAGCTGTCGATCGACAGCCCGGAGAGGATCGCCTTCACTTCCGCGTCGCTCACCTGGGCACCTTCGATACGCGTCGATGCCCCCGCTGATTGGATCATTGCTACGGTCCGCAGTTCCACGAGAGCCTGGGGCGCCTGGTCACGCAGCTTTCGCCAACGCCCCGTGAAGTGGTCGATCCGACCAACCGGTGCGAGGAAGCGGCTCCCTTCCCTGACTGGCGCGAGCATCGGGTCCGGAGCGACCCACGGGTCCTGAGCGGTTGGGAAGTCTGCCAGCATGTTGCCAGTATGTTACCACTGTGGCTACTGGCAGGATAGTGGCAGCGCACTGGCAACCTATTTGACCCCGCTACCACTGCCGCACTGGCTGGCGGGCTGAAGGTTTGGGGCCGAACGGGTCGCCGAGTCGGCGAGCCGCGACGACCATCGTACCTCCGGTTGCCTGCCCCGATCCCGACCAACAAGCTGACCAACGAGATCGCGACGACAGACGGCACCGGGCGCTCTTCCCTAATTCGAGATGGCACTTAACGGCACCAATCCCATCAATTCGTAACCCTGTGGCGGCCGGTGGGTCCGGGCGAGCTCGAGCTCATCGCCGCCGCCGACTACCGGGCCTTCCCGCCCGGCTCCCCGAGCAGCCCATCTTCTACCCCGTGCTCACCCAGGAGTACGCGGTGCAGATCGCCCGCGACTGGAACGTTCCCCAGAGCGAAGCCGGCTTCGTAACCCGGTTCCGGGTTCGGTCAGCGTTCCTCGCCCGATATGAGGTGCACCAGGTGGGCGACCGGCACCACCGGGAGTACTAGATCCCGGCAGAGGAGCTGGCGGCGTTCAACCGGGCGATCGTGGGCTCGATCGAGGTCACCCGGAGGTTTCGCTGACCGCCGGGGTCAGCGTGGTCGCTTTGGGCGTGGGGGCGAGTCCCCGGCGGGGCGCCCACCGCGCTCCGCCGGGACGGCTGCGCATCACCCATGGAAGCGGTCTCATGTGACCAGCATCGAAGCGGTCTCATGTGAGCAGCGTCCCCAACCTTCCGCATCCATCTCACGGAGATGAAGGCGGTGAGGAAGCCCCCGTCGTCGCTGGGATGTTGCCTGTCATCGTGCCGAGGGCTTGCTCGCCGTCGCCGTCACGGGTGACGCGACGGACCATCAGAGCGAGGCATACAATGACGACTTGGTGCCCGGTGCATAGTGGAACCGTTACGAGAACACCCCGGGAGAGAGGAGCGAAAATCGTTGGAATCCCGAGGGAATCCAAGCAACGCGGTTAGCGTGTGCTATACAGCGCCGCTCTCCGCACAGACGCTTCTACCGAATTCGCCGCGGACGGTTTTCGTGACGACGGACAGCGGCACTGACTACGGATCAGAAGGCCGGGGGTTCAAATCCTCCTGGGCGTACCACCCTCCTCCCGCAACGCGGGTACGCCTCCCTTCACGAGGGCACGTCGCACGGAGCCCCGCGTGTTCCCGTGGCCCGCGACCGGAATGCCGGGCGGCCGTGGGATGCGGCAGCCGACGCCGAGGTCAGCCCGCCGTGACGGCGTTCGTCCTGCCAATCAGCGGCTTTGCCTGGGCGAGCACCGGCCGGATGTCCTCTCCGTGGATCGCCGCCAGCAGCACGTCGATGTCGGCTCCCTTGGTGACGAAGGCGGAGATCCCCGCCGCCCTGATGGTGCGGATCACCAGCGCCTCGTCGAACGAGGAGTAGGCGACCAGCCGGATGTCGGGGCAGACCTCGCGCAGGCCGCGGGCGGCAGCCCACCCACCGCCGTCGGGCATGTTGACGTCGATGACGGCCACCTGAGGGTGGGTCTGGCTCGCCAGCCGGACCGCGTCCGGCACGCGGTTGGCCGTGCCCACGACGGTCAGCGTGTCATCGGTCTCGACGATCGCCCTCACCGACTCCAGCATCACCGCGTGGTCGTCGAGGAGGAGGACGGTCAGGTTGCCGGGAACCCCCGGGGAGCCGGGGTCGGCGTTCGCGAGCTCGGGGTGTTCAGTCACGTCAGCGCTCCTCTACGGGTGGTGGTGACCTCATGGTGATTCCCTCACGCTGTGCCGGCCAGATTCTGATTCGCCATATTCGGATGGCCAACCTGCACCACGAAATCCTGAGGCTCCTGCATCTGGTCCCGCCGCCGCGGGCTGCCTAGCCTCGAAGGGTGACCGCCCCTGGAAACCACCTCCGCCGCACCTCGCGTGATCGCAGGTTCGTCTGGCTCGTCACCGCCGCGGGCGTCTACGCTCTCTTCAGCGTCGTCTGGATCGGCACCCACCCGGGGCAGGACCGCCTCACGGTCGCCTTCGACAACGTCTCCCAGACGTTGGCCCCCCTGGCCGCGGCGCTCGCCTGCCTGCTCGCCGCTCGGAGCCGGCGCACCCCGGCTCGGCGGGCGTGGGCCCTCATCGGCCTCTCGGCGCTGAGCTGGGGGCTGGGCCAGGCGGACTGGACCTTTCGCGAGGTGCTCCTGGGACAGAGCCCGGCGAGCCTCTTCCCCTCCTGGCCGGACGTGGGATTTGTCACCGCCATCCCCCTGGGGATCGCGGGGCTGATCTCGCTGCCCGCCTTCCGCGGGGCCGGTACCCGGATCTCGCTGCTCCTCGACGGCCTGCTGATGGTCGGCGGCGCTCTCTTCGTGAGCTGGGCGACCATCCTCGGGACCATCTACGCGGATTCGGCCACCGGCTTCCTGCAGCAGTTCCTCAGCCTGGCCTACCCGCTCGGTGACGTCTTCATGGGGACGATCGTCATCCTCGCCCTCTCCCGCATGCCGTCGGGCGGCCGGCAGCCGTTCATCTTCCTGGGCTTGGGGATTCTCCTCAACACCGTCGCCGACAGCACCTTCGCCTACCTCACCACGGTGCAGAACTACGGCGCCACCAACCCGGCCGACGTCGGCTGGACCTTCGGGTACTGCATGGTCGCCCTGGGCGCACTGCGGGCGATGACATCCCCGGGCCGCGTCCCCGAGCAAGCCGTCCAGCAGAACCGCTGGAGGACGCTCCTCCCCTATGCCCCGATGATGGCGGCGGGCCTCGTGGTGGCGGGCCGCGAGATGCGCGGGGTTGGGCTCGACGCATTCATGCTCTGGGACAGCTTCGGCATCGTGGCGATCATCCTCACGCGTCAATTCATCCTGGTGCGGGACACCCGGTCGCTCGGCCTCCAGCTGCAGCAGCAGAACCGGCAGCTCGATCATCTGGTGGACGAGCGCACCCACGAGCTTGACCACAGCCTGGAGGGACTGCGCGAGGCCAACGACCGGCGGAAGGGGCTGCTGCTGCGCCTCGTCACACTCCAGGACGAGGAGCGCCGCCGGCTGTCCGGCATCATCCACGACGACATGCTGCAGTGGATGGCGGTGGGGCACACCCGCCTCCAGATCGCTCGGCGCGCCATTGCCGATCCCAAGCTCGCGGCGTCGCTGGACCACGCCGCCGACGCGGTCCAGGCGTCGATCTCGCGGATGCGCATGCTGATGTCAGAGCTGCATCCGCAGGTCGTGGAGCGCGGTTTCACCACGGCGCTGGGTCAGTACCTCGAGCAGGTGGAGGGCGACGGTGATCTCCACTGCGTCCTCGACGGCGGGTTCTCGAACGAGCCCACCGGGACGATCGCCACCACCCTCTATCGGATCACCTGCGAGGCCGTCGTCAACGCGCGCAAGCACGCCGCCGGTTCCACCGTCACGGTGGAGCTGCGGGACAGGGACGCCGGCTACGCGGTGACTGTCCGCGACGACGGGCCCGGATTCGTCCCGGAGGGGACGGTCTACTCGCCCACCGGCCACGTCGGGCTCAGCTCGATGCGGGAGCGCAGCGAGGCCCTCGGCGGCTCCTGGTCGCTCGAGAGCCGGCCCGGCGCCGGAACGAAGGTGAAGTGCTGGGTGCCGCGCGCGGACGCGGAGGCCCCGGCGCCCGCGATGGTGTCCGATGCCGAGCTTGCAGCAGTGGTCGCGGACCTCGGCGGCGAGGTGCCGCCGCCCGAGCTTGAACTGGGCGCCATGGTGCAGCTCCCCGGTTCTGCCGCACCCGTCTCCCTGGGGGTTGGCCCCTCGCGTTGAGCCGGCGGGACCACTCCCCCGCCTGATCCTCGGCCAGTCCGTTTCGCCGCCCGATCCCGGGGAAACCGGGCACCTGACCGGCACCTGGGCGCGCTCTCCCCTGACCGGACCACCCACTCGCCGCCCTACCTCCCTGAACGGCCTGACCATCTGCGCAGCCGCACGCCCCAGTGCTTCTGCGAGGTGTGTTCGTGTTGACCATGCGAACACACGTTTGGTATAATCACTCACGATGACCGTCCGAGAGGTGGGGCTTCCTGGGGGCGTCGGCGACCAGCTCGCCGCCGTCGGTGCCGCCCTCGAGCTCTTCCTCTCCCGCCCTCGCGGTGACCGCCCGGGAGAGGTGGTCCGCGACGAGATGGTCGGGTGGCGCCGGCTCGTCGACCGGATGGAGCTGGAGTTCTCCGGGATGGTCACCGAGCTGGCCGCCTGCGGGGAGGTGGAGTGGCTGGGGCACAACTCGCCGACCGACTGGGTCAAGGAGGAGTGCCACCTCACCGGGACCGCGGCGTGGAACGCCCTGGTGGTCGGCGAGCATGCGGCGCGGATGCCGGAGAGCACCCGAGCTCTGGTCGCGGGCCAGATCGGCTATGCGCACCTGGCCCTGATGGCGAGGACCGCCGACTGGGTCGCCGGCCGGCCCGTCGTCGCCGTGGACCTCCTTGCCGCCGGCCTGCCGGATGCCGTCGCCACTGATGCCGCCGACCCCGGTGCGGCCGCGGCGGGTGCTCCCCTCCCGCCCACGTTCAACGAGCAGGCGCTGCTCTCCCGGGCCCGGGGCCACTCCGTCGCCGAGCTCCGCCACGACTGCGCCCACTTCCGCCACGGCGCCGACCCCCGCCGCTTCCTCATCGAGCAGGTCGAGCAGGTGGAGGCCCGTTTCCTGGAGCTCAAGACCATCGAGGGCGGCGCCCTCTCTCTCCGGGGTTACCTGGACAGCGAGGCAGGTGCCACCCTGCGCTCCGCCCTGGAGCCGCTCGCCCGCCCCTCCGGCGAGGGGGACGATCGCTGCCGGGAGCGGCGCTTCGCCGACGCCCTGATGGAGCTCGCCGGCCACGCCCTGGACAGTGGGGTGCTGCCCCAGCATTCCGGCCAGCGTCCCCACCTCCAGGTGACCGCCACCCTGGCGACCGTCCAGGGGCGGGAAGGTGCCCCCGCCGCCGAATTGGATCTGGGCGGACCGATCGCCGCCGAGACGGCCCGCCAGCTGGGCTGCGACGCCGGGGTGACTCGGGTGGTGTTCGGTGCCGACTCCGCAGTCCTCGACGTGGGCCGGGCGACCCGGGTGCCGGCGACGGCGACCCGCCGGGCGGTCCAGGCCCGTGACCGGGGCTGCGTCTGGCCGGGCTGCCACCGGCCCGCGTCGTGGGGTGAGGTGCACCCTCCAGCTCAGTAGTCGCTACGGGTTCTAGGTCCTACGACCCTCTGGGTGGCGAGCGTCTCCACCGGGAGCACTGCCTCGGCCAGCCGGAGGATGGTCAGGTGATGGGTGAACACGCCGCTAGGCGCGCGAGTCGTGATCAACGTCCAGGCACAGCCTGTCGATGTCGCCGAGAGCTCATGAGTAGGCGCCGCCGGCAAGACACGCCGACGAGCTCGCTGGCGCCGCCAGCCGCCTTTGTGGTCTCAACAGAGACGACGGGTCATGGCGGGCTAGCACGTACCGGGCCTCGGCGCGCCGCGGCGCCGCTTCGGGTGACATGAAGGCACCCTGGGGTGGGCCATTCGTGGATCTCCTTGAAGGTTGAGCACTCCAAAGAGAAACCCCACGGTGGCCTTCTCTGTCTACCCGGTCAGATCGGGCCCGGAGAAGGCCTCAATTCCCACCACGGTACGGGACATAACTCGGCAACGAGGAGCGCGGCGGTATGCTGCCTGACGGGAAGTGACAAGGAGGTAGGCAATGAAGCTGCGCACATTGGGCGCCCAAGGCCTGCGGGTCTCGGCCGAAGGTCTCGGGTGCATGGGGATGAGCCAGTCCTATGGGCCGGCTGACGAGGCCGAGGCGCTGGCGACGATCCACCGTGCCCTGGAACTGGGCGTGACGTTTCTCGACACCGCCGACATGTACGGGCCGTTCACCAATGAGCGTCTGGTGGGCCGGGCCCTCACCGGTCGTCGGGACGAGGTGGTGCTGGCGACAAAGTTCGGCAACGAGCGCCGCGAGGATGGCTCTTGGGTCAGTGTCAATGGCCGTCCGGAGTACGTGCGGCGCGCCTGCGATGCCTCACTCGAGCGTCTCGGCACCGACCACATCGACCTCTACTACCAGCACAGGGTGGACACCACGGTTCCCGTCGAGGAGACTTGGGGAGCGATGCGCGATCTGGTGAGTTCGGGGAAGGTCCGATTCCTGGGCATATCCGAAGCCGCGCCGGGCACCATCAGGCGGGCGCATGCGACCCATCCGATCAGTGCCGTGCAGTCCGAGTACTCGCTCTTCACGCGCGATCCGGAGGACGCTGTCCTGCCGCTCGTACGGGAGCTGGGTATCGGCTTCGTCGCCTACAGCCCACTGGGGCGGGGCTTCCTGTCCGGGAAGGTGACCACCCCGGAGCAGTTTGCGGCCAACGACTTCCGCCGCACCGCACCCCGATTTCAGGGCGATGCCTTCACGGCGAACCTCGCGGTGGTGCAGAAGCTCGCTGAGTTGGCGGAGGAGAAGCGCGTCACAGCGGCTCAACTGGCGCTGGCCTGGGTGCTCGCCCAGGGCGACGACATCGTCCCCATCCCCGGCACCAAGCACCGGCACCTGCTCGAAGAGAATGTGGTGGCGCTGAGCATCAAGCTGACGCCGGAGGACCTCGCGGCGATCGAGGCCGTGGTTCCCAGAGGGGCCGTCGTGGGCGACCGCTACACTAGCGACAATATGGCTCGGGTCAACGTCTGATGAAAGGCTACGCTGACGCCTCTCCGACTGTATCCGAGCTCCGGGTGGGAGCGGCCACGAAAGTGTGCTGCACCGAAGGCCGGGCGCAGTGATCAGCTTCCACATCACCTTCGCCAACGCCAGTGACCTGCCCCCCCGAACTGGCCAGCCAGGTGGACTAGCAGACGGGGACCGGTCAGGTGCCCACTGAAGACCATGGTGTCACCGGTCTGTAGCTCTCGGTAATGC
>PMYJ01000092.1 GCA_003170875.1 Candidatus Dormiibacterota bacterium | reverse complement strand
CTAGCCCGGATAATGCATGAAGGCGAAGGAAAGGATCGTCGGAGAGACGTGGAAGGTGTTGTCTGCCAAGACAAAATCCACGTCCACGGGAGCTCTCCGACGATGACACAGTGTTCTCCCCTCAACTTCGGTTTCCTTGGTAGGCGCGAGGTCGTAGGGTGTTTCGATGGCGGGCGGCTCAGCTCCGATGGCGGCCTCGTCTGGCTCGCTGAGATCGACCGCCGCGTCGGCCTCACCCAGCGCCTCGCCTCGTGTCTGCGGGATCGTCGTCAGCAGTCCAAGGTGCGCCAGTCCCGCCACGACCTCGTCCGCCAGCGCGTATACCAGATAGCGTGTGGCTACGAGGACTGCAACGACGCCGACACCCTCGCGGCCGACCCGGTGCTGAAAGTTGCCTGCGGGCGCAACCCCGAAGGCGGTCGCGACCTGGCCTCCCAGCCGACCCTGTCGCGCTTCGAGAACTCGGTCTCGCGCACCGAGCTGTACCGCATGAGCGAGGCCTTCCTCGAGCTGTTCATCGACGGCCATCGCCAGCCACCGCAGGAGATCATCCTCGACCTGGACGCCACCGTCGACCCAACCCACGGCCAGCAGGAGCTGACTTTCTTCCACGGCTACTACGGCACGTACTGCTACCTGCCGATGCTCATCTTCGCCCAGGCGGACGGCGGGCCGCACCAGCTTCTGGCCGCGGTGCTGCGACCGGGCAACGTGCATGCCGGCCGCGGCTCGGTGAAGCTGCTCAAGCGCGTCGTGGCACGGCTGCGGAAGGCCTGGCCCGAGGTGCGCATCGTAGTGCGAGGCGACAGCGGTGAGGCCCTGCCCGAGATCTACGCCTGGTGCGAGAGCGAGGGCGTGGACTACGTCATCGGCCTGGCTCGCAATCCGCGCCTGGAGCGGCTGGGCGAGCCCTTCCTGGAGGCTGCCAGCGAGGAGTTCCGCGAGACCCAGGCCAAAGTCCGCCACTGCCATGACCTCAGCTACGCCGCCGAGGGCTGGAGCCACGAACGCCGGGTCGTGGTGAAAGCCGAGGTGACCGACAAGGGCGACAATCCCCGCTTCGTCGTCACCTCGCGAACCGACCTCTCCGCCGAGAAGCTTTACGACTTCTACGCCGATCGCGGCGATGTCGAGAACCGCATCAAGGAGCTCAAGAACGACCTCCACGCCGGCCGCACCAGCTGCCACCGCTTTGTGGCCAACCAGTTCCGGCTACTGCTCCACGCTGCGGCGTATCTGCTGCTGACGATGCTGCGGGGGATGCTCAGCGGGACCGAGCTGGCCTCGGCGCAGGCGGGCACGCTGCGGTTGCGGCTGGTGAAGGTGGGCGTGCGCGTCGAGCAGACGGCGCGACGGGTGTGGCTGCACCTGGCGTCGAGCTATCCGTGGGCGGAGTTGTGGAACCTGCTGGCGATGAGGGTACGCGCCGGACCGGGCTGAAGGACGCTTTCGCAGCACGCCGACCTGGAAGAGCCATCCCTGGGCCTCCACAGCCCGAGGCCACGACCCTCCACGCCCGGCGGCGGCCCCAACACCTCCAAAGGCAAGTCCACGAGCCCGGCTTCGTGCCCCTCCACCCCCTCCAGCGCCGCAATCAGTTCCTCATCCGGCGCCAGGCCATCTACAACCCGTCTCCTTGACCTCTCCACACCCCGGCCCTTACCCTTCATGAATAGACCGGGCTAGGTGCTGGCCATTCCGGCCCACAGTGCTCCAGCCCCATAGAAATATAGGGCAGGTTGCGCCACGCCGCGTCCAGGCTCAGTCAACCCTCCCATTGGCGTGGCTCTTGGGTAATAGGCACCGACGGAGAACACCTATTGGCCAGGCCTCTCGCCCCTTTGGGTTGGGCCCCAAGACCCGTCTATACTTACCGTCAACCTGGACGCGTTTTAGGGGGCAAGCTCAGGACTCCTCCGAGGTAAGGTCAGGAGGGTGTCACCGCGGGAGCCTGTAGCGGATCGTCAAGCTGGCGCCTCGGCCGCTGGGTGGCCCGCCAGCACCTCGTCACCCGATCCCATCGCCCGGCGCATGGCCCCGCAGCACACTGGCATGCGGTGATCCGGTCCCGGATACCCGCCGACCCTCTTGTGGAGATCGCCGGCCCGGACCACCACGGATCCGGCCCCATTGATTGTTTCCTCGGCGAACCAAGCGGCCAGTTCTCGCTCGAAATCTGCGGCAGATGGCGGGCTCACTTCGGTCTTTGTCCGGGGTACGATCGATCGCCCCCTCCCTGCGTCCGGGTGAGCGGCTATCGTGTTTCCGGCCGGCGCGTACGGCTCTGCCTGTCCCATCTGAACGTCAATCCTTCGTATGTCGCCGGTGTCCGGGTCCAGCTCCAAGATGGTCATGCCATTCAGCAGGTGGCTGTAGGTGCGGCAATAGTACTCGGCCAACGTCTCGCTGTGTCGGCCGCGGTTGTCTCGCCGGACAACGACGAACCGCACCGTATCCTCGGGGACCTGATGCAAGTAGAGCACGGCCTCGTTGAGAAATGCCATCTTGGCTGAAGGGACGTTGCCGCCTTCCGTCCATGTGTAATTCTTGTACTCCCCAACGTACCGACCGCATGTCGATACGAGGTCGAAGCGGTGTTGCTTGGGCGGATTGCCGATGGAGAGCCGGCAGTCCGACTCGAACTCCACCCCGAAGTACCGAGACACTGAGTCGAAAGCCAAACGCTCGAAAGCCCGGCCTGCCGACGGGTTCTCGCTACTGGCGCGGGCCATATTGCGACCTCCTGTCAGAGCTGGCTTTCCGGCGGGATACGGTTTACGGT
>PMYJ01000136.1 GCA_003170875.1 Candidatus Dormiibacterota bacterium | reverse complement strand
ACCGGGGGGTGCGTCCAGCTCCAGCCAGGCGCGGACGACCCAGCCCTCACCGTCAGGATTGAGCCGATTGTTGTCGTCGAGGTGAAGCTGGCGGAGAGCGGTGGCCTCGTCGCTCGGGTTCAGCTCGATCACCCGCACGCGGCCGTAGCGTGCCCCGATCTGCTCGACGTAACGGACCAGGGAGGGCGCGATCTCCCGGTTCTTGGTCCAGATGCCGTCCTTGTCGGGCTTGCCGTGGTCCCAGAATCCGCGGCACTCCATCTCGCCGAGGGCGGAGGCGAGGGGTGCGAAGTTGGTGTCGCCGCCGGACTTCCAGTCGATGAACTCCAGGCCCTGCCACTCGGCGGGCGGGATCGACGGGCCCCGCTGTTCGCCGAGGACGACGAAACCGGTGGGGTCGAGAATGGGGAGCTTGCAGTGTGCCATCGGGCAGGTCCTCTCTCTTGATGGTGTGGGCAGCAGAAGCTTACCGGCAGCGCCCCTCGGCCCGGCAGGGCGACGATTGGATAGGGTTGGGTCCATGAACCCCGATCTCAGCTTTGCCCACGGGATGGCCGACATGGCCGACGCGATCGCCATGAGCCGCTGGCGCAGCCTCGACCTCCACGTCGAACGCAAGCCTGATCTCACCGAGGTCACCGAGGCGGACCGTCAGATCGAGCAGCTGATCCGCGAGCAGGTCCGGGTCCATCGCCCCTCCGAGCGGGTGGTCGGCGAGGAGTTCGGCGGCGACTTCGCCGACACCTCCGGGGCCCGCTGGGTGGTCGACCCCATCGACGGCACCCGCAGCTTCATTCGCGGCTATGAGACCTGGGCCTGCCTGATCGCGCTCCAGCGAGACGGTGTCACGGTCTGCGCGATCGCGTCGGTCCCGGCCCTCCGGCAGCGCTACGCGGCGGCGCGGGGCGAGGGGGCGACCGTCGACGGCAAGCCCATCCACGTCTCCGCCATCGACCGGGTGGATGCGGCGATGCTCGCCCACACCAGCGTGTCTGGATTTGTCCGCATTGGGATGGACGAACCCCTGCGCAAGCTGGCCGGACGCTGCTGGGACAGCCGGAGCATGGGCAACTCGCTCTCCCACCTCTCCGTCGCCCGCGGCACCGCCGACATCGGCTGGTCGTCGCGAGCCAACCTCTGGGACTTCGCCGCCCTGGCCCTCATCGTCGAGGAGGCCGGCGGCCGCTTCACCGACCGGAGCGCGGACTCACCGGTGGGCGGGGCGGGGGTATCGAGCAACGGCCTCCTCCACGACGTCGGCCTGGAGGCCGCGGGCCTCCTCTAGCCTGCGTGGGGCCGGGAATAGGGCCGGACTGCAAGAATAGATGACGACCATGAGTCAGCCCACAGCGGTGCCAACAATTCGCTTTGACGCCACGCTGTACACGATCGACAAACGGACTGTTTTGCGCTTGCCTGAGAAAGCGAGCCGGAAACTGCCGTCGCGCGGGCAGGTGGCAGTACAAGGAACGATCAATGGCCATGGGTTCCAGACGGTGTTGGAACCAGACGGCTGTTTTGGCCACTGGGTGGAGATTGATCGAAAGCTGCAACAAACCGCTGCTCTCAGCGCGGGTGACACCGCGACGCTCGAAATCGAGTCACTCAAAGACTGGCCGGAGCCGAACGTGCCACAGGATCTTGAGACAGCTCTGGCAACTGCCCCTCAGAAGATCCAAGACCTGTGGAAAGACATTACGCCGATGGCGCGCTGGGAATGGGTTCGCTGGGTCAATGCAACCCAAAACCCCGATACGCGCAAACGACGGGTCGAAGTAAGTATCTCGAAGATGAATAGCGGGAAGCGACGGCCCTGCTGTTTCAACCTTGCCGCATGCACCGACCCGAACCTGTCAAGAAACGGCAGGCTTATTGAGCCGGCGTGATTTGTCGTGTTCGGCGTCGTCACTACCTAACGAGGTGACGTCCTGGGTCCGCCTCCAGCGCGGCGGCCACCGACGGGTCTAGCGACGGCCCTTGGGCACCCCGAGGCGATCGGCCCAGACCGCCTCGACGCGGACCAGGCGGCGGACGTCCAACCTCCCCTCGGCCTGGAGTTGCCGGATCGCTTTCTTGTCCTGCTTGCCGACCGAGGTCTTGGGGATGGCGACGACCACCGCCCACGACTCGGGGAGCCAGAACGAGGGCACCTTGCCGGTCAGGAACTGGCGCACATCCTCGGGGTCGCCGGAGCGGCCGGGCCGGAAGGCGATCACGGCCAGCGGCCGCTCCCCCCAGCGCTCGTCGGGGATGGCCACCACGGCGGCGTCCTGGATGTCGGGGTGCGCCAGCAGCTGGCCCTCCAGCTCCACCGAGCTGATCCACTCCCCGCCCGACTTGATGATGTCCTTGGTCCGGTCGGTGATCTGGACGTAGCCGAGCTCGTCCATGGTGCCGACATCGCCGGTGCGCAGCCAGCCGTCGTGGAACCGCTCGCGCCCCGCTCCCCCGAAGTAGGAGTTCGCGATCCACGGTCCGCGGACCTCGATCTCCCCCACCGTCTGGCCATCCCACGCCAGCGGGGT
>PMYJ01000116.1:12274-12589 GCA_003170875.1 Candidatus Dormiibacterota bacterium | reverse complement strand
GCTGCTCCCCGCGCTGCGTCGGCTGTCAGGCGGGCTGGCCAGGCAGTGGGGGGCGGACCCTGACGACGTCGACGCCGAGGTCTGCCTGGCGTTGACCGAGGTGGCGGTGGAGAGGAAGCCACCAGTGACGGCGGTGGCCAGTAGCGTGGTGTGGGAGGTTCATCGTCGGGTCCGGAGCACCCTGGCGAAGTGGTGTGGGGAACGGGGGCGGCAGCGGTGCCTCGAGGAGGTGGTTGGCGTGCTCGCCTCCCCGATCCTGCGGCTCAGTGCTCCGCGGGATCCGGAGGACCTGGTCGACAGCGCGGTGCGCCAGGG
>PMYJ01000116.1:11528-12267 GCA_003170875.1 Candidatus Dormiibacterota bacterium | reverse complement strand
GCCGGGCACGCGGTCCGCCGGCGCCGGCCGGCGATGCTTCGGACGCGCTCTGCCTGGGCTGCCTGACCGTGATCGCCAAGCGCGTCGGTGGAGTGGGCGGCATCCTGCTCGTGTTCGGCAGCCTCGTCAACGTCGCGACCACCATGGGCTGGGACCTGGTCACGGAGATCGGCCAGAAGGTCGAGTGCCACCTCGTCCAGATGCTCGAGAACCAGCTCCAGGCGGGAGTGGTGGACGAGGCCGGCGGGGAGCTGGGAGGGGACGGGAACGCCGCCATTGGCGAGGAGCCGCACACCCCGGAGACGACCTCGCGGGAGGCGAGCTCCTCCAAGGAGTCCCAGAGCTGCGGTAGCAGTGAGTGGCAGGTCCTCTCTCAGTGGTGCCAGGTGGTCACCCGAAGCGATGTGTGCACCCCGACCGGTCTGGCGAGCGCGATCTGCGAGAAAGCGACGCTCTGCACCGCCGCCGTCGACGCGGTCAAGAACACGAGCGATACCGTCAAGGCGGCCGTACTGGCCCCCTTCCAGCGGGCCTGGGCAGCGATCCGCGGGCGACCGGTGCCGTTCTCTCCGGACTCGGTCACGGGGGGGACGGATGAAGCCGACGCCGCAGCCGATCTGAACGCTGACGTGCCGTATGGGACCGAGCCTGACCTGAGCGACCCCATCGAAGAAGAGGTGCTGGAGACCGCGGCCGAGGAGGGCGGCGGCGACGCGGCCCAGGCGGCCGGGGACACGAC
>PMYJ01000116.1:11342-11521 GCA_003170875.1 Candidatus Dormiibacterota bacterium | reverse complement strand
GACGTCGAGGGATTGAATGGCGACGATGGACCGGGGGCGGCCGCCGGAGACGTGGACAAGGCCGCAGCCGACGCTGTCGAGGCAGGCGCGGAGACCGCCGGGAGCATCGGGCTCAAGGTGGTCGCGGACGTCGGGCTCAAGGTGCTGGGCTGGGCTGGTCTGGCCTGGTCGACCTTCGG
>PMYJ01000116.1:9597-11323 GCA_003170875.1 Candidatus Dormiibacterota bacterium | reverse complement strand
CCGGCTGGCACTACTACGGCCTGCTCGACATCGTCCCTCCCAGCAACGAGCTGCTCATCAGCCAGGACCAGCTCAACCAGGACCCGAGCCTGCAGTCCGAGTTCGGCACCAACCTCATCACCTGCCAGAACCTGATCGACCTCCAGGCCCAGGTCCTCGGCGACCCGACGTCGGTCGCCAACCAGGAGATCGTGGGGAGCTTCCTCGACCCCAGCGCCTCCCCGATCGAGGTGGGGCCGGACGTGCCGGAGACGTCGAGCACGCACGCCTGGGGGCACGTCGACCAGGACAAGCAGATCCACGACCCGGTGACCGGGATCATCCCGGTCGGCAGCAAGACCTTCGACGCCAACATCGGCCAGCTGTACGCGGAGCTGGCGCCCAACCCAGAGACGGGGCGGCCGGACGGGGACTGCGGTCTGGGCCTGCCGGGCGCTACGCAGCCGCAGACACCGGACTGGGCCCAGGTCATCCAGGGAGCGCTCACCCAGGATGAGCAGCTCGCCGGCGTGATCTCCGCGGAGCAGGCCGGGTACACGGCCCAGCTCGACCCCTGGGGCGTGCCGGACGGCGCGGCGTTCACCGACTGGACCATCAACGACATCCTCACCTTCGGGCTCGGAGCCGACCCGCTCGTCCACTACTACGACGGCGACGACCTGCTCGGTCAGGACGAGTCGCTCGCCTCGGGCCGGTGCATCTCGGCCATGGCCCTCACCCCCTACGAGGGCATGGTCCCGGACGCATACACGGAGTTGCTCTCCCAGGTGAAGCAGGGCAACTTCACCGCCTACGACCTCCTCGATCAGGCGGCGACCCAGCTCAGCTCCGACGACAACCCGACCACCGGCGACTGCCTCTACACGCCACTCGGCCCGTCCAGCGACAGCTGCATCACCGGCGGGACGGACGTCGTCAACCAGGCCGCCCAGGCGGGGGAGAGCCCGTGGTGGCAGGGTGGGCAGGCGTACCAGGGGTGCGCACCCACACCGCTCTGGCGAACGAGCCTCCCGGTGTACTCGCCCGGCTACCCGAACCTCACCCTCTCGCAGGCGCTGCAGGGGGTGCTCGGCGCGTGCGGCTGCTCACCGCCGCCGCCGGCGTCGGCGACTCCGACCGACGCCATCGACCTGAACCAGGCGGCCCAAGCCCAGGGGTATGCCTCNNCGTCGGAGACGGCGACCGACGAGCTGGACGATCAGACGGCGGCGATGGCGTTGGCCATTTGCGACGTGTACGGCGAGGGCGACCCCCTGCTGGTCACGGCCCAGTCGGCGAGCCCCGACCAGGAGGTGGGCCCGGGCGCGGGCGGCAACATCGGCTGCTACCAGCAGCTCCCTGGCGAGATGGGCGCGAGCCTGGCCCAGGCGCCCGGAGCGCAGGGTCAGACGGTGGATGTGAGCGACCCCTCGGTCCAGGCTGAGGGTGCGGTCATCGAGCTCACCGACGACCTGGAGGCAACCGGTGGCGACGTCCAGGCGGCCTTCGCCATGTACATCCGAGACAACCATCTCGCCCCGTACAACGGCGCCTGGCACGGCGATGGGGAGTACGTCCCTGGACAGGCCGCGACCCTCGCCGAGACACAGGAGGGGGTCGGCGACTGGTCCGAGGAGACCGGCGTCGGGGATGGGCAGCACCTCCCCACCGTCCCCTCAGCGGACCTCCTCACCGAGGCATACAGCGAGTACGCGATGTACTTGGAGCCGGGCAACCAACTGGGAAC
>PMYJ01000116.1:0-9510 GCA_003170875.1 Candidatus Dormiibacterota bacterium | reverse complement strand
GACGGATCACCCACGGCCTTCGGGGAGTTCCAGATGGAACCTGCGGCCTTCACCGCCGCTGGCGAGGAGCTCGGCTTACCGCCGCCCGCCCTCGCCGCTGTGGCCGACACCCAGACGGGCACGGCGTGGGGCGAACCCCAGGGAGAGCTGGACGTCTCCGACGAGGCGCTCGCCGCGGCCCAGGTCCTGGCGGATCAGGGCGTCACCTCGAGCTCGGGCACCGCAGCGCTGGAGGCAGCGGTGACGGCATTCCAGACCCCCGCAGCGGCGTCGACGGCGAGCCCTTCCGCAACCCCCACCGCGAGCACTGACGCGCAGACCGTGGTCGTCGAGTACCTGCCCGCGTATCAGGCCTGGGTCACCGCCGGCGAGCCGGCCATGGGGGGCTCGCCACCCGCGTGTGCGAGCAGCAAGTGCGACGTTGGGCTCTACCCAACCCCCGGGGTGTTCCCCTGGGTCCCCGCTGGGGGCTTCCCGCACAGCTACCCGCTCGGGCAGTGCACGTATTGGGCATCCGCCAACTTCGATCCCTTCCCCGCGGGCGTCGGTGGGGGGACCGTCCAGAACCTCACCAACGGCGGCGACTGGTACGCGACCGCCCGGAGCCTCGGTCTGCCCACCCTGCCGCCATCGGTGCTCCCACCGTACGGATCTGCCGTCTCCTACCTGGGCTTCCCGGGGGACCAGGGCGACGGTCACGTCGCCGTGGTGATCAGCGACGACCCGGACGGGCGCGGTTACTGGGTGAGCGAGATGAACGTGGATGGCCTCGGCATGGTCGATGTCGCCCACTACCCCTTCCCGAATCCAGACTTGCAGGGGAGCATCCTGGCCCCCCAGGCGGGCGGCGGATGAGCCTTCACGGGCCCGTTCTTCGCTCCACACGGAGCGTTCGGCGCCGCAAGCGCGCCAAGCGCAGTGCGCGAATCCCCTTACGGGACAACGAGTTTCCGGGTACCTCCCGAATTGAGGGCTCCCCGGGCCCTTTAAGGGGATAGCGCGTCGCCGAGCGGGGCGGCCCATCACCTTTCTGCACCAGCGCCCTTGCCCTGACCGTAGACGGCCCAGGCTCCCGCTGGCGGCGCGCCCTCACCCCACCCCAGATAAGAAGGAGCTCCTGCCGTGCCCCCCACGTCCCCGCCCGCTGGCGCGAGCGACCTCACCAGCCTCCTCCAGAGCGTCCAGGTCTGGATCTGGGGCTTTGTCGGCCTGGCGGCGATCGTGATGCTGTCCGTCGTCGCCCTGATGTTCATCCTCTCCGGGGGCCACCCCGGGACGGTGATGAAGGCAAAGAACGGGCTGCGCCATGTCGTCTATGGCCTCGCCCTCCTCGTGCTGGCGCCACTCTTGGTCAACCTCGTCATCAGCGTGGCGGGCGGATGAAGCGGCTTCGCCCAGTCGGGTTGCTGCTCGGCTCCGCCCTCGCAGTGGTCTTCCTTCTCGGGAGCGGCGAGGTGGTCTTCGCCGCTCCCCCCACTCCGGCACCGGCGCCGGCGCCGTCAGCGGCCCCCACGCCCACCGCTGCGCCCTCTGCCACTCCAGCAGCGGGCAGCGACGACGCCTCGACGCTGGGTACCACCACCGACGATCACGTCCACGGCATCATCGACGGCTGGTTCGGCGGGATTGTCAGTGACGGGGTCCAGTGGACCACCGGCCAGATGTCCGAGTGGGCCCTCCAGTCTCCGAACGTCACCCAGCTCGGCGTGATCCGGAGCAACTGGACCACTCTCGCGTACCTGGCGGGGAGCCTCTTCGGCTTCGTCCTGTCACTGGTCGCGGTGGTCGTGATGACCAAGGACACCGTGCAGACCCGCTACGGACTGAAGGAGATGCTGCCCTCGACGCTGCGTGCCTTCGTAGGAGCGCTCTGGAGCTTGGCGATCGTCGCCGCCGGGATCGCGGCGAGCAACGGCCTCGCCAGTGCGCTCCTCTCCGGGTCCAATGTGATGACCCAGTCCTCCCAGAGCCTGAGCGCAGCGGTGGCTGTCGTCGTCAAGGACGGCAACATCTTCGTGATCCTCATCGGGCTCGTCCTGGTCGCCGTCGCCCTGGTGGCGGTGATCGAGGGCTTCCTTCGGATCGTGGCCGTCTGTGTGGTGGCGGTGGCAGGGCCGATCGCGGTGCTCTGCCATGCGCTGACCTGGACGGATCTGATCGCCCGACTGTGGTGGCGGGTGCTCGCCGCCTGCCTGGCGATCCCCGTGGTGCAGGCTCTCCTCTTCCTTCTCGGCGCCACGTTCCTCGAGAGTAGCGGAGACCAGCAGGCCCTCTTCCACGAAGGGGCGGGGAGCGCGTCATTGACGCTGCTGCTCGCCCTGGTGGTGTTCCTGCTGATTGCGGCGGTGCCGCTCATCGCCTACCGCATGGTGTTCGAGGGAGCGGTGGGCCGCTACCGGCCTGTAGCCGCCGAGGAGTGGGTGGGCGACAAGAGCCGCCAGCTGGTCCAGCGGGGCGGGAGCCAGTAATGGGGACAGCACGGCACGTTGCCGACGTCGACCGCGAGGACCGCATCGTCTTCGGCCTGACCACGCCCCAGACCCTGAAGCTGGGAGGCGTCGCTACGGTGCTGTTCCTGGTCGGACTGATGGTCTGGCGGCTCACCCACCAGAGCGCTCTCGCCATTGGGATCACCCTGGTGGTGTCGTCCATCGTCCTCGGCGTCTCGTGGGGAGCCGTCATCGCCACCAAGGACGGCGTGCCGGTCGACCGCTTCGTGCTCCGAGGCCTTCGCCAGCGCTTTGGCCCATCGGTGATGGTGCCCGCTGCCGAGGACGAGATGGGCAGACGAGTGGCGGGTGATGGGCCTGCCGCGCTGCTTCTGCCGAAGACGCGGGTCCTCGCCGACGGCTTGATCGACTTGGGTGAGCGGGGGTCGGCCGTGATCTGCCGGGCGAACTCGCTCACCTTCAGTCTGCGCAGCGAGACCGAGCAGGAGGGGCTGATCAGCGCCTTCGGCGCGTACCTCAACTCCCTGGCCGCACCGATCCAGATCGTCGTGCGCAGCGAGCCGGCCGATGTCGAGAGCTGGGCTTCCGAGGTCGAGGAGGGCGCCGAGCGGCTCCCCGTTCCGGCGCTCCGGCAGGCGGCTCTGTCGCACGCTGCCTATCTGCGCGTGCTGGGCGAGGGGAAGGTTCGGCGCCAGGCGCTGCTCGTGGTTCGAGAGGAGGAGCGGGCGGCCAGCGCCGACCTGGTGCGGCAGCGTGCCGGGGCCGCAGAGGACGCCCTCTCGGCCGCCGGTATCGGGGTCACTGTGTTGGAGCACGCACAGGTGGTGGACGTGCTGGCCATGGCCATGAACCCCGGTGAGGTGCGTCGCGTGAGCCGGGGTCGGGCTCGGCTCGATGAGCCGATCCGGCGGGCACAGCCGTGACCCATCCGCGGCGTCCGGCGCTGCACCCGGCGCTGGCTCCCCCCTCCCTGGTGGTGCGTCCGCGTGAGGCCCAGGTGGGTGACCAGTGGGTGCGTACGTTCTACGCGAGCGATTACCCACAGGAGCTGCCCTTCGGCTGGATCGAGCGGCTGATGACCCACCGCGGCCGGGTGGACGTGAGCCTCCACATCACGCCCACGGCCCCCGACCAGGTGGCGGCCCACCTCCAGCGCCAGCGCGGACGGATGGAGTCGTCACTGCGGTTCGACGCGAAGCACGGGAGGATCTCGGATCCNNGGGGCAACAGCCGGGTCTTCAAGCTCGGGCTCTACGTCACGGTGCGCGCCGACAGCGAAGAGGAGCTGGATGCGGAGTGTCGCCAGGTCCGTGACGCGGCCCGGGCGATGCTGTTCCAGCTCCAGCCGGCCACGTACCGGACGCGGGAGGGGTGGCTCACCACGCTCCCGCTCGGGCTGGACGAGGTGGGCACGCGACGCACCTTCACGACCGAGGCGCTGGCAGCCTCCTTCCCGTTCGCCTCGGCGGAGCTGCCGACCTTCGACGGGGTGCTCTACGGGCGCGCCCGGCGAACCGAGGGGCTGGTCCGATGGGATCGCTTCCGCCAGCTCAACTACAACCTGGTGATCCTGGGGGCCTCGGGGGGCGGCAAGTCGTACCTGGCCAAGCTCGAGACTCTGGAGTGGCTGCTCCAGGGGGTGACGGCGTCGGTCATCGACCGTGAGTCGGAGTGGACCCGCCTGGCCCAGGCCGTCGGGGGCATTCGCATCCCGCTGGGCCAGAGCGGGGTGAGGGTCAACCCGTTTGACATCGGCCCGGAGATCCCCGGCGACGAGCAGGGCCCGCTCGTCCGGAGGGCCCTCTTCATCCACACCCTGGTCTCTGTGCTCCTGCGGCGCGAGCTCACCTCGAGCGTCACCGCGGCCCTCGACCGGGCGGTGCTCCGGGCATACGAGCGGGCCGGCATCACCGGCGATCCGGCGACCCACCGCCGGCAGCCGCCGCTCCTCTCCGACCTGGTGGCGGCGCTGCGGGACCTGGAGACCACCTCGGCACTTGAGATCGCCGACGATCTCTACCCCTTCACCGAAGGGATGTTCCGGGGCCTCTTTGATGGCCCGTCGTCGGTGCCGACGCGGTCGGCGCCGCTTGTCGTCTGGGACATGCTCCAAGTTCCCGAGCAGCTGCGGTCGGTCGCCGATCTCCTGGTGATGGACCGGGTGTCCGAGCGATTCGACATCGTCCAGGGGGAGGCCCTGGAGCAGCGTCATCTCCTGGTCATCGAGGAGCTGTGGGAGTTGATGCGCGACCGTCAGGGCGCGGTCTTCGTTGACACCTTCTGCCGCAAGGCACGAAAGCGCCACGTCGGGCTGACTGCGGTCACCCAGCAGGCCTCAGATCTTCTCGGGTCAGAGCGCGGCCGCGCGGTCGTCGACAACGCCGACACCCAGATCGTGCTCCGGCAGTCGCGGCAGGCGATCGAGGAGGTGGCCAAGCACTTTGGGCTGAGCGACGGGGAGCGCCGGTGGCTCGTGGGTTGCAGGAGAGGGGAGGGGATCCTGATTGCCGGCCAGGACCGGGTCGCCTTCCGTTCTGTGGCCGCCCCCGACGTCGAGAAGCTGATCACCACCGACCCCGACGAGGTCGCCGACCTCGCTCGGACCGAGACCGAGCAGCTGGTGGTGGGGGAGGCGAGCTGATGAAGCTCCCCCACTGGCCACCTGCCCTCCCCAGCGGGCTCTCGCAGCTCGGAGGTCGCCTTGCGGTTCCTGGCGTCATCGCGCTCTCGATGCTCGTCGTCGGGATTGCTGCTCTGCTGGCATTCCGGCACTGGCGCGAGAGGCGGATGGCGCACGAGGCCCGCTTCGTGACCGTCTACTCGCCGGCGGTGGTGGACCCGCAGGGGGGGGTGCAGCTCTGGAGCAACCTGGTGGCGCTGCTGCGCCCCCACTGGCGGCGGCTCGTGCTCGGTCAGCCGCATGTCGCCTTCGAGATCGCCTGGGCCGGCCCCCAGCTGCGGGTGGGGATCTGGATCCCCGGGGCGGTTCCGCCAGGCATGGTCGAACGGGCCGTCGAGGCTGCGTGGCCAGGGGCTCGAACCGAGGTGTCTGATCCTCCGGAGCTGCTGCCGGCAGGCTGGGCGGCGATGGGTGGGGAGCTCGCCCTGGCGTTGGAGGACTGGCTGCCACTCCGCCTCGAGCACCCGACCGACCCGTTCCGGGCCCTCGCCGGCGCCGCCGGCGGGCTGAGTGGCGACCAGGCGGCCGCCGTGCAGGTCCTGGCCNNTCGAGGCGGCGGCGGCGCTGCGCTACGGCGCTCCCCCGTGGGGAGTGGCGCGGCTCCTTGAGGGACTCATGCCGGGAGGCGCCGGAGGACGTGGCGCTGCGGTGGCGAGGCCTCGGCCAGACCCCGCGGCCCAGAACGACGTCCGGCTGATCCTCGCCAAGGGGGCGGGGCCGCAATGGGAGGTGCTGGTCCGCTACGGGGTGGCGACCGGTGCCGCCCTCCCGCGGCGGGAGGCCCGGGCCTGGCTGAGGGGGAGGGCACATGCTCTCGCGGCCGCCTTCGCTGTGCACACCGGTCGCAACCGGCTGCGCCGGCGTCGGCGTGGGGACATCGCCACCGCGCTGGCCCGGCGCGACTTCGGCCGCGGCAGCCTGGTGTCCGTGCCGGAGCTCGCCGCGCTCGCCCATCTGCCCAGTGCTGAGCCGGCGGACCGGGCGGACACGTCGCGGCTCGCGGCGCCCGCCCAGGTCGTGCCGGATGAGGGCTTCATCCTCGGCGACGCCGACCACGGCCCGGCGCGCGGTGTCGCCCTCCGGCCGGCGGACCTCCGCCGACACGTCCACATCCTCGGCAACAACGGGACTGGGAAGTCGACCCTCCTCCAGCACGTCATCCTGAGCGCCATCCAGCACGGCTTCGGGGCGGTCCTCATCGAGCCCAACGGTGACGTCTCCCTCGACCTCTTGGAGCGGCTCCCAGCCGATGTCGCCGAGCGCACGGTGATCATCGATCCCAGCGAGATCAGCAGCTGCCCCGGGATCAACCCGCTGGAGGGGGCTGACCCGGATCTCGCGGTGGACAACGTGGTAGCCATCTTCCGCCGGACCTTCGAGCAGTATTGGGGACCGCGGACCGACGACATCCTCCGAGTGAGCTGCCTCACCCTGCTGCGGCGCGGACACGCGACGCTCACGGAGATCCCCCGGCTGCTCTCCGACGAGATCTTCCGGGCCCGCTGCACCAAGGGTCTCGACGACCCGGACGGTCTGGGCGGCTTCTGGCAGTGGTATGCGGCGCTCAGCGAGGCTGCCCGGGCCCAGGCGGTGGGGCCGCTGGTGAGCAAGCTGCGCGCCTTCCTGTTGCGGCCGTTTGTGCGTGCGGTGGTCGGCGGTGAGCACACGACGCTCGACATCTCCCAGGTGCTGGACGGAGGTGTCCTGATCGCGCGCCTCCCCAAGGGGACGCTCGGGTCGGAGACCTGTGAGCTGCTCGGGAGCTTCTTGAACGACGCGGTCTGGCAGGCGATCACCGCCCGAGCCGCGGTCCCCGAGGCAGAGCGCCACGATGCCATCGTCGTCCTCGACGAGTTCCAGGACTTCGTGGCGCGCAGCAAGGCGTTCTCTGAGCGCCTCGCCCAGGCGCGCAAGTACCACGTTGGGTATGTCCTTGCCCACCAGTTCCTCGGCCAGCTGCCCGCGGACCTTCGCCTTGCGGTCTCCGGCGAGGCTCGCAGCAAGGTGTACTTCGCCATGTCGTCAGAGGACTCCCGTGTCTGCGTGCGCCATGTGGAGCCGCAGCTGCGCGAGGGGGACCTCACCCGCCTTGCCACCTACCAGGCCGCGGTCCGCCTGTGCGTCGACGGCGGGCTCGCCCCCGCATGCACCATCCGGACACGCCCGGCTCCGCCGCCAGACCCGGCCCGGGCCCAGATGGTGCGGGCCGCGTCACGAGCTCGCTTCGCCAAGCCCGGGGCAGCGGCCCCATCCCCCTCGCCGTCGGAGCCGCGCAGCTTCGCCACCGGCGGATCCGACAGCGCCGCGGTGGCCGCCCAGGACCTGGCGGTACCGCGCAGGGTCAACGGTGGCCAGCCTCGCCGCCGGCGGACCCAGCTCACGCCGCCCGACCTGGACCGGGCGCCAGATGAGCGCGCCGCTTCGTCGCCGCCAGCGGTGGCGACGGTCGTCCCGCTCTTCCCGGTGAAGCCGTGATCAGGGGGCGCCGCTCCGACCGCACGGAGGCCCTCCTCGAGGTGCTCTCCCGCCTGACGGCCCGTGACGGGGTGGTCCTCGAGCTGCTGCTCGAGCACCGGCTGCTCACCACCCCTCAGCTCGCCGACCTCGCCTTCCACGGGAGCGTTGGAGTTGCCAAGCGGCGGCTCGGCATCCTCACCGCCCTCGGTCTGGTCACGCGCTTCCGGCCGCCCCTGATGCGTGGTGAGGGTTCGCTGCCTTTCCACTACGTCCTCGACAACCGGGGCGCGGTGGTGGTGGCGGCGCGCCGCGACGTCGACGTCGACAAGCTCGGATACCGGCGAGAGCGCAACCTGGCGCTCGCCCTCAGCCCGCGGCTTGCCCACATCGTCGGCATCCACGACGTGTTGGCGGCACTGGTCGCCTCGGCCAGAAGCCGAGGCGGCCGGCTGGTTGCCTGGAAGTCGGAGCGGACGTGGGACACCGAGACCTGGGCCGAGTGGGTGCATCCTGACGCCTGCGGGCGGTGGAGCGAGGCCGAGGTCGAGGGTGACTTCTTCCTCGAGTACGACCGCGGGACAGAGGCGCCGTCGGTGCTCGCCGAGAAGCTCACCGGATATGCGGCGCTCGCCGCGCACAGCCGTCCGGAGGGGTTGTCCGTTCCCCCCGTGCTCTTCTGGTTTGCCGACGAGAGGCGAGAGGCCTCCGCTCAGCGGGCGCTCGCCGTGGCGGCCAGCCGTCTCGGCATCGCTGTCGCCACCGCGGCCGCACCGCTCGGGCGCCCGGGGGAGGCGGTGTGGGTGGTCCTCGGGGCGGCCCGGGAACGCATCACCCTCGGCGAGCTGCTGGCGCGCCACGGAGTCGCGTCCGGCCTACTCCGTTTGGCCGTCTGAGGTGGTGGGATGAGGCAGCCCCAGCTCTTCGACACTGACCCCCAGGCGCCGCGCCAGGCTCACCCGGAATCGCCGCTGGGGGACCGACTGGCCAATCTCCCAACGCCAGATGGTGTCGCGATTCACGCCCACCCGGCTTGCCAGGGCCTCCTGGGTGAGGCCGATGGCCTCCCGGAGCTCGCGTATTCGCACGTCGCGGGCGTGAGGGCGATCGTCGTGGTTCATCCGACCCGCATTGTCCCCGATCCAGGGTGGCGCCGGCTACTGCGTGATGCTGGAAACTGAGTTGACTTTCCAGCACTCCTCTGTCATCCTACGACGGCAAGGGCCGCCTGGTACAAGCAGGCGGCCCACATCAGCGCCCTGTGTAAGGAGGGAACTGACATGACCACTGTACCTGTCTGCCTGCCTGCTCGCCGGCACGGCCGCGACCCGGGGTGGCCTGAAACGCCCTTCCACTGGTACTGCCAGGGGTGCGGGCGCTGGGAGCTCTGCGATGACAACGACCGCTGCTCCCACTGTCGGGTCGCCGCCCCATCTGCGAAGCGGTCCGGGGGCGACCGATGAGCGCCGTGGAGTCGGTCATCGTCATCGGGCACATCGGCGAGCCCGGGTGCGACAACGCCGAGGAGTGCATGGTCTGTGCCAAGAGCCGGCTGGGCGAGGAGCGCTGGCTGGTTCTGCTGGTCTGCGTGCGCTGCGGCGAGAAGCTGGACACCGACGGCGCCCTCTGCAGCGCCTGTGAGGCTGCGGATACCGCGGCTCAGGGCAAGGGCCGGGTCCGTAGGGCCGCCACGACCGTCGACCGCGGGCGCAACGTGTACCGGGGCGCCGTCATCCACGGTGCGGCATGAGCTGGAGAAGCCGTCCCTCCCTGACCGTTGCTCCGTCGAGGCCGCGTTGGTGAGCGCCGGGGGCGTCAGCTATGTGGTCGCGCTCGGGGGGCCCCTGGGCGGATGGCGCAGCGAGCCGATGGCGCTCGCTGCAGCACGCGAGGAGGCCCAGCGCCTCATGGGAGAGGGGAGATGGC
>PMYJ01000050.1 GCA_003170875.1 Candidatus Dormiibacterota bacterium | reverse complement strand
CGCCGCCATCTTGCGCCGTCGCCGAGGGTCCGGTGTTCACCCAGAGATCATGGCGCGATAGACCTCCGGGAGGTCGACCTGGATCATCCCCCTCCGGCCGCCCGACACCAGGAGGAACTCGCCGCGGGAGGCCCGTTCGAGCCGGCGCCGCTGGTCCTCGGTGAGGCCGAAGGCACGGTCCATGGCCGCGACCTCGACGGCGCGGTGGCCTCCACAGAGCACCACCGAGCAGTTGCTGGCGACCACCGTCCCCTCCTCGCTCCCGAGCAGGTCCTGGACGTTCTGGGTCGCCACCACCAGGGAGCAGCCGTGCTTCCGGGAGCGCCGGGCGAGCTGGGAGAGGAGCCGGCGGAGGGCGGGGTGCGAGGTGAGCATTCCCACCTCGTCGAGGATGATGTGACGGCGTCTGGGCGCCCGCCGGACCAGCTCCCAGAGCAGCCGTCCCAGCAGGAGGGTGGTGACCGGGACCAGCTCCTCACGGACCTCGCGATGCCCCACGGCAACGAGTGGGCGGGTCCAGGCCGCCGCGGTGGGACGATCGAGGAAGCCGGCCAGCCCGCCATCCAGGAAACGCCGTAGGACCTGGGACACCCGGGGCGCACTTCGATCCAATTCGTCGAGGCACTGCCGCAACCGGGCGCGCTCACCGGCGCTGCGGGCGGCGGCCTGAGCCGAGCGCGCCGCGGCTTCGACGGCAGCCCGTTCGAGCTCGCTCATCCCCTCGCAGAGCGCCGCGCAGACGTCGACCACCACCGCCGCCGCGTCGTCATCCTCCCCCAGGTCAAAGGGGTTGATGGCAGCTTCGGTGACCAGGTCCAGCCACTCCCCACCGAGACGCTCGACCAGCCCTCGGTATTCGCCCTCGGGATCGACCACGATGGCCTCCACCCCGTGGCGGCGGGCCTCGATCAGCAACCCGCCGATCAAGAAGCTCTTGCCCTGTCCCGAGGCCGCGAAGATCCCGACGTTGGCGTTGGCGTGGTGGGGCTGGAGGAAGGGGTCGACGCTCACCGGCAGGCCGCTATCGGCCATCCGCCCGATCCGGTAGCCGTTTGGGTCGTCAATACAGGCCTGCAGCCAGGGGGCGCAGCTGGCGGCGGCGTGGGAGTCGACCAGCTTGCCGGGGCCGGGCGGCGGTCCCAGGCCCCCGGCGGCGAGAAGTCCGCCGAGGTGCTCGAAATGGCCCGGGCGGCACCCGCCGAGGCTGGCGCTGAAGGCACCCCGCAGGCGCCCCCAGGCCGCCTCCAGGCTCACGGGATCGTCGCCCATGGCGACCGCGGTGAGCCAGAGGCGGAGCGGGCGTCCGGTATTGCGCGCCAGTCGATCGCGCAGCCGCCGAGCTGCCTCGAGGCCGGTCTCGACGGCGGCGTCGGGAACCAGTCCGCGGTCGGCCTCCAGCAGCTGGTGCGCGCCGAGGTGGCGCATCCGGCGGCTCAGCATCCCGGTCGCCAGTCGCCGGGAGGTCGGGACCAGGTGGACGGCGATGTCGCATTCCATCGGGGCGCGGATGAGCGCCGCCAGCCAGCCGGCGTTGACCGAGCCGCCCGGGAGGCGATCGAGAACGGCCACCCGCGCCAGGCGTTCGCCGACCCGGGCCTGCCGGGGCTCGTCGATCCAGGCCACGCGGGGCAGGTCAAGGCCGGCGTCACGAAGATGCTCGCGCAGCTCGGCGCCTGCCAGCCGCCGGGCGGGGACGCCGGCCGCGGCCAGGCTGGTGGCGGCGGAGTCCAGCTCGCGCTCCAGCTCCGCGAGGTCGTGGTGGCGGATCGAAGCCGCCACCCGGCGGTGAAGGGTCGGGGTGGCGGCCAGCCGGTCTCGCCAGTGCAAGTCCAGCGCGCTGGTCAGCCCATCGGCCTCTCCTCCCGGCCCTTCCGCATCGAGGCGGTGGCGGCGCACCTGCACCGTCAGGACCAGCTCGGCGGAGAGGCCGCGCAGCAGGCCCTCCAGAGAGTCGATGGCCGCTTCCCGGCGCCACGGCTCGAAGGCGAGGAGGTCCACCTCGTCGCAGAGGAGGACCCCGAGTAGGAGACCGTCCGGGGTGACCACCCGGTCGCCCTCGATGCCGACGCGCAGCCCTGTGGCGACGGTTCGGGATCGTGGCAAGGGTGGCGCTAGCCGGCCCGGTGCCGCAGAAGCCGGCGAGCAACGGGTGCCGGGGCAGAAGCGGCGGAGGCGAGGAAGCGCGCGTCGACGGTCGCCGCCAGGGCTCGCAGTGCCGCCGCGGTCGCTCCACGGCTCTCCCGGCCGAGCAGGCGGTGGTCCATCTCGGCGCGTTCGAGGTCGGGGTCGTCGGGGATGTGCGCGACCACCGCACCACCGAGGTCGAGCATGGCCTCGTCCAGCGTGAGCGCGCCGCCGGCCCGATTGACCACGTAGCGAAGCTGGCGGCGAAGGCCGAGCCGGCGCAGTGCCTCGGTGCTCCGGTAGGCGTCGTGCACCCCGCCCGCGGTCGGGGTGACGACGACGAAGATGTCGTGGGCGCACTGCAGCGCCCACCGGGTGAGGGCGCTGAGGTCGCCGGCGACGTCGAGAACGATGGTGTCGCAGCCCCGCCTCTCCAGGTCATCGACGGCGGCGGCCAGACGGTTGACGACGTCGGCCCGGTCGCAGCTGCCGGCTGGGAGCAACCGGGCCGGCCCGGGGAGCAGCAGCAGGCCGCTCCGGTGGACCGACAGGAGCCTCGCGACCTCCGGTCCCACGGGTCCGCCCTCCGCCAGGCCCCACTCGGTCGGAGCGGGCAAGCCGAGCCGGATGGCAGCGCGGGGGCTCGTGAGGTCGAGGTCGACGAGGGCGACGCGGGGGGGTACCAGCATCCCCCACGCGTTCCCGCGGTGTGTCGGGCCGGCCAGGAGCCCCGCCACCTCGACGGCCAGGGTCGTCCGTCCGGAGCCGCCGCTCAGCGAGAAGAAGGTGAGACGGCGGGTGACACGGGGAGCGGGCGGAGGGCTCGTCCCGATCCACCCCGGATCCGCACCGCTCGGGGACGCGGTCCGGCTCGCCACCCCGAGCTCGGGACCGCGGGCCGCGGGTACCTCCAGGAGCGCCGCGTCGGCGACGCCGAGGACGGGGAGCGGGCGGCTCTCGGCCGGGACTGCCTCGGCTCCGCGCTCCCTCGCCGCGGTGAGCGGCTCCGGGAGGAGCACGAGGGGCACGCGACGGGATGTCTCCACCTCGTCCCCGGGCTCCCACCGCAGCCGGGAGGGGGAGGGTCGGACCCGGTCCTCCCGGTCGAGGATCACCGGCTCTCTCCGGCGGGTGGAGTCCTGAGTGCTCGTCGGGTCCGGCGGCTCGGGTGCCTGCACCACGACGAGGAGGCCGCGACGTGGTCGGGTCCAGAAGCGCGCCGCCGCCGCAGCCCACGAGATGAGCGTCCGACCCTCGCGCCGTGCCAGCGCCAGGGTCAACCCGGCGCTCGCCGCAATGAGCGCGAGCGGGACGGCCACGATGCGAGGGAGCGGCGCGTGGAGGCAGAGGTAGGCGAGAACGGCGCCGGCGACGACGGTTCCGAGCTGGGCAGGGGTCAGCCCCCATGCCAGCGGCTCCGGGGCATCGAACCCGTCGGCGAAGTTGATCTCGGCCACGGCCCTTCCTCCTCCCTTGCACCACCTCCCCGCAGCCCCCCAGCCCTCCCGGAGCGACGATCAGAAGGCTATCCGGGGTGGGCGGACATCGGACGGACATCGAGGTCACGGCCGGCCGGCGGCTGCACCCGTGGTGGGGTCCCGTCGGCGGCCCTGGGGGACGCGGTCGCGCCCTGGCGACGGCAGACGGCGATGGCCAGTCCCGCAGCGCCGATCAGCGCCCACGGCGTCAGCACGCCCCACGGCACGGCGGCATCGCTGGCGATGTCCACGTAGGACGCGAGGCTGATGGCGATCCATGCCACCACGACCCCGGCGCCCAGGCGGCGGGCACCGCCGGGCCGCGCTGCCAGGACGGTGAGGCACCACGCCAGTGCGGGGACGAGCAGGGCGAGGTCATCCCAGTAGGCGTGCGGCGACGCGAGCAGGGAGAGCACGGCCGCTCCGGCGAGCGCCGCCTCCAGCCGTGCCGGCCTGCTTCTCATCGCGGCGCCGAGAGCCGCGGCGATGAGGATGGCGACCAGCGACCCCACCGCCGCCAGGACGTGGGACGCGATGCCGTTGCCGGCGACCGACCCCGAGATCCCGACCAGGCTCACCATGTTGGCGAGCTGCCACCGCGTGGTCGAGTGGATCGCCGCGCCGACGAACCCGGCGATCCCGCCGGGTCCGGCGACGAGCAGGGAGAGCAGCACCGACGCGGCGGCGCCACCTGCCGCGCCGAGGATCAGCCGCCGGTCGCGCACCCCGATCACGAAAGCGGCGAGACCCAGTGCCAGGTGCGGCTTGGCGATCAGCGCGGTGACCGCCAGGACGGCCCCGGCGGTCGCCGGCATTCGGCGCCGGAGGCATGCGTAGGAGACGGCGAGACCGGCGGCGGAGAGCCCATCCCACTGGCCGAGGAGGAGGGTCGCCCACGTCCCCAGACAGGCGAGCGCCACCAGCCCGATGGTCACCTGCGTGAGGGGTGCGAGCGAGCGCCTCCCGGGCGCGGCGCGGATGGCCACGACCACCGCCGCCACCAGCAGGGCAAATTGGAGGAGCGACCAGAGCCGGTATGCGTCCTGGAGGCTCAGCAGACTGACCGGGAGCGCGAGCGCCGCCGCGAGCGGCGGGTTGACGAAGGGAAGGTTGCCCTCCCGGTCGGGCGCGATCAGAGAGGCGTGGAGCGGGGTCTGGAGCGCCTCGTCGTACATGGAGGACCCGTGCCCCTCCCGCAGCAGGGTGGCGCCGACGTAGGTGGAGGTGAAGTCGCTCCGGCCGATCTGGAGGGTGCCGACTCCGAGCCAGAGCACCAGGTAGGCGGCCACCATCGCCCCGCAGAGGGCAGCAGCCAGCAGCGGCCCGAATCGCTTGCTCGTCACGGTGCCCCGACGATACGAGGCGGAGGCGGGCCGCTTCAGCGCGTGGGGTGAACCTTGACGTCTCGGTGACGGCGATCACAGGGTCGTTACACGGCGGAGAGACGGGGGTGGTCGCACGGCGACCAGGCGCCCGGGCTGCTAGGGTCAGCCCGTGACCCAGGCTCCTCTGACGCTCAGCGTGCCCGCGGTGCGCAGGCGCGGGATGTCCATCCACGAGCGGCGGTTGCTGCTGATGGGCTTCGACGCCGTCGCGGTGTCGGTCGCCTTCATCCTCGCCTTCAACCTCTGGACGGCGCAGGTCCGCCATGCCGGCTTCTACGTGCCGCGATTCGGCACCCTCGTCGCGCTCGCCCTCTGGGTGGTCGCCGCGACCATGGTCGACGCCTGGAACGTCCGAGTGGCCACCTCGGTGCGACTGACCCTGCCGCGCGTTTCCACGGCGCTGGGCTTCTCCCTGATCGGCATGCTTGTGGTGTTCCTGATCGTGCCCTATCAGATCACGCGACCCACCATCGTCATCTGGGCTCCACTTGCTTGGATCCTGGTGATGGGGGAGCGTCTCCTCTACGCCCGGCTGCTCTCGGCGTCCTCTCCCCCGGTCCGGATCGCGCTGGTCGCGGATCGGGACACCCTGGCCCGCGTCTGGCCGGAGGTCAAGGGCCACATCCGCGGTGTGTACCAGGTTGCTGCAGTGGTCAACCCCCAGCGCCCCGACTGCACCCAGAGGCTCTGCAACGTCGTCCAGCGGCGGAGCATCGGCGAGATCGTCCTGGGCCTCCGTGACGACATCGACCGCAGCCTCTTCGGGGGCATCCTCGCCTGCCACGACGCCGGGGTCAGGGTGAGGTCGCTTGCCGACCTCTACGAGGAGCTGACCGGTCGGCTGCTCCTCGACCAGCTCGGCCACAGCTGGCTCCTCGGACTGCCGATGCGGACCCAGACCTCGCACATCTACGCCGCGGTGAGACGCACCATCGATGTGCTCGTCGCGGGCTTCGCACTGCTTCTGCTCGGTGTGCTGATCGTGCCCCTCTCGCTCCTCATCAAGCTGGACGGCGGCCCGGTCTTCCACCGCCAGGAGAGGGTCGGCAAGAACGGCCGCCCCTTCTCCCTGCTGAAGCTGCGGACCATGCGCCAGCAGCACGGTGGGCAGACCACCTGGACCGAGGCCGGCGACCCGCGCGTGACCCTGGTCGGACACCTCCTCCGGCGCCTCCACGTCGACGAGCTGCCCCAGAGCTGGGCGATCCTCCGCGGGCAGATGTCGCTGATCGGCCCCCGGCCCGAGCAGGCGCATTACGTCGAGCGCCTCCGCTCCGAGATCGACTTCTACAACACCCGGATGACGGTGCGGCCGGGGCTGACCGGATGGGCCCAGGTCAACAGCGGCTATGGGAGCAGCGTGGAGGACGCTCGCGTGAAGCTGAGCTACGACCTTTACTACGTCAAGAACCAGTCCCTCAGCCTCGACCTGATCATCATGGCCCGGACGGTTATGGCTGTCCTCTCCCTGAGCGGGAGATGACCGGGCACGCCCCGGCCCCGAGCAAGGTGTCCGGCGATGCGCCCCACCCGGGAGCTGACCCGACCGTCTCCGTGATCGTGCCCGTTCTCAACGAGGAGGGTCATCTGGAGGCCTGCCTCCGTGCCATCGAGGCTCAGACCTACCCTGCGATCGCGGAGATCCTGGTTGCCGACGGGGGATCCGCAGATCGCACTCGCGAGATCGCGGCCGCACACCCGCTGGTCAGGATCGTCGACAACCCCGGGCGCATCCAGGCGGCCGGATTGAATGCCGCCCTGGCGCAGGTGGCCGGGCAGCTCGTCGTCCGGGTCGACGGGCACTGCGTCCTGGCTCCCGACTACGTCGAGCGTTGCGTGGAGAGTCTCCGCAGCAGCGGGGCCGCGATGGTCGGCGGGGCGATGATTCCGGCGGAAGGAAGTGGCTGGGCCGGCCGTACCATCGCGCTCGCCATGAGGTCGCGCCTAGGCGCGGGCCCCGCGCGGTTTCACGTCGGAGGTGCGCCCGGCTGGGTCGATACCGTGTACCTCGGGTGCTATCCCGCCGAGCTGGCACGCCGGAAGGGCGGCTACCGCCTCGACGTGGGTGTGAACGAGGACGCCGAACTGGCCCTCCGCCTGGGCGGGGATGGCGGCGTGTGGTTCGACCCGGCGATCGCCGCGACCTACTCGCCCCGCGACAGCGTTCCCGGCCTGGCCCGCCAGTTCTACCGCTACGGGCTGTCACGGGCTGCCACCGTGCGCCGGCATCCTCGCTCCCTCTCCGCGCGCCAGCTGGCCGCCCCGCTGCTGGTCCTCGGACTGCTCTCGCCGTGGCGCCGATGGGTCGGTCTCAGCTACGGCGGCACGGTTGCGGGTCGGGCCCTGATCGAGTTGCCCTCGGACCCGGCGACCGCCGCCGGCCTACTGCTCGTGCTCCCCGTGATGCACCTCTCCTGGGGCGTCGGTTTCCTCACTGGATTCACCGGTCTCCAACGGCCGCCAGGCCCCGCAGCAGCGGCGGTCACCGCAGGCGCGGGCTCGGAGAAAAGGTCAGAGTAGATGGCAGGTCGAGGCCGGCTTGCCGCTCCCCCCACCTCCCAGTCACAGGATCGTGACAACTGGAGCCCCGGCTCGACCCCCCCCTACCATCAGGAACGCCTCTTCACCACAGAAGATTTGGTTTGCGCTGACAGATTGGACGTCAACATGAGGGGTCTCGAGTGAACGCCCTTGAGGGCAAGACAGTGCTGCTCACCGGGGGCACCGGCTCGTTCGGCCAGCACTTCGTCCGCACCGCCCTGGCACGCTGGGATCCGGCCGCCGTCCGGGTCTACAGCCGCGACGAGCTCAAGCAGTCGGAGATGGCCCAGAGCCTTCACGACGACAGGGTCCGTTTCTTCATCGGTGACGTCCGTGACCTGCACCGGCTGCGCCGCGCCGTCGCCGGTGCAGACGTCGTCATCCACGCCGCAGCCCTCAAGCAGGTGCCGGCGTGCGAATACAATCCGTTTGAGGCCGTCCAGACCAACATCCTGGGCACTCAGAACGTCGCCGATGCCTGCATTGACGCCGGCGTCCGGTGGGCCATCTCGCTGAGCACAGACAAGGCGGTCAGCCCGGCCAACCTCTACGGCGCCACCAAGCTGTGTGCCGAGAAGCTGTTCATCCAGGCGAACGTGTACAGCGGCCGCAAGCCGACCCGCTTCTCCTGCGTCCGCTACGGGAACGTGGTCGGCTCACGGGGCAGCGTGATCCCCCTCTTCCGGGCGCAGATCGCGGAGGGTGAGTTGACCGTCACTGATCGGCGTATGACCCGGTTCTGGATCAGTCTGGATCAGGCCGTCGAGTTCGTCGCCGGTTGCCTCGGCCGGATGCGCGGAGGGGAGGTCTTCGTACCCAAGATCCCGAGCATGAAAGTGGTCGACCTCGCCAGTGCGATCGCGCCGGGGCTGCCCATCCGGATCACCGGGATCCGCCCCGGAGAGAAGCTCCACGAGGTGCTGCTCACCTCACAGGAGGCGCGTCGGACCCTGGACGTGGGGTACGCCTACGTGGTCCAGCCCGAGCACTCGTTCTGGGACGTCGCCGCCGTCCCCGATGCGACCCCGGTGGCGGAGGATTTCGTGTACTCGAGTGATCAGAACGCCTCGTGGCTCGACGTCTCCGCGCTGCGCGAGATGCTGCAGCCGTCCCCGGCGCACGGTGGGCTGCCCGCCGAAGCCAGATGAGCGCGGGCGACCGTCCTGCGATCGCCGGCGGTACGCCGCAGCGCTCGCGCCCGCTGGCCTATGCCCGGCATCAATTGGATGAGGCCGACGTGACGGCGGTGGTGGAGTCGCTTCGCTCCGGGGCGCTCACCGGCGGGCCGGACATCGCCAGGTTCGAGCGTCTGCTGGCCGGTGTGTGCGGGGCCGCCCACGCGGTGGCCGTCAGCAGCGGGACCGCCGCCCTGGACCTTGCCGTCGCCGCCCTCGGGGTGGGCCCCGAGGATGAGGTCATCACCTCGCCCCTCACCTTCGTGGCGACCGCGAACGCTGTGGTTCGCAGCGGAGGATCCCCGGTCTTCGCGGACATCGGCCCCGACCGGTGCCTGGATCCGGCGGCCGTGGCCGCTCGGGTCACGCCTCGCACCAGGGCCGTCATCGCCGTCGACTACGCGGGGATGCCGGCGGACGTCGATGCCATCCGGCTCGCCCTGCCACGTCCCCTGCCGGTGATCGCGGACGGCGCCCAGTCGCTCGGGGGGCGGCTCGGGGGACGTCCGGTGGGGTCCCTGGCGGACATCACCACCCTCAGCTTCCACGCGGTCAAGCCGGTGACGTCGGGGGAGGGTGGGGCCTGCGTGACCGACGACGGTGCCCTGGCGGAGAGCGTGCGGCGCGGCCGCAACCACGGGATGACCAGCACCGCCGAGGAGCGATCCGCGCTGAACTGGCGCTACGACGTGACCAGCCTGGGCAGCAACCACCGCATGACCTCCTTCCAGGCAGCGCTCGGCGCGGCCCAGCTGAGCCGCTTGGAGACGGGTCGCGAGCGCCGGCGGGAGCTGGCCGACCGCTACGATCGCCTCCTCGGGAAGCTCCCGGGGATCACCCTCCCGCCCCGCCCTCCCGAGCGCGAGAGCTCCTGGCATCTCTATGCCGTGGAGGTCAGCCCGGAGGACTTCGGCTGCCCGCGCGACAAGGTGATCGATGCCCTGCGTGCCGAGGGGATACAGGCCACCCTGCATTACCCCGCCGTTCACCTGCTGGCGATGTACCGGTCCCGAGGGGGCCGCCCCGGAATGGCTCCTCGCGCCGAGCGACTCGCCGAACGACTGGTCACCCTGCCGCTCTTCGCCGGCATGACCGACGCCGACCAGGACGACGTGGTGGCGGCGCTCATCCGCATCCAGAGCTGGGCGGCTTCGCGCCCTGGCTGGGCCGTGGAGCACGGCGAGCCGCCGGCGCACCCGGGACAGCCCACGTGACCCACGCCCTCATCCTTGGTTGCGGGTCGATCGGATCCCGGCACGCGCGGAACCTGATCGGCCTGGGCGTCGAGGTGTCGGTCTGCGACGTCGATCCACCGTCCGCGGCCGCCCTGGCCCAGGAGCTGGATGTCGCGGCGGTGGACCGGCCTGACGCTCGCCGGTACGACCTCGTCGTCGTGGCCACACCCACATCGCAGCACGTGGACGATCTGGCGTGGGCACTCGAACGTGACGCCGACGTCTTCATCGAGAAGCCGCTCGCCTCCTCCCGGGAGGGCCTGGCCCGTGCGAGAGCGCTGGACGAGCGCTCCGTCGACCGGGTCGTCATGGTCGGTTGCAACCTGCGGTTCTCCGAGGGCTACTCGGCGCTGGCGGCGAGCCTCCCGGCGGTCGGTCGGCCCGCCGTCTTCCTGGTGGACTACGGGTGGTGGCTCCCCGCCTGGCGCCCTGGACGCGATTACCGCACCCAGTACAGTGCGCAGAGGTCGTTGGGCGGGGGCATCGTCTTCGACGCCATTCACGAGATCGACTACACGCTCGAGCTGGCGGGACCCGCGACGGACGTCTGCTCGCGCACGGCCACGAGCGGCGTGCTCGAGGTCGACGTCGAGGACGTCGCCGACATCATCCTCACCCATCGAGATGGCGCCCATTCGCACATCCACCTGGACTATCTGCGCAGGCACCCGGCCCGGAGCTGCACTGTCATCGGGACCGAGGGGGAGCTCACCTGGGACGTGCCCCGCGGTGTTGTCGAATTGATCAGAGAGCCGGGGGGGAGCGTCGAGACCCTGGCGACCGCGGTCGATGCCGACCGCAATCTCCAGTATGTCGCCGAGATGGAGCACATGCTGGCGGCGGTGGCGGCGCGTGGCGTCACCTGCAACGGAATCCCCCGCGCGGCCGCCTCCGTCGAGGTGGCTCTGGCGGCACTGGAGGGCGCGGCCCCGTGACCACGATCGCGGTGATCCAGGCCAGGACTGGGTCCACCCGCTTCCCGAGCAAGGTGCTCGCCGACCTGAATGGCCGGCCCATGCTCTCCCACGTCGTGGAGAGGGTTGCGCGGTGCCGGAGCGTCGATCGTGTGGTGGTCGCCACCAGCACCGGTCCGTCCGACGACGCGGTCGCCGAGCTCGCGGTGCGGGCGGGGGCCTCGGTGACGCGCGGTCCTCTGGACGATGTGCTCCGCCGTTTCGTCCTCGCCGCGCACGAGCACTCGGCCTCGGTGGTGGTGCGGATCACGGCTGATTGCCCGCTCGTCGACCCCCGCCTCATCGACACCCTGGTGGAGCTGCGCGCCCAGGAGGGGGCCGACTACGCGAGCAACGTCGATCCACGGACATACCCCGACGGCTATGACGTCGAGGTCATGACCCGGGAGTGCCTGGAACGGCTCGATCGGGATTCGACGAGGCCCGATGAGCGGGAGCACGTGACGCTCCGGGTGCGTGAGCACCCCGATCAGTACCGGAGCGCCCGCCTGTGCTTGCCACGAGACCTGTCCGAGGTGCGTCTCACCGTGGACTTTCCGGAGGATCTGGTGAAGATAGGCAGAGTGCTCCATGCTCTCCTGCCGGACAGCGCGCCCGGACTTGAGGCGGTGCTACGTGCGGTCGAGGCGGAGGAGGGGTTGCCCGGCGTCGGGCCGTTGGAGCCCGGCGCGCTGGTCGGTACGCAACCGAGCGGCGAGCGGCAGGATCCGGGAGGTCTGCTGCAATGAGCACGACTGGTTTGCGGGACCGAGCACTGCTCGAGCGTGCCCGCAGGGTGCTTCCGGGCATCACGCAGACGTACAGCAAAGCCCCAGATCAGCATGTCCAGGGTGTCTACCCCGTCTACCTGGAGCGCGGTGACGGCTGCCGCGTCTGGGACATGGACGGCCGGGAGTACATCGACTATCCCTGCGCCCTCGGGCCGGTGCTGCTCGGCTATCGCGACCCCGACGTCGACGCTGCGGTCCGTGAGCAGGTGGATCGGGGTGCCTCCTTCTCCCTCGGCCACCCTCTGGAGGTGGAGGTCGCCGAGCTCCTGGTGGGGCTGATTCCCTGCGCCGAGATGGTCCGGTTCGTGAAGACCGGCTCGGAGGCGACCAGTGCAGCGGTCCGGCTGGGCCGCGCCTCGACCCGCCGGGACCACGTGGCGATGTGCGGATACCACGGATGGCACGAGTGGTGCGTGGGTCACACGGCGCGCAACGCCGGCGTCCCCCAGGCTGTCCGCGAGCTCACCCATCAGTGGTCGTACAACGACGTCGACTCGCTGCGCCGGGTCTTCGACGAGCACCCCGAACAGGTCGGTGTGGTGATCATGGAGCCGGTCGGCGTCGAGGAGCCTCAGGCCGGATTCCTGGCCGCGGTGCGCGATCTCGCCCACGAGCGCGGCGCGGTCCTGATCTTCGACGAGGTGATCACCGGTTTCCGGATGGCCCCCGGGGGAGCGCAGGAGCTCTACGGGGTGGTGCCCGATCTCGCCGCCGTCGGCAAGGGGATGGCCAACGGCTACCCGCTCTCCGCGGTGGTGGGGCGATCGGACCTCATGGAACTGGTCACCGCGGCGACCTATGTCTCCGGGACCTTCGCGGGAGACGCCGTTGCCCTGGCCGCGGCTCGCGCGACGCTCGAGAAGCTGCGCCGGGAGCCGGTGTGCGAGCACCTCTGGCGACAGGGGGCCGCCGTCCGCGACGGGTTCAACCGGCTGGCCGCCGCGCATGGGGTGCCGGCGCGGATGGTCGGACTCCCGCCCCGGCGGGTGATGGAGCTGACGCCCCAGGGAGGTGTCGAGCCGAATGTCCTGAAGGGACTGATCTGGCAGGGGTGCATCGACCGCGGCGTGCTGCTCGGCAACGCCAACTTCATCTCCTTTGCCCACGACGACGAGGTGGTCGCTCGGACCCTGGTGGTCTTCGACGAGGCCCTCGGCGAGACCGGCCGTGCTTACCAGGCCGGAAGGGTCGCGGAGGCGCTCCGCGGGATCCCGCCCGGCGAGGTGTCGCGTCGCCCATGAGCCCTGGAGGTGGCGGGCGGTGACACTGAGAGCTCGGGTGCTCGATTGGGCGTGGGCGCACCCGCGCTGGAAGCGCCGCGCCCGTGAGGCCTGGGGCACCGCGCGGGTGGTCGGTCGGGGGGTTCACGCGGGCCGGCTCCTGGAGCCTCGGGAGTTCCGCGACCTCCGCCGGCTGGCTGCATCGGCGGGGCCCGTCCCGAGCACCGGGAAGCGGGTTCTCTTCCTCAGTTTCCGGGGCTGGTCGACCCACCTCTCCATCGAGACCGTGCTGGGCCACGCCGCAGCCCGGCGCGGCTGGGACCCCGTCTTCGTGACGTGCGGGGGGCGCCTCCCCATCTGCGATGTGATGCCCGTCCAGGCGGCACCTCCGATGCCCTGCCGGTCGTGCTCCGAATACGCCACCGGCGCCATCCAGGCTGCCGGTTTCCACGCGGTGAGGCTGCGGGACGTCGCGGAGATGGGCGGAGCCGCCGCCGCGGCGCGGAGGCTGGTCGCAGATCTCCGGTCGGTGGAGGAGTGCGAGCAGTTCGTCGCGCGGGGTCTCCCTCTCGGGCAGCTCGTCCGCACCTCGGTCGCCTGGTTCCTGTCGCGCGGCTCCCTGCCGGACGAGCCGCTGGTGCTGCGGACCTACCGGTCCTTCCTCACCAGCGGCCTGATCCTGGCCCAGGCATTCGAGCAGCTCCTCGAGACGGTCGGTGCGGACCGGCTGTGCGTCCTCAACGGCCGGTTCTTCGCCGAGGCGATCATCACCGCCATGGCGTCAGATCGGGGAATCGGATGGACCTCGTATGAGCGAGGCTTCCGGCCCGACACCATCATCACCACGCCCGAGGCGCCCGCCTGCGACCTGATCATGCCCGAGGACGAGGTGCGACATGCCCTTGAGCAGCCGCTCTCGGATGCGGAGGACGGCGAGCTCGAGCGCTACCTCAGCGAGCGCCGGCGCGGCGAAGGGACCCTGGACAAACTCTGGACGACAAGGATCGAGGACGCCGACGCCATCCGCCGTGACCTCGGGCTCGAGGACGGCCGGCCACTCGTCGCGATGTTCCCCAACATCCTCTGGGACAGCGCGGTCGTGGGCAAGGACGACTGCTTCCCCTCGATGGGCGACTGGGTGATCGGCGGCATACACTGGGCTCGAGCCCACCCGGAGCTGGATCTCGTGGTCCGCCTGCACCCCGCCGAGGTCAGGCTGGCGAATCACCCCACGGTGGAGCGGATGGCAGACCACGTCCGCCGGGAGATGCCGTCCCTCCCTGCCAACGTCAGGATCGTCGCACCGGAGAGCCCGGTCAGCTCCTACTCCCTGATCGATGTGGCGCGCGCAGGGCTTGTCTACACCTCCACCGTGGGCCTGGAGATGGCCGCCCGGGGGATCCCGGTGGCGGTTGCCGGCGTGACCCACTACAAGGGCCTCGGCTTCACCCTCGATCCGGCGACGGCGGTCGAGTACTGGGAGGCGCTCGATCACCTGGTGAGCTCGCCCGAGTTCGGGGAGCAGGACGCCTCCTCCCGTGCACTTGCGCGCCGCTACGCCCATGCATTCTTCTTCAGCTTCCACCGGCTGCTGCAGGAGGTGCACGAGGAGGGGCGCAGCCGGCCCCGCGTGCTGGTTCATGCGGCATCCCAACTCGATCCGGGACGTGACGCGAGCCTCGATCGGATCGTCTCCGACATCCTCGGTTTCCCGCCCGGAGAGCGATGATGCGACGCCGGCTGGCGCGCAACGTGTTGTTCAGCGGCGCGAGCAACGTGTGGGCGATGGTCGTCACCCTGATCTCTCTGCCCGTGATGCTTCACGGCCTCGGCGCCGTCGGTTTCGGGGTGTGGGCGCTGCTCGAGACCTTCTCGGCAGGTCGGGGCTGGCTCTCGATCGCCGATCTCGGGATCAGCATCGCCACCACGGCCGAGGTGTCACGGCGTCAGTCGCTGGAGGATACACAGGGAGTCTCCCGAGCCATGACCAGCTCCCTCCTCCTTCTGGCGGCGATGGGTGTGCTGTGCGGCGCCGTGGTCGCGAGCGCCGGCCCTCCGGTGCTTCCCGCCATCTTTCACGCGCCCTCCGCACTCCACCCCCAGCTGGTCGTGGCCATCCTCGCGCTCGGGGTCAGAGTGCCTCTCGAGATGGTCAGCGAGGGTCTCTTCGCGTGTCTCCAGGGTCTCCAGCGCATCGACCTGGCGAGGGTCGCCGACGCATGCCAGCGCACCCTCTTCATCGCCGGCGCCGCGACCGCCGCCGTGGTTACCGGCAACCTGGCGGTAGTCGAGGTGGCGTCCCTGGTGGCGACGCTGCTCGGCGCCGGCCTGGCGATCGCGCTTCTCGGTAGCCGCCAATCGCTGCGGATCGCTCCCGCCTGGGGAGACGTGCGTCAGCTCCTGCACTCCGGCTGGGCGATCGGCGGGACCAACGTCTTCAGCGTCGTCCATCGCAACATGGATCGGCTGATCGTCGGCGTGATCCTTGGGCCCGCCCCGGTCAGTCTGGTCGAGATCGCGACCCAGGTGCAGAACGGGGCGGATGCGGTCCTCGCCGCGACCGGTTCGCCCGTGGTGCCGGCGGCGTCATGGCTGGATGCCCGGCGGTCCAAGGAGCAGTTGCGACAGCTCCTCTTTCGCGGCACGAAGTACGCCGTCCTGGCGACCACCCCGCTCATCATCGGAGCCGCCTTCCTTGCCGGCCCGCTGGTCAACGTGTGGGTCAGCCACCGCTACTCTGAGGCGAGCGTTCTGATCCCGCTGGCGATGATCTACATGCTGATGGTGTCTCCGCTGCAGGTCGGCTCGCTGATGCTGACCGGCGTTGGGAGGGCTCGCGACGTACTCCGCCCGTTCGCCGTCGCCACCGTGGTCAACCTCGGGGCGAGCATCGTCCTGGTGCTGGTGATCGGTGTGGCGGGCGCCTTTGTTGGCACCCTGGTGGGGACCGCATGCCTGATCCTTCCACTCATGCGATCGGTGCTCAACGAGGTCGACGCCACGCCACGGGATTTCGTGAGCCGGAGCCTCATGCCGGTGCTCGTCCCGGCCGCGCTGCTGGTCGCGACCCTGGCGGCCGTGCTGGCCCTCCGCTCGGGGGCGATCACCACCCTGGTGATCGGGGCCCTGGTGGGCGGGGCCGTCTACTGCGGCGCCGCGCTGCGGTGGTCGCTGCGACCCGAGGAGCGCCGCGAGCTGCGCTCGGTCGGGTCGTGGCTGTGAGCGCGTCATGCCGACCGTAGAGCGCGGCGCGCTACCGCTGCTGCTGCTCCGCGTCGACGCGACGCGCTCGCCCGGCGGCACCGGGATCGGGCATGCGATGCGCTGTCTGAACCTCGCCCGCGAATGGATCGGACGCGGAGGTGCGGTCCAGGTGCTCACCACCGGTCTCCCCGACGTGGTTTACGAGCGATACCGCGCGGTAGGGATCGAGGTGCTCGCACCGGTGACCGGTCTCCTGCCCGGAGGCAGGGCCGACGCCCTGATGGTGGTGGACCGCGTGCGGCGCACCGCGCCGGCGTGGGTGGTCGCCGACGGCTACCACTTCGGCGCAGCCTTCCAGGCGCCGGTCGGCGAGTCCGCCCCGCTCCTGGTCGTCGACGACCACGCCCTGACGGGCGCGGGCGGGGCGGCCATGGTCCTCGACCAGAACGTGGACGCCGACGCCGCCGAGTACGCAGACCGCGCAGCCGGCTGCCGGCTGCTGCTGGGCAACCGATTTGCCATCGTGGACCCCGCCTTCGCCGGGCGCGGTCGCAGGGATCGGAGCGGACCGGTGGCCAGGGTTCTCATCGCCCTCGGCGGGGGGCCTCGGGCCGCGTGGTTGGCGCGTGTCGATGGCGCCGCGGAGCTGCTCGCCGGGCGGGGGTTCGAGGTGCGCGTGGTTGGCTCGGCGCCGGACGGCACCGGGAAGCGCGCCAGCTGGCGCGAGTTCAGTGACGATGTCGCGTCCGAGATGGGCGAGGCGGACCTCTGCCTGGCCGCCGCGGGCAGCACGACGTGGGAGATCTGCTGTGCGGGACTCCCGGCTCTGCTCGCCTCCGTCGCGGATAATCAGGTGCCGGTGGCGCGCGCTATCGAGCGTGCCGGGGCGGCGATCGATCTGGGCTGGTGGGAGGACCTCACCGAAACGGGGATCGTGGAGGCGGTTCAGCGCCTCGCCCGCGACGCCAGCCGCCGGGCCGCCATGGCAGCCCATGCGATGGCCCTCGTCGATGGGTGGGGTGCGGCGAGGGTGGTCGACGCACTCTGGCCGCGCGTCGCCCTGCGCCCGGCCGCATCGGGCGATGCCCGCCTGCTCTGGGAATGGGCGAATGATCCCGTCACGCGCCGGGCATCCTTCTCGACCGCGCCGATACTGTGGAGCGATCACCTCTCGTGGCTCGGCGCTCACCTTGCCGCCCCGACGTCGTTGCTCCTCGTCGGCAGCGACGACGCCGGAGAGCCGGTGGGACAGATCCGGTTCGAGAGAGCGGGGACGGTGGCGGAGGTGAGCGTCAGCCTCGCCCCCGATCGTCGCGGCCAAGGCTACGGTGCTACGCTCGTCCGTGTCGGCGCCGCTCATGCCTTCGGTCACTGGGCAGACCTTCGCGAGGTCGTGGGAGTGGTCAAGGTCGACAACGCGCTCTCGATGGGAGCATTCGAGGCCGCCGGTTTCGAGCCGATCGAGGCCACGGTTGCCGGGCCCGGAGGGGAGCCGGTGACGAGGTGGCGGCTGCGGCAGGAGGATCTGGATGTCCGGCGCTGATCGACCTGACGCCGACGTGAGCGCGACCTCCAAGGCGGGCGCGCCCGTGATCAGCATCGGGGGCCGCCGCGTCGGCAGCGGGGAGCCCGTATACATCATCGCGGAGCTGTCGGCGAACCACGCCGGCAAGTACGCTCGCGCCGCCGAGCTGGTCGAGGCCGCTGCCCGATCCGGAGCGGACGCGGTGAAGCTCCAGACCTACACCGCTGACGGCCTCACGCTCGACAGCGACGAACCGCCGTTCCTGGTGGGAAGCGGCACCCCGTGGTCGGGCCGCCGCCTCCACGACCTCTACCTGGAGGGGTCGATGCCATGGGAGTGGCAGGCCGGTCTCAAGAGCCTGGCGGAGGCACGCGGTCTCCAGTGCTTCTCGACCCCGTGCCAGATCGACGCGGTGGAGTTCCTGCTCGAGCTCGACGTCCCGTGCTTCAAGATCGCCTCCTTCGAGCTCGTCGATCACGCGCTCATTCGCGCGGTCGCGGCGACCGGACGTCCGGTGATCATGTCGACCGGCATGGCGACGATGGACGAGATCGACGAGGCGGTGGCTGCGGCCCGAGCGGCGGGGGCGAAGGAGATCGCGCTCCTTCGTTGCAACAGCGCGTATCCGGCGCCGCCGACCGAATTTGACCTGCGCACCATCACCCACATGGCTGCCACCTGGTCCGTGCCGGTGGGGTTGTCCGACCACACGCTGGGCACCACCGTGGCGGTTGCGGCCACCGCACTCGGGGCAACCGTGATCGAGAAGCACCTGACGCTCAGCCGCCAGGAGCCCTCCCCGGACCAGGCATTCTCGCTGGAGCCCGAAGAATTCGCCGCCATGGTGCGCGCCGTCCGCGAGACAGAGGCGGCCCTGGGGGGCCTGCGCTATGGCCCGTCACCCGCCGAGATGAAGAGCGTGCCCTTCCGGCGTTCGCTCTTCGTGGTCGCTCCCATCGCCGAGGGCGAGGTCTTCACCGCCGAGAACGTGCGGTCGATCCGTCCCGGGGACGGGCTGGCACCGAAGCACCTCCCCACGGTCACCGGACGCCGCGCCACCCGGGCCCTCCGTCCCGGGACCCCGCTCTCCTGGGAGCTGGTGGGGGCGCCTGGACCCTAGGCGGAGCGACCCCCGGCAATCTGCTCCGCGAATCCCGATATCGCCTTCGCCACCTCGGCGGGTCGCTGCACCGGGAGGTCGTGACCGCCGTCCACCCACACGCTCTGCGCGCGCGAGCCGAGCACATCCTGGGCACGCTGCAGAGACCGGGCCTTCTCCTCGGTGGGCCAGGGGCCGGCCAGAGCCGCCACGAAGAGCACCGGACACTCGATCCTGGCCATCAGCTCGAAGGAGTCCAGCTCGTACAGGTGACGGACGATCTCCATGTGCTGGGTCATGGGCAGCCGGGGCCGCACCGTGCCGTCCCCTGCCGCCTCGAAGTTGCCGAGCAGGATCTCCGCTGCCGCCGCGGGATCCCCGCCCTCTGCGAGCGGCCCGCCCTTGGCCCACTCACGCACCGCGTCCTCGGTGATCCCAGAGATCCGGGGCGGACGGAGGCGCTCCTCGGCCTCGGCCCAGGTCGGGAAGTGCTCCTTCATCGACCCGGCGCCGCCGTCGACGCAGACGCAGCCGAGGACCCGTTCGGGGAGGGCGGCCGCGAACCAGAGCGCNNAGGTCCTCGACCACCTCGGCGAAGGAATACCCCGTCTCGGGCCGGTCCGAGTGGCCGTGGCCGCGCAGGTCGGGGGCGAGCACCCGCCACCGGGGGCTGAGCCGCACCGCCACCAGGTCCCACCAGCGGGCGTTGCTCGCCAGCCCGTGGAGAGCCAGGATCGGCGGGCTGCCGCCCGGGTGATCGCGCACCGAGAGGCGCTGGGTGCCGCATTCGACCAGATACTCGCGCACGTTGGCCATTCTGGCATCCACCCGCTTCTCGGGCGCCGACGGGGAGTGCGCGAGGCGGCTACCCGTAGATGGTGACGGCACCGGAGCCGGGGAACATGTCCGGCGCGAAGGCGCGCATGTCACTCGCCATCGCCTGAGCCGGGGCTCCCGCCGGCGCGTAGAAGATCACCGCCGTGGCGTCCTGGTTGGCGCCCGCCCCGATCTGCCAGACCGCCACCTTGACGTAGCCCTGGGGGACCAGGAAGTTGAAGGTGGGCGAGTAGAGGGCGACGGCTGCCACCTGGTCCTGGCGGGCGAGCACGGTCGTGTGCGCGGAGTCGTACTCCCCGTCGTACTGGAGACGCAGCACCGAGACGCTCGCCAGCGCCCAGGCATCGAGGAGGCCACCCCGGTGCTCCCAGGTCACGCGCCCGATGTCGTTGACCATGGCTGTCCGCCCGTCGTAATAGCGGGCGAGGAAGTCGGCCATCTGCTGCTGTACCTGGGTCTGGACCAGCGCGGACTCGGGGGCGTAGACCATGTAGTCGAACTTGCCCACGGGCAGCACCACCAGCAGCAGCACGAGGGCCAGCATGAGGTGCCGGCGGACCGGTGCCCACTCGATCCGCGGGAGCGTCCGGAGCGTGAGCCAGATCCCGACGATCACCAGGTACGCCTGGTAGCGGTCGTCCCACCCGAACTGGCCGTAGCTGGCGTGGAGGAGCGTTCCGATGACCCAGGCCGCCCAGAGGGGCCGCAGCACCGGCCCCCGGATCGCCATCACGATCCCGAAGCCGAGCAGGACGATGAGGAAGGGGTCGAGGCCCAGGTTGGAGCTGATCGCGGACCAGGTCGGCACCAGCGTCTGCAGCAGGCTCTGGTGTCCCAGCAGGGCGGTCTTCTCCACGATCGAGTTGGGGAAGAAGAAGGCGCCGTGGGCGAGGTTCACCACCCCCATGACCACGATCGGGATCACGGCCGCGGCCGTCCCCGCCGCCGCCGCCCCGATCCGCGGCCACAACCCGGGTTCTGGTCGCCGCAGCCGGACGCTCGACCAGAGCGGGGGGACCACCAGGCCGAGGGCGCAGCCGGCGCTCAGAAAGAGGGTCTCGAAGCGGATGGCACTGCCGACCAGGCTGAAGAGGGCGTAGACGAGTACCCGGCGAGCGGTGACGCCGTCGCGGACCAGCCATTCGAAGGCGATCAGCAGTCCGAGGATCAGCGCCGTCTGCACGGTGTGCTCCATGCCGAGGACGATCAGCTCGGGCAGGAAGAGCACGCTCGGCAGCAGCATCACCGCGAGGTAGCGCGCCGGCGAGTTGCGACCCCGGCGGAGCACCACCAGCTCCTGGCGGCCGGTGACCAGCCAGACGACGACCAGCGCCGCCAGGCCATTGATGATGAAGGGGAGCCACTCCGTCACCGCCGGCACGACCTTGATGAGGGCGGCCAGCAGGAGGATCCAGCCGGGTGACGAGTCCGCCGATTCCCAGTCCCCCGGGACCACTCCCCAGGTTCCCGTGGTCGCGAAGGTCCGCGCCATCGAGAGATGGATGTAGGCGTCGTCGATGATGTAGGTGAGGGTGCCGCGCGTCAGCACCACGATCGTGATCATCAGGGCGGCGGTGACGATCGCGAGCCCCGCGCAGGCTACCCAGAAGGTGCGACGCCGGTCGATCTCCTCCGGTGGGACCGCCAGCGCAGACGTGATTGCCATGACCTCGCAGTGCCAGCCGCAGCGCGGCCCACTGGTGGGCCGGCGTGTCCCCGGTCTTACCACCCGCCGAGGCCCCGTCCCGGCCGTCGTGACCGAATCGAGATACCACCTTGGCGCGTCGGTTGCCGGGGCACCGCCCTCCCCGGCCCTCGGACGCTCCGCCGCCCGCCGGGCACCGTCCCGATCAGCTCGACGGCACCAGCCCCGCGCTCGGTCCCCAGGGCCGGCGGACGATGACGACCAGCACGACGGCGGCGGTCAACGCCAGAGCCGGGACGTACGCATCGAGGTTGAAAAGGGCGGAGGGGAGGGCCCCGACGAGGTACGCGACCGACAGCAGGAGCGCGGCGGCCGCGCTCGCGAGGGGCAGGCGGCGGCCGGCGAGAGCGAGCGCCGGTGCCACGAGCAGGAGATCGTAGGGAAGGGTGTGCGGCCCGAGCAGCAGGGAGATGCAGACGGCGGCGGCGACCGCCAAGCTGGGGTCGCTCCGCAACCTCCCGCGCAGTCCGAAGATCGCCGGCACCGCGGCGATGCCGAGGGCGGCGGAAGCGAGAAGGCCCGCACCGTTGCCGCCGAGGTAGGCGGGGATGCTCGCGAGGCCGATGTTCCAGGTGGCCTGGTCCGACGTTGTCTGGAACATGGCGTGTGGCCAGTCGAGCCAGTGCGGCCCGAGCATCGCGATGTCGCTCCCGATGAGGACGGCGGCACCTACAGCCATCCCGGCCAGGACCCGCCAGCGTCCCAGGGCGACGAGCACCACCGGCACGAGCCAGACCGCCTGGACCTTGATCGCCAGCGCGGAGAGGAGGAGGCCGGCCAGGACGGGGCGGCGCTCCAGCAGCACCAGCGCGGCGACGAGCGCGAGGAGGAGGAGCCCGTCCCACTGGCCCTTGTACAGCGTGATGGCCGCCGGCAGCGAGAGCACCGCGAGGACGGTGGGCCAGACCGGGCAGCCCAGGCGAGCGACGAGCAGCCACCCGGCGGCGCCCAAGGCGAGCGTCGAGAGGACCAGGAAGAGGCCGAGCCCCACGGTGCGCGGCAGCTCGGCCAGCGGCACCAGGACCACGGCGACGATCGGCGGGTTGAGGAAGGCGACGAACGCCGGTCGCGGCACCCCGAGGTAGGCGCTCTCCACGGCGTGCTGCGGGGCCGAGCAGTAGAGGCAACGAGAACCCTCGACCAGGAGCCGGGACGCGTCGGCGAAGGCCACGAAGTCGATCGGCATGCCCGAACGGACGGTCATGAGGCCGCGGATCGCCTGGGTGAGGGCGTTGGCCGCGAGGACAGCCCCGGTGACGAGCGCCGCCCAGCGGATGATCGCCAGGCGAGGTGCCCCGGGCCGGACCTCTGCGCGGGCATCTACCCCGACCATGGACCGGGTCTTACCACCGGCCAAGCCCCATCCTGGCCGCGTGACCGAATCGAGATACCGTCCCGGTGCGTCCGCCGCCCGCGTGCCGCGCAGGGACATCCGGCGGCCCCTCGGGTAGGCTAGTGGACATGCCCACACCTGACCGTGCGCCCGTCCTGGAATGGACGGAGGACCCGGCGGCCAACCGGCTGCTAGCCGAGAATCCTCTCGCGCTGCTGGTCGGCTTCTGCCTCGACCAGCAGTTCCCGATCGAGCAGGCGTTCCTTGGACCGCTGCGGATGCGCGAGCGGCTCGGGACCCTCGAGCCCGGGCGTCTGGCCGCGACCGACCCCGAGGTATTTGCCGCCGCCTTTCGCACCCCGCCTGCGATTCACCGGTTTCCCCGCAGCATGGCCGAGCGCGCCCAGGGCATCTGCCGCATCGTCGCGGAGACCTACGGCGGCGACGCCTCCCGTCTGTGGCGCGAGGCAGGCACGGCTGCGGAGCTCCATCGGCGGCTCGCCGCACTCCCGGGCTTCGGCGCGCTCAAGGCGCGGATCGTCACCGGCGTCCTCGTCCGCCGCTACGGGGTTAACCCGCCGGGCTGGGAGCAGGTCGTCCCCGATTTCCCCACGCTCGCCGACGTCACCACCGCCGACGAGCGCCGCGCCTACCAGGCGGCTAAGCGGGCGCACAAGGCGGCCATGCGCGCCCAGGCCGCTGAGGGCTCGGCGCACCGGGCGCCCTCGCGTGTCCCAGGCCCGCCCCGCGCCTCGGGGCGCACCGCGGCCGGGTCGGGGCGCGGCTCGGGCGGGGCTCGGCGTTCTCCGGCCTCTAGGCCGTGACCCCGGCTCCGCCCGCATCCGTCGAGATCTTTGAGGACGGCGACGTCCGGATCGTCAGGGTGGGCCCCATGGGCCCCTACGGCAACAATGCCTACATCGTCCGCGACACCTCCGCGCGCGCCGGTCTCCTGGTCGACATGCCGCTCGAGGAGGGCCCCCTCCTGGACGCCATCGCCGCCGAGGGGGGCGTCCAGACGGTGGTTGCCAGCCACTGGCACCTGGACCACTGGGCGACCTACGACGCGGTCCGCGCAGCGACCGGTGCCCCCGTTCTGGTCGGCGACGCCGAGATCAACATCCCCGAGCAGCGGATCAATGGCCGGCTCGCCGACGGCCAGGAGCTCCGGATCGGGGGCATCCGGATCGATGTCCTCCACACCCCCGGCCACACCCCGGGCAGCATCTCGCTGCGGGTGGGCCGGGCGGTCATCACCGGGGACACCCTCTTCAACGGCGGGCCGGGACGGACCTTCGCCACCGGCGACCTGGAGACGATCCTGGCCTCGATCGACGCCCGGCTCCTAACCCTTCCCGCCGCCACTCTCGTGCTGCCCGGGCACGGGGAGAGCACCACCATCGCCGAGACGATGGTGGGCCGCGAGGCGTACCGGCGGCATCCCAAGGCGCGTGGATTCTCCGGCGACGTCGAATGGGGACGCTGACCGGCTGATCGGCGTCGCCCGGGCGCCCCATTGCGATGACGGGACTGTGACCGGGGCCATCCGACGCCGGTGTCTCGGCATCATCCCCTCGTGATCGCCGAGCGGACGGTGCGCTCCAGGCCATGAGCGCCGGCATGGCGCTTCTCGCTGCCGCCGGATCCGTCGTCGCGCTCCTCGCGCTCTGGTGGAGCAGCTGGCGGATCGCGGGCGCCCTGTGCGGCGGAGGCGTCTCCGCCCTGCGCGTGGCGGCGGCGACCTACGCGGGGGTGGTGCAGGTCGCCGTCATCGTCGAGGTCCTGGGGGGATTCGCCCTGCTCGACTGGCCCCTGGTCCTGCTCCTCCACCTGGCCACTGCCGCTCTCGTCCGCTGGCGCGTGCCCCGCCCGGCCCAGCCCGCGGCGGAGAGCCGGGCACCTCGTGCCTGGCACCCCGGGGCGCTGATCGCGGCGGTGGCCCTCCCGCTCGCCGCGCTGGCCCTGGTGCAGTCGCTGACCAGCCCTGCCAGCGACTTCGACACGCTCCGCTACCACCTCGTCAACGCCGGCCTCTGGCTCGACGGGCACTCGATCCTCCAATTCCCCACCGGCTTCCCCAGCGACGCCGCGGCCCCCGGGCTGGGCGAGCTCCTGGCGGGCTGGTTGATGCTGCCGACCCACAGCACGGAGCTCGCCTTCCTCCTCCCCAGTCTCTTCATGGGGGTCACGGCGGTCGCGCTGGTGGCCATCGCCGTCGAGCTCGGCTATCCGGCGTGGCGCGGCGGCCTGGCTGCACTCCTCTTCGCCGTGGTCCCGCTCTGCTACCTCGGTGAGACCGACAGCCTGGTGATGGATATGGTGGTGGTCGCGGGGATCGCCGGCGGCGCGCTCTTTGCCCTCCGGGCCGCGAGAGGCCGCCGCTGGCTGGTCCTGGCCGGGGCGTGCCTCGGCGTGGCCTGCGCCGCCAAGGGCAGCGGGCCGGTCATCGGCGTGCTGGTCATCGGCTGGGCGAGCGTCTTCCCCGGGCGGCGGCATCCGCTGCGGACGGCGGTGACGATGGCCATCCCCGTGTTTCTTCTGGCGGGCGTCTGGTACCTCCGCAACTGGGTCGAGCTGGGCAGCCCGGTCTTCCCCTACGGCCTCACCCTGGCCGGCCACGTCATCTGGACCAGCGGTCCTGACCCGCTCACCCGCGGTGATCCGACCTTTCTGGCCGCCCTTCTCGAGCACCGATGGGTGACCGTCCACCAGGTGGGGGCCTATCTCCTCGACCTGCTCGGTCCGGTGCTGGTCGCCCTGGTGGCAGCGCCTGCCGTCCTCGTCTGGGCAGCCCGGCGCCGGAACGGGCCGCTGGTGAGCCTGCTCAGCCTCGGATTGATCCTCGTGGTCGGGTATCTGATCACCCCCTACACCGGCAGCCCGGTAGATCAGAACCTGGGGTCGGCGACGAGATTCGTCCTCTGGTGGACCGACCTCCTCCTCCTCGGTGTGGTCCTGGTCCTGCCCTGGCGTCCGCTCGCGCTCCTGGGGATCGCCGGGGTCCTCTTCGGCGGAGACCTGGCCCTCTACCCCAACTTCCATCCCGCGCTCATCGTCACCGCCAAGGTGGCGTGGCTCACCGTGGCGCTGATGATCGCGGTGGTGGTGGTTTGGGCGCTCGCCGTCTGGTGGCGGCGACGAGGCCGCGGGCAGCCGCACGTGCTCTGGCTGGCCGTGGTCGCAGTCCCGGCCCTGGCGGTCCTCCTCCTCTGCCTGCAGCGGCCGGCATCTGACGCGGTGACCGTCGCGCTCCAGAGGGTCGGGCATCCGGACGGGCTGGTGGTCGTGATCCACGACGCCGACCTCGCCGACGTCGAGGGGTCGTACTTCTCGGTGCCGATTCGCTACGCGGCCGCCGGGTCGCCGGGGGATCTCCGCGCCTTCACCACCGCCGGACAGCTGAACGGCTTCGTCCAGAGCGTCCATCCCGCCCTGGTCGTGGTCGGCGACGACGGTATCGAGGCCCTGCCCCCGCACTGGGTCCCCCCCGCCGGGTGGAGATACCTGGGGTCGTTTGCCCGCGACTCGCGGATCTACGAACCCTGAGCCCCTTCCGGCGGCCTCCGCGGGAGACCGTCGCCCCTGGCTGCGCGCCGAGGGCTCTCCAGACCGCCCCGGGTACCATCTCCGCAGCGCCCGCATCGTCTAGCGGTTAGGACCTCACCCTTTCAAGGTGGCAACCGGGGTTCGACTCCCCGTGCGGGTACG
>PMYJ01000139.1 GCA_003170875.1 Candidatus Dormiibacterota bacterium | reverse complement strand
ACGGTGTAGGAGAGGTGCAGCTCCTGATGCAGGAAGGCGAGCACCGGGCCCAGGGCGTAGAGATAGAACGCATAGGACGAGAGGCTGATGTAGGCGAGCCAGGTGAGCCGGTCGCGAGTGAAGCGAGGGGCCTCGGCCCCGCTCAGGGACGCCAACGCGGAGGCCGCGAGCCGGCGAGCTCGCGCACCGCGACGCGAGNNCCTCGGCCAGCTCGTCGTCGTCGAGGCCCCGGCGTGACTTGAGCCGGCGGATGGCCGAGGCCACCTGGGCGAGGTCCGGCTCCTCGCGGTCGATCTCCTCGAGGAGGCGCAGCCCGGAGGCGTCGCCGGCCGTCACACCGGCACGCGCCAGGAGATGGTCGGTGATCGCCTCGTAGGCGTCGACCGCCGCCCGCAGCGGGCGGTCGCGGGCGGTCCCGAACATCTCGGCATGCTCGCGGACGGTGAGGCGCTGGTCATTGGCCTCGGAGATGCGCGAGCTGTGCGGGATGACCACCGGGCAGACCAGGTCGCCGAGGCGGTCCTGGAGAGTCGCGATCACCTCGGCGTCGGCCACCCCGTTGTGCTGGCGCCGCCAGATCGTGATCAGGGAGCGCTGCAGCAGGTCTCCCGTCTCCAGGCCCAGCTCCTCGCGCACCCGGACGGCGGTCTGGAGCATGTCCCCGGCGTGCCGGGCGTCCGGCGCGCTGGCGGTGGTCGGCATCAGCAGCAGGTCGGCGGCCACCAGCACGGCGGCGATGATCGGCTCGGAGTGCCCGGTGTCGATCACCGCCCAGTCGTAGGCATCGGCGACGACCCCGAGGCAGCGCTGGATGAGGAAGGGCCCGCCCTCAGCCGAGTGGAGCACCAGGTCCGCGTCGGCGAGCCGAGGCGAGCTGCCCAGGAGGTCCAGGTTGTCGGAGACCGGGCCGATGTAGGGGCGGGGGTCGAGCGAGGCCGGCGGGTCCGCCAGCACGGCGTCGAGGCCCATGCCGNNCGGGGGCCGCGGGCGTAGCGGGTGAGGTCGGCCTGCTTGTCGGCATCGACGGCGAGCACCCGCAGCCCGTGGCGGGCCAGCTCGGCGGCGACCTGAAAGGCCAGGGTGGACTTTCCCACCCCACCCTTGTTGGCGGTGACCGCGAGTACCCGCATCACCGGACCTGCTGCGACGTCACGTGACGTATCACCGAACCTCGTGAGTGCGCGCGGGAAAGGACGTTGAAAGACACACCGCACCCGGGCGCCAGAGTGGACACTACGGTAACGGCGAGTCGGGTGTCAACTCGGGGTCCGGGGGGACGCCGCAGACGGATCGCCGGCGGCGGCCCCTCGCATCGAACGGGCCACATAGACCGCGATGTCGTCGACGGCCACCTGATCCTGCGCCCCCCGGGAGGCGATCCCCTCGTCGAACATGGTCAGGCAGAAGGGACAGGCGGTGGCCACCCGGGTCGCCTCGGTCTCGATGGCCTGATCGACGCGGCGGTGGTTGACTCGCGGCTGGCCCTCCTCCATCCACATCCGTCCGCCTCCAGCGCCGCAGCACATCCCCTCGCGCCGGCTCCGCTTCATCTCCACCACCCTCATCCCGGGGATGCGCTCGAGAATGTCGCGCGGCGGCGCGAAGATGTCATTCCACCGGCCCAGGTAGCAGGAGTCGTGATACGTCACCGTCTCCTCGATCGGGCGCTCCAAAACGATCCGCCCCGAGGTGATCAGCCGGTCGATCAGCTCGGTGTGGTGGATCACCTCGTAGTGACCGCCAAGGTCGGGGTACTCGTTGGCGAATGTGTTGAAACAATGGGGGCAGCTGGTGATGATGCGGCGCACTCTGTGCCCCGCCAGCACCTCGATGTTCTGTTTTGCGCGCTCCTGGAAGAGGTATTCGTTGCCGATCCGGCGTGCCGGGTCGCCGGTGCAGCGCTCCTCGCCCCCGAGGATGGCGAAGTCCACGCCGGCGGCCTGGAGGATGCTGACCAGGGAGGTGGCGATGCTCCGCGCCCGCTCGTCGTAGGAGACGGCGCAGCCAACCCAATATAGGTACTCGGCATCTGGTTTGTCGCTGATGCGCGGGACGTCGATGCCGATCGTCCAGTCGGCGCGCTTCTGATGCGAGATGCCGTAGGGGTTGGAGACATTCTCGATGGCGCGCAGCGCGGCCTCGGCCTGGCGCGGCATCCGCGACTCGTCGAGCACCAGGTGGCGGCGCATCTCCGCGATCTTGGGAACGTGCTCGATGAACACCGGACACTGGTCCATGCACGCCCCGCACATCGTGCACGCCCAGAGCGTCTCCTCACTGATGACGCCACCGATCAGGGGACGCTCACCGCCGTTCTTCGCCGCGGCGGCGGTCACCTGATCGGGAGAGAGCCATGACGGCTGGAAACTCCCGGGAAGGTCGCGGACGGATCCCGGCCCGCCGCCGGTCACCCACATCACCGCCTCACCGGCACGCTGCCCCGCCGCGGAGCCGGTCTCCTGCTCGGCATGGGCAGCGTGCCGCGTGGCGCCGTAACCACCATTGAGCTGCTCGTAGGCGGCGTCGCGCAGGTCGGTGATCAGCGTCTTGGGGGAAAGCACCTTGCCGGTGAGGTAGGCCGGGCAGTGCGACTGGCACCGACCGCACTCGGTGCAGCTGTAGAGGTCGAGCACGTCCTTCCACGAGAAGTGCTCGAGAGCGGCCGCGCCGAAGTGCTGGTCGCCCTCGTCCGGCGCCGACATCACGGCGTCGATGTCGATGGGACGCAGCCGTCCCTTTGGCTTCTCCTCGCGGAGCACGACGTTGAAGGCAGCGGTGACGATGTGAAGGTGCTTGCTGTAGCCGAGGTAGACGAGGAAACCGAAGACCAGGAGGAGATGCGACCAGAAGAAGATGCCGTGGAGCACGGCGAGCGCGCCGCTGCCCGAACCGAGTGGCGTGAAGAGATGGCTGAACGCCGAGGCCACGGGCCGGTCGGCGGCCAGCGCCTCGGGGGAGTGCCCGGCGATAAGGGTCGCGTAGTTGAGCTCCATGCAGGCGAGGAGCGCCGCGATCCAGACCAGGATGAGGAGTGCGTCGCGGCGATGGCTGCCGCGGAAGCGCGCGGGCCGGATCACCAGCCGGTTGATCAGGGCGAGCAGCACGCCGGTCAGCGCGAGCACGCAGAAGAGGTCCTGGAGATAGGCGAGGGCGGGGGCGATGAAGGGGATGGTGTCGAGCCGGACGCCGACCACCAGAGCCTCGACGATCCCCTGGGCGATGGCCGTGAGCAGGACCAGGAAGCCCCAGAAGATCAGGGCGTGGAGGACCCCCGCGTAGGGCCAGCGGAGCAGCCGTCCCTGGCCGAGGACGTTCCCGAAGAAGGCGCGCACCTGCCCCGGGATGTCGCCGCCGCGCCGGTCGGGGCGCCGCGATTGGCGCATCAACTGGACCAGGCGCCGCCATCTCAGCGCGGTGAGCGTGAAGGACGTCCCGGCCAGGGCCACCAGGGCAATGGGGCTGATGATTGGGACGATCATTGGCAGCCGCGCCAATGGGCCGGATGCGCGGAGGCCATGCGACCCGCGGCCGGCGCGAGGGGCCTCACCGGCCGCGCCAGGTGGGCGGGCGCTTCTCTAGGAAGGCGGAGAGTCCCTCGCGGGCGTCCTCGCTGCTGAGCACCCGGACAAACTCCTCCCGCTCGCGGCGCAGCCCGTCTTCCAACGGTCGGTCCAGGCCGACGTGGACCGCGCGCTTGATGGCGGCGACGGCGAGCGGCGGGCGCCGCGCGAGCAGGCCGGCCAGGGCCAGCGCCTCCTGGCGGAGATCGGCGAGGGGGGCGACCCGGGTGACCAGGCCGCATTCGAGCGCCCGGGCGGCGTCGATCGGCTCCCCGGTAAGGAGCATCTCCAGCGCACGACCCCTGCCCACCAGACGGGGCAGCCGCTGGGTGCCCCCCCAGCCGGGCATGATGCCGAGCTTGATCTCGGGCTGACCGAAGCGGGCGTTCTCGCTGCAGATGCGCAGGTCGCAGGCCAGGGCGATCTCGCAACCACCGCCCAGGGCGAAGCCGTTGACCGCGGCGACCACCGGCAGGCGCGACGCCTCCAGCCTCTGGGTCACATCGACGGAAGCCGTGACGTCGTCGGCGTCATCGCGGGGGAACTCGGTCAGATCGGCGCCGGCAGAGAAGTAGCGGTCGCCGTCGCCGGTAAGCACCAGCGCAAGGCAGGCAAGGTCCGCCTCCGCCGCGGTGAGGGCCTCCAGCAGCGCTCCGGCCACCGCGCGGCTGATGGCGTTGACCGGCGGGTGGGCGAGGGTGACGAGGGCGGCCGCCCCCTCGCGTTCGACGCGGACAGGGTTGGCGGTCTCGGCCATGGATGGGCACGCTACCCCACGCGGCGGCTCTCGTGGGGCACCCGGACTCGGAGCGGGCCGCGGTGGGGCCATGATCGGTGGCGATGACCGAGACGCCCGAGCCAATCCCGCCTCCCCTCCTCCCGTCCCGAGTCGACCCGGAGCGGCTCCGCGACCTGGAGGCGGCCGCCCTGGATGCCGAGGCGGTCCGGCTCGCCGAGGCCGAGCGTGCGACGCGCACGGCGATGTCCCCGTACGACCGGCAGCTGCGCGAGATCCATGCCCGCCAGGAGGAGATCGCCACCGAACGGCGCCGCCGCGAGCGGGCCGGGCGCCATGCCGCACGGATCGCAGTGCGGGAGAGGGCCGGGAGCGGCGAGATGCCGACCCTGGCCGACGCCCTGCTGGCGGAGCC
>PMYJ01000237.1:1134-5850 GCA_003170875.1 Candidatus Dormiibacterota bacterium | reverse complement strand
GGCCCGCTCTCGCTGGTCTGTCCGGTGGGCCCCCGGCGCCTCGGCATCCCGCGCTCCGGGACGACCTTGATGGTGCGGGTCCCCGGCCACGCCCTGCTCCGAAGCCTGCTCGTCGAGACCGGACCGGTCGCCTCGACCAGCGCCAACCGGCACGGTATGCCCCCCGCCGCCACTGCGGGCGTGGCCGAGTCCGATCTGGGCGGCGACGTGGCCGGTGCGATCGATGGCGGTCCCAGCACCGGGATGGCCTCGACTATCATCGACCTGTCGTCGAGGCCTCCGCGCGTGCTGCGGGAGGGGCCGATCCCGCCGATCGCTCTTCGCCCGTACGTCTGAAGGCTGAACCCCCGCGCGCCAGAGGGAGGCATGGACGTGGCCCAGAACACTGCCGATGAGCCGGCCGGTAACGCCGTCCTCCCCCGGGGGACGGCACGCGGCTCCTTCGCCGACAAGCCGCGGCTGCGCGCCACCGACCCGGTGGTGGCCGGCCTCCTCGACGACGAGCTCCGCCGCCAGGAGGAGACCCTCGAGCTGATCCCCTCCGAGAACCTCGCCTCGCCCGCGGTCCTGGAGGCGCTCGGTTCCTGGCTCAACAACAAGTACGCCGAGGGCGTCCCGGGCAAGCGCTACTACGGTGGCTGCCAGGTGGTCGACCAGGTCGAGGACCTCTGCCGCGAGCGGGCAAAGCAGCTCTTCGGCGCCGAGCACGCCAACGTCCAGCCGCATTCGGGCTCGCAGGCGAACATGGCGGTCTACGCGTCGTCCCTCCAACTCGGGGATACCGTCCTGGGCATGGCCCTGGACCAGGGAGGCCACCTCACCCACGGCTCTCCGGTCAACTTCAGTGGCCGGCTCTACCACTTCGAGCCGTACTTCGTCTCCGAGAAGACCGGCCGCCTGGAGATGGACGAGGTCCGCCGGCGGGCCGAGGAGGTGCGGCCCAAGCTGATCGTCGCCGGCTACAGCTCGTACCCCCGCTTCCTCGACTTCGCCGCCTTCCGGGAGATCGCCGACCAGGTGGGCGCGAAGCTGATGGTCGACATGGCCCACTTCGCCGGGCTGGTGGCGGGAGGCGTTCATCCCTCGCCGGTGCCCTACTGCGACTACGTGACCTTCACCACCCACAAGACCCTCCGCGGGCCCTGGGGCGGGCTGATCCTCTGCCGGGCCGAGTACGCGGACGCCATCGACAGGGCCGTCTGCCCGGGCACCCAGGGAGGCCCCCTCCTCCACGCCATCGCCGCCAAGGCGGTGATGTTCCACCAGTGTGCGCAGCCCGAGTTCCGGGCCTACGCGGCGCAGGTGGTGGCCAACGCCGCCGCCCTGGCGAAGGGGCTCCTCCAGAGGGGCTGCGTGCTCACCACCGGCGGCACCGACAACCACCTGATGGTCATCGACCTGCGCCCCTTCGGGGTGCGGGGGAGGGCGGTGCAGTCCGCCTTCGATGAGGTCGGGATCACCCTCAACGCCAACGGTTTCCCCGGGCACGGCGGGACGGCGTACAACCCCAACGGTGTCCGGCTGGGGACGCCCGCGGTGACCAGCCGGGGGATGCGCGAGGCGGAGATGGACGAGATCGCCGGGCTGATCCACCTCATGCTCAGCCAGTTCGAGGACACAGGGGTGCGGGCCGAAGTCCGCCGCCGGAGCCTGGAGCTCTGCGGCCGCTTCCCGCTCCCGTATCGCTTGCCGTGATCGGCGAGTCAGCCTGGCTCACGGCGCTCCCGCCCTTTCTGCTCGCCGCGGCCGTCTGCATCGTCGCGGTCCCCCTCACCATGGTCCTGGCCCCCCGGATCGGAGCCGTGGCCCAGCCCGACGACGAGCGCCACCTCCATGCCGCCCCCACCCCCCGGCTCGGCGGGCTGGCGATGCTCCTCGGCTACGTCGTGGCGGTGGTCGTCTTCGGCGGCCAGATCCAGTCCCGCTGGCCCATCCTCGCCGTCGCCGGGGTGGTCACCCTGGTCATGGCGATCGACGACATCGTCGACCTCATCTGGTGGCAGAAGCTNNNNGTGGTCGCGATCGTCGCCCTGGTGGCGATGCTGGCCGCGATCAACCGGATCGTCGTTCCGGGCGACCTCCAGTCGGGAGTGGTCATCCTGAGCGCGGCGCTGATGGGGGTGTGCCTGGGGTTCCTCGTCTTCAACCTCCCGCCGGCCAGGACCTTCATGGGCGACACCGGCAGCCACTTCCTGGGGGTGGTCCTCGCCGCCATCACCATCGTGGGGATCGCCAAGGTCAGCGTCGGTCTCTCGATCCTGGTCCCCCTGATCGCCCTCGCCCTGCCCATCAGCGACACCGCCTGGGCGATCGTGCGCCGCGGTCGCGCCGGAGTCAGCCCGACCACGCCCGACGCGCGCCACCTCCACCACCGGCTGCAGGCCCGCGGGATGACCCCGATGGAGACCGCCCTCACCTTCTACTTCGCGACCGGGGTGCTCGGCTGCATCGGGCTCGCCATCTTTGGCCATCGCAAGATCCTGGACGTCGGCTTCGTCCTCTGCGCCCTGGGGGTGGCCGGGATCTTCTGGCGCAACCACCGCCGTCTCCAGCGGCTGCGTCGGGAGGCACCGGTGCTCCCCGACGAGCCGGATGCCGGCGTGGAGGTCGCCGGCCGTGGGGCCCTACTGGAGAGCCTGCGCCACCCGCGCGACCTCGACTGAGCCGCGACCGGGCGGTGGCCCCTATTTCGTTCGATGACAACCGGCTCTGGCTAGAGAGCCGGCCGGGCCTGTAGGCTGGGTTCCATGGGACGGGTCGATGGGAGCGCGGGGCGGCGCGGAGTAGCCCTGTGCTAAGTTGCCGCCGTGCTCGCCAGGCCCAGCGAGGCCGGGCTGGAATTCGGCCTCGCCGTGACGCCCTCCGGGTGCCTTCCAAAAGGCGCCAGCGTGCCTGCGGTCATGCCGTCTGACCGGGAGCGCGGCCTTTCCGGGACTGAGCTCATCGGTCTCGGCGTCTTCCTGGCCGTGGCGTTCGTGGTGCCCCTGATCGCGGGCCTGGTGATCGACCAGGTGGCCCACATCACTCCGGTGGGCCTGCTGGCCGGCCTGGTGGTCGGTATCGCTTCCGCAGCCTTCGGGCTACGGGCTCAGATGCGGAGGTACCTCTGATGGTGCTCCAGGCGCCGGCCCCGGTGCCTGACGTACCAGTCGCGGCCCCGCTCGATGCCGCCGCCGGGCCACGGCGCGCCCTCAACGTCACCGCCGCGACCTGCACGGGCGTTGCGGTGGTGGCGCTGGTGGTGGCGGGCGCGCTCGGCCAGCCGCTCGGTGGGGTGGCTTTGGCGCTCGGCCTCATCCTCGGCGCCGGCAACGGCTTCCTGGCGGTGCGGCTGCTCGGGATCGGGGTCGCCTTCGCGGCCACCAGCCTGCTTCGGCTGCTGATCCTCACCATGCTCGCGATCCTGAGCGGATTCGTACTCGGGTGGGAGCGGGCGATCCTCGTAGCGGCCGGCATGGCGGTGGCCCAATTGGTGCTCTCCGCCGCCTCGCTCCGTGAGGTGCTGCGAGCCCGATGATCGGTCAGTTCCTCGCCGACGCTGTTCCTGGAACCCATCCCATCGTCACCATCTGCGGCGGGGGCGGCTTCCTCTGCAGCTACGACGAGGACACGGTGATCTCCTCGGCCATTGCCGTCGCGGTGACGCTGGCGATCGGGTTTCTCCTCATGCGCACCCTGCGGAGCGGCAAGCCGGGCAGGCTCCAGATGGTGTTCGAGCTCTTCCTCAGCTATGTCCGCAACCTGATCCGCGACACCGTCGGGGAGGACGTCCCGGCCTTCCTGCTCCCGCTGGCGGCCACCATCGGTTTTTTCATCCTGGTCGCCAACTGGCTCGACTTCTTCCCGCTCCAGCAGCCGGTCGAGCCGGCCAACGCCGACCTCAACCTGCCCCTCGCCATGGGATTGATCGTCTTCCTGATGAGCCAGGCGTACGCGATCCGGGTGCGCGGTCTGGGCGGTTACTTCCACCACTACATGCGCCCCCCCTTCCCCCCGCTCACCATCATCGAGGAGCTGGTCAAGCCCATCACCCTGGCCCTCCGACTTTTCGGCAACGTCTTCGCCGGGGTGGTGATGATCTACCTGCTGGGATCGCTCTTCGAGGCCTGGGCCGGGCAGTCCCTGGTCACCTCCGCGCTGTCGGTGCTGCCGATCGCCGGGATGACCATCTGGAAGCTCTTCGACGTCCTCTTCATCGGCACCATCCAGGCCTTCATCTTCATGCTGCTCACCATCATCTACTTCGGCCAGGCCCGCGAGGGGGTCTCCGACGAGGGCCATGAGGCCCGCAGCCCCGCCTAGATCACCACAGGAGAAATGGACCCGATGGCACTGCTAGCCGACGCCGTCAACGCTCACTCGATCATCCTGGCCGGAGCGCTCATCGCCGCCGGTCTCGCCCTCGGCGGGGGCGCCATCGGCGCCGCCATCGGTGACGGGCTGGCCGGCAACGCCACCATCCAGGGCACCGCTCGCCAGCCCGAGGCCCAGGGGCGTCTCACGGTCATCATGTTCCTCATCGTCGGCCTGGTCGAGGCGATGTACTTCATCAATCTGGTGCTCGGCTTCTTCTTCATCGTCAGCTACGGCGCGCAGAAGAGCTAGGTCGTCCGTGATGTTTGCCACCACCGCTCCGCGGGCGGGGCTGCTCTCCGTCAACGGCACCTTGATCGCCGAGGCGATCGTCTTCCTGCTCATGGTCGCCATCCTCTGGCG
>PMYJ01000237.1:0-1046 GCA_003170875.1 Candidatus Dormiibacterota bacterium | reverse complement strand
CGGCGGGAGGTCAAGATACTCAGCGACCAGGCCCGGGTGGACATCATCGCCGAGCAAGATCGGGCGCTCCGCGAGCTTCGCACCCAGGTCGGTGCCCTGGTGATCGCCGCCGCGGCTCGGGTGCTCGGGGACGCGATGGACGCGCAGTCCCAGCACAAGCTCATCGAGCACTCCCTCCATTCTCTGGAGACCCTGCCGCGATGACGCCACCGTCGGAGTCACGTTGATGGCCTCCCCGCTCGCCCGCCGCTACGCGGCGGCCTGCTACGAGGTCGCCCGTGAGCGAGTCAGTGTCGACCCCGTCGGCGCCGAGCTGGAGCGGGCTCGCGACATCCTCGGCGACGCTCGGGTCAGGGCGGTCATGGCCAACCCACGGGTGTCCCTGGAGGAGCGCAGCGCGGTCCTGGAGGGGCTCCTCGAGGGGATGTCGGCGCCCGCCCGCAACCTGGTCCGGCTGCTCGTCGCCCATGGGCGCTTCGGGCTCCTCTCGGACGTGGTCGCCGAGTACCGGGCCATGGTCGACGCGGCGTCCGGCGTCGTCCGTATCGTGGTGAGGTCCGCCGTGCCCCTCAACCGGGCGGCCGAGCGGCGGATCGAGGCGGTGCTCGCCGTCCGCCTGGCGCATCCCGTCCGCCTCGAGACCGTCCACGATCTCGCCCTCATCGGCGGACTTGTGATCCGGATCGGCGATCGCGTCATCGACGACAGCGTTCGCAGTCATCTTCAGCAGCTTCAGGCCGCAATGGCCTGATCGGAGGTCAGGGACACACCGAGCGATGGCAATACGAAGCGACGAGATCGGCGACATCCTGAAGCGACGCATCGCGAGCTTCGACACCGCTGTGGTGGAGGCGAGCGAGGGCGTGATCACGTCGGTCAGCGACGGCATCGCCCGGATCTATGGCCTGGAAGAGGCGATGTCCGGCGAGCTCCTCTCCTTCCCCGGCCCCGAGGGCCAGGGCACGGTTCTCGGGTTGGCACTCGACCTTCGCGAGGATGGCGTCGGCGCCGTCATCCTAGGCTCGTCCGACCATCTCCAGGAGGGG
>PMYJ01000181.1 GCA_003170875.1 Candidatus Dormiibacterota bacterium | reverse complement strand
TAGCGCGAGTAGTCGGCGACGTAGGGTGCGTAGGTGATCTGCCAGGTCGCGGCGAAGGTGATGGCCAGCAGGAAGGTTCCGAAGGTGAGCCCGCTGTTGACCCAGACCGCCCCCAGCGAGTGCACGGTCAGCAGCCGGATGGTCAGGTAAAGGAAGCCGAGGCCCGACACCAGGGCGATCCACCGTTCGTACTGATGGATCATCCGGTAGCCGTAGACGGCGAGCACGGTGCAGACCGCGGACACGATGATGGTGGCGAGGGTCTGGTTGAGGCCGAGCCATCCGGAGAGGGCGGCGCCGCCCAGGACCGCGCTGGTCGCAAAGAANNAGCAGGACGAGGATCAGCGGCAGGATGGCCCCGTAGAAGCCGAACTGGGCCCGGCTCTGGATCATCTGCGGGATGCCCAGTTTGGGGCCCTGCGCCGAGTGCGCCGCCATGAAGACGACACCGACGAGGTTGCCGATCACGATGGCGAGCAGCGCCCACGGCAGGGAGAGCCCGATGATCACCGCGAGCGCGCCCGTCACCGCCGCGGTCACCTGCATGTTGGAGGCGAACCAGATGTTGAAGAGGCTCCGCGGCTTGCCGTGGCGCTCCTCCGGCGGGATGTAGTCGATCGAGCGGCGCTCGACCTGCAGGCTGCTCGTGTAGCTGGAATCCGTGCTCATCGGAACCTCCCCAGGGGGCGACCTACCCCGGCATCCTCGGGAGCGCCGGTGAGCCCGGCCGCGCCAATCGAGTGGCCAGATCGTCGAACTCGCGCGGGCGCCCAACCAGTGACGAAAGGCACTGATTGGCCAGGGACTATCTCCCGGTCAGCCGTCGGCGGCGCCTCCAGAGGCGGGCACCGGTTCGTCGACGACAGGTTCGTCGTCGAGGCTCACCGACAGCTCGGGCGCGATCATCCGATGCTCGGCGGCCACCAGCTTGACCGAGGTCCCGATTGCGAGGAACTCGATGACATGACTTCCCCACATGTGGGACTTCTGCTCGATCCGCATGGCCACGATGCCGTGGGCGCGCGCCCGCTGCGCCTCCTGCTGCATCCGGGTCATGGCCAGCTCGCGGGCCTCGTACAGGGCCGAGGTGTAGTTGCCGAGCTCGACGTTCTGGCTCTGCTGGCCGACCCAGACACCGAGCCGCTGGTGAGCGACGTGGTAGACGCAGGCCCCGAAGGCGAGGCCGATGGGCTGGTAGCCGGCCCGGATCAGCAGGTAGAGGTCCTGCCCAGAGAGGTCGCTCACCCAGACCCCGCTCGATTTCACCGTGGGGTTGGCGACCGCCGTGCCCATGGCCACGAACTCGGCGAGGGGGTGGCCGCCCGAGTGGACCTGGACCTCGAGCTTGAGACCGACCACGCCCTGGCCGCCCACCTGCTGGGCGTGCCGCTCCATGGCGGTGAGCGCCTCGGTGCGAGCCTGGTACATGGCCTGGGTCAGGTCGCTCATCTCCTGATTGGTGGTCCAGTTGGCGTACTGGATGCCGATGTGATAGACGGCGCTGCCGACCACCAGCCCGCGCGGCTCGTAGCCGATCTCCTTGAGCAGCACCGCCTCGTCGACGGAGAGATCGCTGCTGAAGGCGCGGCCCTGATGGCGCTCCGTGCCCTTCCCGGCCAGGCAGGCGAGGGCGGCGTCGGCGCGAGGGTGGGGCATGACCGACATCAGCGCAGCCTCATGATCGGAAGCGGGGGTTCGTCGAGCGGCTCCTTGGCGTAGCGCCGCACTGCGGTGCCGAGCAGGAAGAGCTCGACCAGCATCGACTCGCCGCCCAGCTCATAGGTGGAGAGGTCGGTCTCCACGCCGACCGCGCCGTCGGCGTCGACGGTGGCGACCTCGGCCTCGAGGTGGTTGATGCCGAGCATCCGGGCCTCCTCGATGCCATCGCTGATCTGCTGGATGCGCGTGTTCGACCACGAGCGCAGCGCCCACTCGGTGCCGCAGCCGGGGTCGATCTCCATCGCCCCGATGCCCATCACCAGGGCCACGGGGACGTAGCCGCCGTGGAGCAGCTTGCTGAAGGCGACACCGTCCAGGTGGGACATGAACGGGGAGCGGAGCTGTGGACCGCCGCGGCGGCGCACCGCCGTGCCGATGCAGGTGAACTCCAGCGAGTTGCCGACCCCTTCCAGGTGGCGGCGGATGATGCGCACCCCGACCACCCCGTGAGCGTTCAGGCCACGGGCCTCCTCGAGGATGCGGCGCAGGGCGAGGTTGCGGGTCTCGGTGATCCCGGCCTCGTAGTAGCGGTGCTCCCAGTTGTACCCGGTGCGGTGCTCGCTGCCGACCCCGTAGCCGTAGAACCCGTGCGGGCAGGGGTAGGTGCGCACCCTGCCCCCGCTCACCGCCCCGCCCGCGCCGTAGACGGTGGTGTACCCCCATTGAGCCGCGATCCGGCACACGCTCGAGCCCATCACCATCCCCACCGGCTCGAAGCCGGCGTGCTGGATGGCCGCCATCTCGGAGACGGAGAGGTCGCTGGTCCAGGCGGACTTGCCCTCGCGCAGCTCCTGGATGCGCTCCTGGGCCGCCAGCGGCAACCCGCCCCGCTCGAGGGAGGCGATGCTCGCCAGCTGGCGCTGCTGGGCGGCTGCGGCGGCCTCGTCGCTCATCAGCGGTCCAGCGAGAGGACCATGCGCGGCGTGGCGATCTCGCGATCGGGCAGCTTGCGGACCGCGGTCCCCATGGCGAAGAACTCGATGGTGTGGCTGCCCCAGATGTGGGACTTCTCCTGGATCTGCACCCCGACGATGCCCTCGGCGCCGACCTTCTTGGCCTCGTCCTGCATNNTGCCCGATGTTGCCCATCGCCTTGAACATCCCCTGGTGGGCGACGTGGTAGACGCAGGTGCCCATGACCAGCCCGAGCGGCGCGTGCCCGGCCTGGAGCAGGGTCCAGAAGTCCTGACCGGAGAGGTCGGAGGTGAACGGCTTGCCCGCCGGCGTCTTCCAGTTGCCGCCGTCCTCGGCGCTCACCGCCGTGCCGAGGGCGAGGAACTCAGCCGTTCCCCGGCCCCACTCGTAGAAGCCGACGTCGAGGCGGACCCCNNACGATGCCGTCGGCGCCCAGCACGGCGGCCTCCTCCTCCATCCGGCTCATCGCCAGCTCCCGGGCCGCATACATCGCCTGGGTCAGGGTCTGGACCTCGCGACTCGTGCTCCAACCCTTGGCCTGAAAGCCGATGTGGTAGATGCTGCTGCCCACCACCAGGCCGCGGGGGTGGAAACCGGCCTCCTTGACCAGCAGGAACTCGTTGACCGAGAGGTCGCTGGTGAAGAGGGCATCCTTGCCCTGCAGCTCGGCGAGACGGCGGAGTGCGTCCTTGGGGAGCCCCTCGAGGGGCGCCGGTGGGGCCTCCACCGGCTGAGGGGGATCCTCCTGCTGGGTCATGACGGGCGCGCCTCCTGTGGGGATGGACGGGCGGGGGGAAAAGCTCAGGTGACTTCGGAACGCAGACCGGCCAGGGCATCGGAGCTGACCTGGGCCTGGGTGCCCAGGACCGCGACCAGCGCTCGACGCCAGGCCTCGAAGCCCAGATCCTCGGAGCGGAGAACGATACCCCGCACCGCATGCGCGTGTCGGCACGCCACCGAACCACGGCTCAATTCGGCCTCGAAAACGTCCTCTCCCGCCCGGACCGTTATCTTCCGGATCGGGTGATCCTTCTTGAAGAGACCACCCTCGCGCTGGACCTGGACCGAGCCCGGCACGGTATCCAGCAGCTTGCCGCAGAACACCTGGAAGAAGACCGCGATGTCGGCGGCATCCATGTGGAGAGAGGCGGCGACGGAGTCGAGGTCCGGGTCGGGCGGGGTGGCGTCGCTCATCTGTCGGATCGAGTATACGAACGGCTTCAGGGTGCCGGGGGTCTCGGCTTCGGGGAGGGTCCGGACCGACCCGCAATCGCGGGCGGCACCGTTGGTGATCGGAGGGGTCGGGTAGCATGTGGCCAATCCCGGTGCCGCAGGCTGCGGGTCGGGGCCGATCCGGATCGAGGCGAGACCCACGATGATCTTCACCAGCGTCGAGCTCGAGTACCTACGCTCCCAGAGATTGGGACGCCTGGCGACCCTCACGCCCCGGGGCACGCTCCAGAACAGCCCGGTCGGCTTCCAGGTCGACGAGGATGCCTGTGTCATCGCCATCTGGGGACGGGACATGGGCAACACCCGCAAGTTCCACAACGTGGCCGCCAACGGCCAGGTGGCCTTCGTGGTCGACGACCTGGTCTCAGTGAGCCCGTGGGTGGTCCGCGGCATCGAGATCCGCGGGACCGCTGAGGCCCTGACTGGTCAGACGCCGCCGAGCGGGTATTGGAGCGCCGAGGTGATCCGCATCCATCCGCGGAGGATCATCGCCTGGGGGCTCGGCCCCGACGGCGGGCGCACCTCCCGGCAGATCGCGCCCGCTGAGCCAGCGGCGGCCTGAGGCGTGGAGACGGCCGAGCACCTCACCCGCCTCCGGGAGGAGGGAGAGCTGTTCGTTGAGGCGGCGACCGCCGCAGGGCTCGACGCCCCGGTGCCGACCTGCCCGGGCTGGCAGGTCCGCGACCTGGTCCAGCACCTGGGCGGCGTGCATCGCTGGGCGACCTCATACCTCCTGACCGGCAACCCGAACCCGTCGCACGAGAAGGGGGACGCGCAGTACTTCGCCGCGATCGGCGACGGGGAGCTCTTCCGCGCGTACCGGAGTGCCCACGCCGTCCTGGTCGAGGCGCTCGCGGCCGCGCCGCACGACCTCGCCTGCTGGGCATTCCTGCCGGCGCCCTCGCCGCTCGCCTTCTGGACGCGGCGGCAGGCGCACGAGACCACCATCCACCGGGTGGACGCCGAGACCGCGGCCGGTAGCCCCTCCGCGTGCCAGGCCGGATTCAGCGCCGACGGCATCGACGAGCTGCTCAACGGCTTCTTCAGCCGCACGCGCGGCCGGCTGGTCTGCAACCCGGCGGTCGCGCTGGCGGTCCGGACGACCGACACGGGGGACGCCTGGACGATCCGGATCGAGCCCGAGCGCAGGGTGGTGACGGCGGGCGCCGATGACGCCGACTGCACCGTGAGCGGGATGGCCGCCGACCTCTACCTGCTGCTCTGGAACCGGCGAACGCCGGACGAGGGGTTCTCCGTCGAGGGGAACCACCGTGTGCTGGACCTCTGGCGGACCAGGGCCATCATCCGTTAATACCTCTCATCGGCCCAGCGGGGCCGCCTACGCCACCCTCTCCCCGGTCTTCCCCACCGCTGCCAAGCCCGGCTACGGGCCACCGCTCGGGCTCGCCGGCCTGGCCGTCGAAGGCGGCCGCCTCAGTCGAGGTCGTCCTCACTGGGGAGCATCAGCGTGTCCTGGAGGTCGTACAGGGCCTCCATCCAGTCGGCGATGGGGATCTGACCGCAGGAGCGCTTCACCAGGGGGTGGGCGGCGGCGGCGATGAACCGGTTGGCCCGGTGCCTCAACTCTCCGGGAACGTCCACCTCCTCGGCGAGGTTGAGCATCTCGAAGTCGTTGATGATCTGGTCGATGGCGCGGATCTTCTTCCGGCGCGCGTACCTGACGTCCCGGTCGGCCTCAGCGCGCTCCTGCAGCTCGCTGATGGTCGTGCAGGTGTTCTGGATCAGCAACCGCTCCCCCTCCTGAAGGATGGGTTGACTCCTTTCTCTCCGCTCTCTCCGCGAGAACCGGTCGATCTCCACCGAGGCTTAGATTCCTCCCCGCCGGGTCGCAAAATCCTAGGCATGAAAGTACCGGGTGGTCAAGACTCGGGATTTCCGCCGGGGTCTGGGGCGCCGTCCCAATGAGTGCGGCCTCCGCGGCCGCCTCCGAGACCGCTGTGCGACGGGCGGGAGTGGGGGTCTTCCCGGGCTTCCAGCTCCGCCGGCTGGCCCGTACGCCGAGCACCCAGGACGTGGTGCGCCAGGCCGCTGGGGCCGGTGCGCCCGAGGGGTTCTGCTGCGTGGCCATAGAGCAGACGGCGGGCCGCGGCCGGTCCGGTCGCCATTGGCTGGCGCCACCGGGCACCGCGCTGCTGATGAGCCTGCTGCTGCGGCGCCGCCCCGAGGTGGCCGCGGCGGTGCCGCTCCTGACGGGCCTGGCCGTCGCTGACGCCGTCGCCGGCCTCACCGGCGTCTCCTGCCGGCTGAAGTGGCCCAACGACGTGCTCGCTGGCTCGGGCAAGCTGGCCGGCATCCTCGCCGAGGTCGAGGCCGGGGGCGGGATCATCCTCGGGCTGGGCGTCAACCTCACCGTCCCCGCCTTCCCCCCGGACGTCCCCGGCGTGAGTCTGGACCGGCTCGCCGGGGCACCGCAGAGCTGGGACACGCTCCTGAGCGCACTCCTCCCCGAGCTGGGCCGCCGGCTCCGGCAGGTGGAGGGAGGTGGCATCCGGAGCCTGCGTGCGGATTGGACCGCACGCGCGGCGGGCCTGGGCGGGCCGGTCCGGGCGCAACTGGGAGATTCGACCATCGAGGGGACAGCGCTCGGGATCGACGACGACGGCGCGCTCCTGGTCGAGACCGGGGAGAGCACGGTCCGGCTGGTGGCCGGGGAGGTGCACCTCCTGACTTCGGAGGACGGCTGAACAGGAAGCCATGCGATCCATAGGGCCGCTTGTGACCCGCTGTCGGCGTTCCGTGACAGGTCCATCTCCGGAAGGCTCACGGGGCTTCCGTACGCTCCGACCATGGTTAACCCCGCCGACGTCGACCAGGCCCTGCGCCTCTCCGACGGCTCCCTGATCCTGGAGCGCGCCGACAGCGACAACGAGCGCGAGGCGGACGAGCAGCAGCTGGGCGAGGCCGGCTGGCAGGTGATCGCTCGGCGCGAGCGTCCCGGCCAGCCCACCGTGGTCACCTGGGCCAAGACGCCGTAGCGACGACCGGCCGGGTGACCGGCGTCCCTGGCTATCGCTCGGAGAATGAGAGGATGGCCGCCGGGTTGAGCAGCGCGAAGACGCGCTGAACGGCGCCCGTCTCCGCAGAGAGCGCGGTCACCCAGAGTGCCGAGACGTTGGTGATGGGGAGGAAGTCGCCGGGATGGGCCTCGAGCTGCTCCTGGAGGGTCTGACCTGGCTCCAGATGGACGTCGCCGACCAGCGAGAAGGCGACGCTGTTAAAGACGGCCTGGTGGGAGACCTTGGTGCGATGCGCACCGGGGATGCGCTCGCGTTCGCCCTCCTCGAGCGGGCAGAGGAGGATCACCGCCGACTTGGCGATGGCGGTCTGCGGTTCCACTCGGCTGAGCACGGGGTAGTTGACGGAGAGCGGCTCGGCCCGGGTGTCGCGGAGCGAGAGGTAGCGCTCGCCGCCGTTCACGACATCGCTCAGGCGCTGGGAGCCCGGCACCTCGATCTCGCCGGTGAGCTTCATGTAGGTCGCGTAGACCTCGACCTCGGTCCACCTGCTGGCCACCACGCCCTCCGCCCGGGTCGACGCCNNCACCGTAACCATGCTGGGCGGCCCGCGCTTCTGGGCTGAGATGTCCACCCTCTCCGCCACCGTGGCATCGACCGAGGTCACCGCACGGGTTCGCCGGGCCGGCATCCTTTCCGTCGCTGCCCACCTGCCCGACGGCATCCTGAGCAACGCCGACCTGGAGGCGATGGTCGACACCTCCGACAGCTGGATCATGGAGCGGACCGGGATCCGGCTCCGGCACCGGGCCGGCGCCGGCGAGACCACCTCCGAGATGGGGGTCAAGGCGGCCCGCCGTGCCCTGGAGATGGCGGGCTCGCCCAAGATCGACGCCATCGTGGTGACGACCATCACCCCGGACACCCGCTTCCCGTCGGCCGCCTGCCTGATCCAGCGCAAGCTGGATATGGGCGGCATCCCGGCCTTCGATATCAACGCCGCCTGCAGCGGCTTCACCTACGGGCTGATCGTCTCCGAGGGGCTGATCCGGAGCGGGGTCGCAGATCACATCCTGCTGGTCGCCGCAGAGTCGATGACCTCGCTGGTGGACTGGGAGGACCGCGGCACCTGCGTCCTCTTCGGGGACGGCGCCGGTGCGGCCGTGCTCGGGGCCGTCTCCGAGGGCGGGATCGTGGCCCGGCGCTGGGGTGCGGACGGGACCAAGGGTCACCTGATCTATTACGGGCCCAAGCCCGACGACGCCGACAGCCCCGACAAGCTCCGGATGGCCGGCAAGGGAACCTTCCGGATGGCGGTCGAAACCTTCTGCGATGTCACCGCCGGGGTCTGCGCCGACGCCGGCTGGGACCCGGCCAGCATCGACCACTTCGTCCCCCACCAGGCCAATCAGCGCATCATCGAGGCCGCCGCAAAGCGGTTGGGCATTCCGATGGAGCGAGTGGTGATCAACATCACGGAAACCGGCAACACCAGCTCCGCCTCGATCCCCCTCGCCCTGGCCGCCGCTGCCGCCCAGGGGCGCTTCCAGCGGGGCGACAGGGTGGTGGTGGCGGCCTTCGGCGCGGGCGCGACCTGGGGCGCCGTCGCCTGGGAGTGGGACGCGGTCTGATGCTGGGACGCTTCACCGCTCCGGGGCCATCCCGGGAGCGGCCGCTTCAGGCACCCGGCCCTCGGCTCAAGCCGGTCGCCCGTTCGGGAAGCGTCGCCTGCAAGGGGTGCGGCCGCCGCTTTGTCCTGGAGAGGTACGAGGGTGCGCTCCGGGTCTGCCCCTGGTGCGGGCATCACGGCCAGCTGCCCGCGGCGGCGCGGGCCGCGCAGCTCGCCGACCCGGAGAGCGTCCAGCCAGTCACGATCCAGCTCGCCGACCGTGACCCGCTCGGCTTCGACGACGGGCGTCCGTACCCGGCGCGGGTCGCCGAGGCCCGCCAGAAGACCGGATTGGACGAGGCGTTCCTGATCGCCCGGGCGAGCATCGGTGGCGCCCCGGCCATCCTCGCGATCATGGACTTCGGTTTCCTGGGCGGTTCGCTGGGCTCCGCCGCGGGTGAGCTCTTCGCCCAGGGATGCGAGCTGGCCGTGGCCGAGCGCCGTGCCCTGGTGGCCGTCTCCAGCAGTGGCGGCGCCCGGATGCAGGAGGGGATCGCCTCGCTGGCTCAGATGGCCCGCTGCACGGCGGGGGTCAGCACGGTCGCCGACGCGGGCCTCCCCTACATCTCGGTGCTCGCCGACCCGTGCTTCGGCGGCGTCACCGCCTCCTTTGCCGCCCAGGGCGACGTGATCCTAGCCGAGCCCGGCGCCCGGATCGGCTTCGCCGGGGGCCGGGTCATCGAGCAGGCGGCCCATGAGGCTCTCCCCGAGGGTTTCCAGACTGCCGAGTTTCTGCTCAGCCATGGCATGGTCGACGAGGTTGTCGACCGGCGGGAGCTGCGGGAGCTGGTCGCCGGCCTCCTCCGAGCCCTGACCGCGGGGAGAGCCGGCAGCGATCTCCCCCGCCTGCCAGCAGCCGCGGCGGAGACTCCGGGCGGCGATGGCGTGGCGCCAGCGCCGCAGGGAGCCCTCCGGCAGTCCACCGGCCCCGGCGACCCGCAGCACGGGCCGGACGCCACAGCGAGTGGCGTCGGTGAGCGCGTCCCCGCCGGGCCGGGGCCGTCAGTCGCCGACACCCTCTCCACCGCCGAACGGGAGAAGCAGGCCTTCACCGCGGTCGAATTGGCCCGCAACCCGGGACGCCCGCGCACGCTCCAACTGCTGAGGACCCTCTTCCACGACTTCACCGAGTTGCGCGGAGACCGGCTCTTCGGCGACGACCGGGCCGTGATCGGCGGGACCGCCCAGCTGGGCGGGTCGGGGGCCACGCCCAAGGACGACGTCTGGGTGATGGTCATCGGCCAGGAGAAGGGCAACGACGCCACCTCCCGAGCCATCCACAACTTCGGGATGCCCCACCCCGAGGGGTACCGCAAGGCCACCCGGCTGATGCGCCTCGCCGAGAAGTTCGGGCTCCCGGTCATCTGCCTGGTGGACACCCCGGCCGCCGCACCCGGCGTGGGCGCCGAGGAGCGCGGGCAGGCGTGGGCGATCGCCGATTCTCTGCTGACGCTGCTGCGGCTCCGCACCCCGGTCATCTCCTGCGTGCTCTCGGAGGGGGGATCCGGAGGTGCCTTGGCCCTCGGCATCGCCGATTGCGTGCTGGCCCTGGAGAACGCCATCTACTGCGTGGCCCCCCCCGAGACGGTGGCCGCGATCCTCTACCGCGACGCCGCCCAGAAGGCGCGGGCCGCCGCCGCCCAGCGCCCGTGGGTCGGCACCGCCTACCGCCTCGGGCTGGTGGACGAGCTGATCCCCGAGCCGGCCCCTGGCGCCCATGCCCATCCGCAGGTGGTGGCGGGAGCTCTCCGGGGCGCCCTGCTCCGCCACCTCGCCGCCCTCCGCCCGCTCCCTCTCGACGTGCTGCTGCAGCGCCGCGCCGAGCGCTACCGCAGGGTGGGGGACTGACCGGGGAGCTCCCGTCGGGGTCGCGGGAGCGGCCCTCCACCGTAGGATCGCCGGCGTGGACGCAGAGACCAGCGACGCGAACGGGGCGCTGCCGGAGGCCACCAGCCACGTCATCTGGGACTGGAACGGCACCTTGCTGGATGACGTGGGGGCAGTGGTCGAGGCGACCACCGTCGCCTTCCGCCAGGCCGGCATCGACGTCGCGGTGACCGGCGAGACCTACCGGCGCAGCTTCACGCGCCCCATCCGGCTCTTCTACGAACGGCTGTTGGGACGGCCGATCGGCCACGACGAGTGGGTGGCACTGGATCGTGCCTTCCACGATGAGTACCGGCAGATCGAGGACCGCTGTGACCTGGCCGCGGGAGCACGCGAGGTCCTCAGCGAGATCCGGGATCGCGGCTGGACCCAATCGGTCTGCTCGATGCTGCCCGAGGACGACCTCCTCCCCGCGGTCGAGCGCCAGGGCATCGCCGGCCATTTCGTCCGCATCGACGGGTTGCGGGGAGCGGAGCGGGGAGGTGCCAAGCTCGCGAATCTGGTCGCCCACCTGGGGCATCTCGGCGTCGAACCCTCAGGCACCGTGATGGTCGGCGACACCGTGGATGACGCGGTGGCCGCGCGCGGCGCCGGCATCGCCTGCATCCTCCTCGACAGCGGGGCGGGGCTCCACGACTCGGAGACGATCCGCGGCGCCGGCGTCCCGGTAGCCGCCGGAGTGCCGGAGGCGCTGGCCATGCTGCGCCCGGGGGTCCCGCCGCCGCGCCGGTAGCGGATCAATCGAGCGCACGCGTGGCCAGCCTGCCCCGTTGGCTTCGTCCCGCTAGCATGACGGCGACAACCACAACGTGTATCGCGACGCCGGTCCGTTCTGGAATCAGCAGATGGCCGCGGCGATCACACTCTGTGAATCTGCGCCGACAGGGAGCAACGCGACGTTTCTCCCGCCTCCGAGATTGGTTTTTGGTTTCAGCATCCCCTGTGCAAGTGTCGTGGGTGGTCAGTCGCGGTAACCACCGAGCTGGCCAAGCAGGCCTGAGGCATCGTGTCCTCAGGAACGCAATGCCATCCGAAGGCCACAGAACGTGCAGTAACGGTCTTCCGCAGCGCGGATCACCCCTTTACGCTGTAGGTACCCACGCGGGTGACAGGTCAGGCCGTAGCGTTCCAGATCGCGGCGTCGCTCGAATCCGGATGACGCACTCGTCGCGAGCCAGTCATCAAGAGCCGGGAGCACCCCTCGTGGCCACGCATCATCAAGTCGCATCTCCTCGATGTCGACACACCCATCCTCAACGACAAAGCAGCCGCCCGAAGGAACGAGGGATGAGAAGTGGGAAAGAGCCATCGACGTCGTCTCGTATGTGTGCGCGGAGTCTTCAACTACGAGGCAACGCGATCCAGGCGGAACCTCCTGCTTGATGGCTATGGCACTCGACGCGTCGCGGACGTCACCCGGCACCAGGCAAATGGTGCTTTCGTAGTCTGGGTCAACCTGGGAAATCAAATCGCGCGCCGTGGTCTGGTCGAGATCCAGAGAAATCACAAGCGGCCTGGGCAGACGCGGCCTATACCGAGCAAAGGCAACCAAATGATCACGAAACCACAGCGCGCTACCGCCAAATTGTGTACCAATTTCGACCACGACGTTGGCATCTGTCTCCCAGAGGAGGTGATCGTAGGTCCGCAGGTCCTCCGGGAATTTCGACATCCCAATTCCTGCGTACGAATCCTGCGTGTGCATCCGTACACGGTCGAGCCAGTAGTCGCGGAGTCGTTCGTCCAATCGGTCCTCGATTGGCTGGAATTCAGCGCCCGTCATGGTTCCTCCAGTATGCGGTGAGTCAAGGTGGGAAGGGCGTCAGTAAGGTGGAACGCTCGACGGACGGCGTTAGGCCCACCTTGTCGGCAACGCAGTCCTGACCGCGGTCAGGGCTCTCGGATACCCCTGACCCGTGGTGAGGCCGGCAGAGCGCGCTCCAGGGCCGCTGTGACCGCCTCCCGGATCTCCTGGTCGTCGGCTCCCAGGCGGCGGGCACCGCCCACTAGCCGGGCTGCGGCGTCGGCGAGGCGGGAGTGGCGGGCCGCCGGAGGCAGCAGGCGGACGTCGGCCACCCGGGTGCCGTGGCGGCGCCCGCCGGTGACGATGCCCCGAAGCCTCAGCTCCTGGTAGCACCGGGCGACGGTGCCGGGAGCGACGCCCAGGTCCGCGGCGAGCTGCCGCACCGTCGGCAGCGGAGCGCCGCTGCTGAGCGTGCCCAGCTCCACCATCTCCGTGATCTGTGCCCGGATCTGCTCGTAGACGGGCACCGGCGAGTCGAGGTCGACGGTCAGGTCCACGCCTCGCCTCCCGGCTCCGGCGCTGGAGGGAACCAGTCCGGCGTGGTCAGGACGCCGACCACGCCCAGCGCTGCCCCGACGCCGGCGGCATACCCGAGGACGATCACGACCCACCTGAGCGGAGTCGCCCAGACCGGTTCAACCCCCGTGCAGTAGTCACCCAGCATCCCCGCCGCGAGCAGGGCGAGTGTGCCGATCGGCGTCAGCGCGAGGGTGTACCCGGCAGCGAGGGCACGGCGGGCGGAGGCGGCCCGGTAGCCGTCGTCGACCTCCTTGGAGAGCTCCGCCGGGTCCGGCCGGGCCCGCCCCGGAACGCGGCGGAGCATGGCCTCGACCAGGACGCCACCCGCCAACAGCGTGGCGAGGACGGGCACCCCGGACCCCCAGCCGGCGGGCGACCACGGCAGGAGGAAGGCCGGGCAGACAGAGGGCGGCGCGCCACCCTCACCCTCCGAGGCCACGGCGAAGGCGACCACGGCCGCCACGGCGGCCACCGCCGCCACCCGCCACCCCCACACCGCGCGCGGCGGCATGTAGGCGTCGAGGTGGCGCCGGCTCAGGGACGCCCGCCGGACCGCGCCCTGCTGGGGGGGACCCGGGATGGTCAGCTCGGCAAGCAGGACGCCGGCGAGGTAGCCGCAGGCGCCGAGGGGCACAGGGACCGCGACCGCCGCCCTCGCGCCGAAGAGGAGGCCGAGTGCCTCGGCCACCACGACCCCGGCTGCGGCGCAGCCGCGGCGCAGCCAGGCCCGGCGGGAGGCGCCCGTCGACGGCACCGGTGACAGAGCGGCACGCCACCGGCTGTGCTCCCACACGAAAACGAAGACGAGGAGGGGGAGGCCGATCCCCAGGCCGGGGAGGAGGAGCAGCGCCTCGAGGGGGAAGAAGAGAGGATTCATGCGGCCTTTTGTATCAATGTACCGGTTCATCGATACAATAGTGGGACGCCTCCTTACCTGCAAGGGCGGCGGCGGGTGCGGCCGCGCTAGATTGAGCCTGATGGAGAAGGGAGACCTGGCCGGCGACTTCGAACTGCAGGACGAGACCGGCACGCCGCGCCGTCTCTCCGAGTTCCTGGCCAAGGGTCGGGTGGTGCTCTTCTTCTACCCGGCGGCGATGAGCGCGGGCTGCACGCGGGAGAGCTGCCACTTCCGGGACCTGGCCGGCGAGTTCGCGGCCGCCCGGGGTCAGCGGATCGGCATCAGCCACGACAGCGTCGCCAAGCAGCGCCAGTTCGCCGAGCGCCACTCGCTGGGGTATCCCCTCCTCTCCGACGCGGACGGCACGGTCGCCCGGCAGTTCGGGGTGAACACTCGCTTCGGCATCATCCCGGTCAAGCGCTGGACCTTCGTCATCGGCAGCGACGGGCGCGTGATCGACGTGATCAAGAGCGGGACCAACATGAACGTCCACGCCGACCGCGCCCTGGAGGCACTGAGGCAGACGTGAGGATCGGGATCATCGGCGCCGGCAACATCGGGGGCAATCTCACCCGCAAGCTGACCGCCCTGGGCCACGAGGTCGTGGTCGCGAACTCGCGGGGGCCCCAGACGCTCGAGGATCTGGCCGAAGAGACGGGCGCCACCGTCGCGCTCGCATCGGTCGCCGCCGAGGGCGCGGAGCTGGTGATCGTGACCATCCCGGAGCGGGCGATCCCGTCGCTGCCCGCCGGCATCCTCGGCGGCGCGGAGCCGGGGGCGCCGATCATCGACACCGGCAACTACTACCCGCTGCGCGACGGGCGGATCGCCGATATCGAGGACGGGATGACCGAGAGCCGCTGGGTGAGCAACCGGCTCGGCCGCCCGGTGGTCAAGGCGTTCAACGGCATCCGGGCCCAGCATCTCCTCGAGCGGGGAACACCGCCAGGCACGCCGGGGCGGATCGCCCTGCCTGTCGCCGGAGACGATCCGGTGGCCAAGGCCGTCGTCATGCACCTCGTCGACGAGCTGGGCTTCGACCCCGTCGACGGCGGGGGCATCGACGAATCGTGGCGGCAGCAGCCCGGGACGCCGGTGTACACCGCCGATCTCGACGCAGTGGGGGTGAGGGACGCGCTCCGCCAGGCCAGGCCGGAGCGGCCGGCGCGGTTCCGAGGCTGAGGGCGCGACCTCCTCGATGGCGCCGGGGCATCCCGCAGGTTGACCACGGCGTCCGCCCCTGGTAGGGTCAATCGCGAACTGACGTTCGCCACCATATGACGTACCGGCTCCTCCACCTGGCCGACCTCCACCTCGATCGCCCCTTTGCCCAGATGGGCTGCCACGGGGAGCTGGCACGACGCCGCCGGCAGGGGCTGCGCGAGGCTCTCCGCAGGGCCGGCGAGGCCGCCCAGGAGCACGACTGCGACGCGGTGACCATCGCCGGCGATCTCTTCGAGCACGAGCGGGCCGGGGCCGAGACCGCCCAGTTCCTGGTCGAGACCTTCGCCGCCTGGCAGCCGATGCGGGTGCTGCTCGCCCCCGGCAACCACGACCCGCTGGTCCCGGGAAGCCTGTATCTCCGCGCCCGCTGGCCGGCCAACGTGCACCTCTTCGAGGGCACCCGCCTGGAGCCCTTCGAGCTGGGCGAGGGCCTGACCGTCTGGGGGCTCGGCCATCACGAGCCGGCCTGGACGGGCAACCCGCTGGAGGGCGGCCTCGGAGGCGACGGCGGCGGGCGCCGTGCCAGGGGCAGGGACGGCGTCCACCTCGCCCTCTTCCACGGTGCCGAGACCGGCAGCCGCCCGGCGGGAAAGGGGGTGCACGGCCCGTTCGCCGCCGCCGAGATCCGGGAGCGCGGCTACGCGCTCGCCCTCTGCGGCCACTACCACGCCCGCCGGATCGACCTCGGAGCGCGACTGGTCTACCCGGGAAGCCCGGAGCCGCTCGCCTTCGACGAGAGCGGGCCACGCGGGCCGGTGGTCGTCGAGATCACCGATCGCGGTGAGATCCGCTGCGTGGGCCTGGAGACCAACCGGTGGCACGCAGGGATCATCGAGTGCTCTCTGGACGGTGTCGCGAGCGTCACCGCGACCGTCGACCGGGTGAGCGCCGAGGTGCTGACCGCCACCGCCGGCCTGCCCCTGGAGCGGACGACGCTCCGGGTCGACCTGGTGGGAACGGTGCCCCCCAGCCTCGGGGTCGACCTCTTCGACTGCGAGAGCGCGGTGCGGGACGCGACCGGCGTCGCCGCCCTCCGCATCCGAGATCTCACCGCGCCCGAGACGGACCTCGAGACGCTGGCCCAGGAGGGGACCACCCGGGGTGCCTTTGTGCGGGTGGCGCTGGCCGAGCTGACGGCGGCCGACAGTCCCGCGGTGAAGTCGGTGCTGAGCGATGCCCTCCGCTACGGGCTGGAGGCCTTCGCGGGCGGCGAGGTGGGGCTCCGGTGAGGCTGGAGCGGCTGGAGGTCACCGGGTTTGGGCGGCTGCATCAGCGGCGATTCGACTTCGGGGAACGGATCACCGTCGTCCTGGGGCCCAACGAATCCGGCAAGTCGACGCTGCACCGCGCCATCCGGGCCGCCCTCTACGGCCTGGAGGCGGGCGGACCGGGGCACCCGCGCGACCGGAGCGACTGGGCCCGCTGGCTCCCCTGGACGTCGGGGCGCTTCGGATTGACCCTCACGTACCGGCTGGACGGCGGCCGGCGCCTGCGCGTGGCCCAGACCTTCGACCGGGATAGGGTGCAGGCCCAGGTCCAGGAACTGGGCGGCGGTGACGTCACCCAGCAGTTCCGGGTCGGGCGCACCGTGTGCCCGGGCCGATTCCACCTCGGGGTCGACGAGGCGGTCTTCTGCGCCGCCGCCTGGCTGGGCGAGGAGGGCCTGCAGCTCTCCTCGACCGAGGCCGCCCCCCAGCAGGCGGGGCGCCTGCGTGAGGCGCTCGAGCGGCTGGTCGACGCCGGCGCCGAGGGAACGACCGCCGCCGAAGCGACCAAGAAGCTGACCGATGCTCTCCAGCGGGTGGGATCGGAGCGGCGGGTCACCAGCCCGCTCGGGGTCGCCATCGCCCAGGCGCGCCGCCTCGAGGGGGAGATCGAGGCGGCCGAGCGCCGGCTCGCCTCGTTTGCCGGCGAGGAGGCGCGACTCCGCGAGCTGGAGGAGGAGGCGCGGCTCTCCGCAGAGACGGCGGTGGCAGTCCAGCGCGACTGGATACGCGGCCGCATCGCCCAGTTGGACGCCCGGGACGCGGAGATTCGGATGGCCACCGACGAGGCGGCCGAGCTGTCCCGGGCGCTGGAGGCCGAGGCCGCGTACGCCCGTTTCCCCGCCGAGAGCGAGGCCGCGGTCATCGCCCTCGGAGGGGAGCTCCACCAGGCGGCGCGCTCGGCTGCCGAGGCGGAGGCGCGCTGGACCGCGGTCCAGGAACCCCTCGGCGCCCTCCGCCGCCGCCGCGCCGAGATCTCCGGCGGTCTGCAGGCGATGCCGGAGTCGGGTCCGATCGGCGAGCGGGAGACCGCGGCGGCGAACGCCCTCCGGCGCCGGGTCGAGGTCTCGGCGGCGATCGCCCACCGTGACGAGGAGATGGCCGCAACGGCCCGTGGCGAGGCCCTCCGGCGCGAGATCGCGGTCACCGGGCTGGGCGGTGTCGATCCCGGCGAGCTGGAGGCGGCGGTACCCCTGGTCACCGCGGCGCGAACCGCCGGTGCGCGGGCCCAGGGGGCTGCGTGGGGGCTCGCCGCGGTGGCCGTGCTGGGTGGAGCGGCGACCGGCGCCCTGGCCGCGACCGGCCGGCACGGGCCTGCTGCCCTGCTCGGAGCCGGCTGCCTGCTGGTCGTCGCAGCCCTCGCGGGCTTTGGCATCTTCGCCTTCCGGAGCGGGAGCAGGGCGAGGCTCGAGCTGGCGGGGCGCCTCCCCGGGATGGACCTCAGCCCCGCCGGCCTGGAGCGGCTGGGAGCCGGCCTTCCGGCTGCCCGCAGCCTCCACGCGGAGAGCCGGCAGCAGGCCACCCTCGTCGAGCTGCACCGCGCCGAGCAGATGCGTGCCCGTGGCGAGCTGGAGGAGGCGGTCGACAACTGCCTGGCGCTGGCCCGCGAGTCGGGCCTGAGCGCGCCCGCACGGCCGCCCGCCGGCTGCCGGGTCGAGGTGCTGCTCGAGACGGCGGCCGCCGCGCTGGCGACCGTCGACGAGGCGGCCAGGCTCTCCGCCCGGCGCCGGGAGCTCGAGGTGGAGGACGCCCGCCTGGCCGATCGGGAGACGCAGTACGCCGAGCTGGGGCAGGAGGCGGGCCGGGGCCGGGCCACCGCCCAGGCCGTCGAGAGCCGGATCCGCGTCGCCACCGCGTCCGCGGGCCTCGACTCAGGGCTGCCCCCGCTCGAGGCGGTGGCGGCGTTCCGGGACGCCTGCGGCCACCGGCACGAGCACGACCGCCTGGCCGCGGGTCTGGCCGAGGCCCGCCGCCGCCAGCGCCTCGGCGGCTCGGACATCGAGACGCTCACCCGCCAGCGGACCGAGCTGGTGGCCGACCTCCGCCGCCGAGGCGGCGACCCCGAGGAGGCGGCGGGCGACGTCTGCACCGACGCCGCCGGCCTCGCCCGGCTGGAGCGGGAGGCCATGGCCGCCCAGGAGCGGGCCGCCGGCGCAGCCTCCGCCATCCAGAGCCTCGGAGCCCGGATCGAGGGGCTGACCGGCAGCCTCCCCTCCCTCGCCGACCTCGAGGACGAGCGGCTGACCGTGACCGCCGCCCGCGACCGGGCGCTCCACCAGCAGGAGGCTCTGCAGCGGGCGATCGTCATGATCGAGACCGCCGGTCGGGACGTCCACGGGCGGCTCGCGCCCCGCCTGGCGGCGTCGATGTCGGAGCGCCTCGCCCTGCTGACCGGCGACCACTACTCCGAGGCCAACGTCGACATGGACCACTTCGCGATCGCCCTGGCGTCGGCTGATCGCGACCAGCTGGTGTCCCTCGACCTCGTCTCCCACGGCACCCGCGATCAGGTCGCCCTGCTCCTCCGGCTGGCACTCTGCGAGGTGCTCGGCGACGCCGGCGAGTCGATGCCCCTCCTGCTCGACGAGCCCCTCGCCTCCGCGGACCCGCGCCGCGGCCGCGGGCTCCTCGAGTTTCTGGCACAGTTGTCGACAACCAACCAGGTCGTGGTGACCACGAGCGATCCGGGCCTCGCCGCCACCCTGGTGGGGCTGGGCGATCCGGAATCGACCGCCGTCATCGACCTCGGCACCGGGGGCGAGGAGTCCAGCCCGGACGTCGCCGCGCCCGAGGACCCGGTCAGAGCGCCGACGCCACCTGCACGAGGCCTTCGAGGGCGCTCACCGGAGCGGTGATCAGGGGCACCTGGACGGCGACGACGTCGGCGATGCGCTCCAGCCGGGCGAGTTGGCGTGCCTCCCGCTGGGCGAGCTCGAAGAAGAGCCGGTAGCTGCGCCCGAGGGCCACCGCGGCGGCGGCGTCGACCGGGGCGCCGATGGCACGGCTCAGCGCCTGAGCGCCGCGGTGGTCGTCGGCGAGCACGTCGGCGGCCCGGATCGCCGCCTCGTCGGCGAGGAAACCGGGGAGCACCCGGTTGACCACGACGGCGCGGAGCGGCATCGACAGCTCCCGAAGCTTGGTCGCGAAGTGCTCCGCCTCGGCGAACGCGGCCGGCTCCAGGGTGGTGACGAGGACGAAGCCGACCCGGGGGCTGCGGAGCAGCCGGCTGACGGCCCGGGCGCGCCGCTGGACGCCCTCATAGAGGGTCTGGAGATCGCCGACGAAGTCGCCCAGCTCGCCCAGCACCTCGCCCCCGAGCAGCCGGTCCGCGATGTGCAGGAGCGGGGCGGCGGCGAAGTTCATGGCGTGGAATCCGGACCGTGAGGGATGGGCGAGCCACGAGAGGAGCCGCGCCCCCACGAAGTCCGAGATCCGCTCGGGTGCCTCCAGGAAGTCGAGGGCGCTGCGCGACGGCGGGGTGTCGACGACCAGGCAGTCGTACTCGCCCTCCTCGTGGAGCTCGTACAGAGCCTCCATCGCGGCGTACTCGTGGCTGCCGACGAAGGCGTCGCTGATGCCCTGGTAGAAGCGGTTGTCGAGGATCCGCTCGGCGACGTGACGGTTGGGGGCGTAGCGCTCCACCATCCGGTCCCAGACCGACTTCTGGTCGAGCATGGCCGCGACCAACTCGCCGCGGAGGGGGAGGCCGGCCTGGCGCAGGCGCGAGGCGGACACGGTCACCGGGTCGGCGCCGATCCCGGTCATCCCCAGCGCGCTGGCGAGGCGCCGGGCCGGATCGATGGTCAGCACCATCACCCGCCTGTCGGCGGTCGAGGCGATGGCCGCTGCCAGGGCGGCGCTCACCGTGGTCTTTCCCACCCCGCCGCTCCCGCAGCAGATGACCACGTCGAGGCCGCCGAGCAGGTCGGCGAGGCGTTGCGTGCGGGCGGCGCTCGCCAGCTCCTCCGACGCTCTCCTCACCTCAGCCCGCAGCCTCCAGCGCGGCCGCGATCGCCCGCGTGGTCGCCAGCCCCGGTCGGGCGGCGAGGAGGGGGACGGCGACAACCGGGACGGACATGCGGGTGGAGAGCCGGCGCGCGAAGGGCTGGGCGAGGCGGCTCAGGTCGTCGGCAAGCCGGACCCCGGCCACCAGCCCGTCGACCCCCTCCCCGAGGACCGGCGCAGCTGCCCGCGCCGTGGCAGGGTCGGCGAGCAGCTCCACCAGGCGCCGCTGGCGGGGCGCGGACAGCGGGGCGAGGCAGCGATTGAGGAAGCACGGACCGAGACCGATGTCGGTGTCCTGCACCACCTTGTCGTGAAGCTCGAGCGCCTCGGCGACGGGCATCTCCTCGGGGAGCGCGCAGATGCAGAGCGCGGTCTTGCGGTGGTTGGTGACCATGGCGTCGACGAAGTCCACCTGGGAGCGGAGCATCCCGCCCCGCAGCAGCCGCCGCATCGACCGGGCCGCGGTGAGCTGGGGCAGGATCTGGCCGCTGGAGGTCGCGTCGACCACGATGAGGTCCCAGATCGGCTCGCCGTCCCCTTCCCGCCGCCGCTCCTCGTGCGCGATCTTGCCCACCATCAGCATGTCTCGCGGACCGGGCACCCCGGTGGCGACGAAATCGAAGACTCCGGCCAGGGGGGTGAGGCGGGTGAAGCGCGGGACCTTGAAGAAGATCGCCAGGTACTCCTGAAACGAGTCCTCGGGGTGGAGGGCGAGGACCGAGAGGTTGCGCTGGACAACGACCGGCTGGAAGCCGACGGCGGGATGGCCGAGCGCCTCGGGAAGGTCGCCCTTGGCGTCGACCTCCACGGCGAGGACTCGGATGCCGCGGCGGGCGGCAATCAGCGCCAGGGCCGCGGCGATGGTGGTCTTGCCCGTGCCCCCCTTGCCGGTGACAAAGATGACGCGCTTGCGAAGGAGGTCATCGAGGCGGGTGCGCGCACCCGCACGCTCGGGCGGCGTCAGAGCGGCTCAGTCCTGGTCCGGGGCGCCCGTGACGGCGGCGAGGACCTCACTGGCGTGTCCCTGGGGTTGGACCTTTCGCCATTCGCGCTGGACCCTGCCGTCCGGGCCGATCAGGAACGTGGAGCGTTCGACGCCCATGTAGCTGCGACCGTACTTCGTCTTGGCGATCCAGAGCTGGAAGTGGTCGATCAGGCGGTGATCGGGATCGCTGACCAGGGGGATGCCCAGGTCGCACTTGGCCGCGAAACGCTCGTGGCTCTCACCGGAGTCGGGGGACACCCCGTAGACGAGCACCCCAGCACGCTCGAACTCGGGCAGCAGCCCGGTGAACTCCCGGCCCTCCAGGGTGCAGCCGGGCGTGTCGTCCTTGGGATAGAAGTAGAGGGCGGTGCGCCCGCCCAGAAGGTCGGCGCGCCGGAGGCGTCCGCCCCCGCTCACCGCCAGGTCGAAGTCGGGCAACTCTGTCGTCGTCTCGCCCACCGGCACTCCTCCGGGTCGCAGTTACCTGCCACCTACTGTACGAGCCGGATCGTCCCGCCCGGCGTTGCCCGGGCGCCCGAGCCTCAGTTCAGGAAGGAGCGGAGCCTCCCCACCACCTCGTTGACGTGCCCGCGGTCGGGGGCGTCCGGTGCCGCCCGGGCGAGGTAGTCACCGAGGTCCAGGAGCGCCCCCTGGGGCCGCCCCATCTGCCAGAGCAGCAGCCCGCGGTCCCGACGCTCGCCGGGCTCATCAGGGAGGAGGTCGACGCAGCGATCGGCGGCTTGGAGCGCCAGCGGCCAGTTCTCCAGGCTCGCGTAGCAGCCCCGGAGGTTGCGGGACATGCGGGCGAGGATGCGCCGCGGCGTGGCGGGCTCCAACCACCGCGGTTCGACGCGCTCCGGCTCCCGGCCGAGGTGGCGTGCCGCGGCCTGGCGGAGGTCGTCGTCCTCGAGCGGCTCTCCAGAGCAGGCGTCGACCACCAGTCCCTCGACCCGCACCGCGAAGTGCCCGGGGAGGGCGATGCCCTCGACCCGTATTCCCGCCCGCAGGCCGATCCCCATCCAGATCGCGCCGCAGGCGATCGGGGTGCCCGCGCCACGCTCCAGGACCGAGTTCAGGTAATGGGTGCGCGGGTCGCCACCTCCGGCCCCCCGCAGGTTGAGGCGGGACCGGAGAAGGGCGGCGACGGCGTCCGAGGGCCGCTTGGCCACCCTGCGGTCCACCTGGTCGGCGAGGTCGTCGAGCAGACCCAGCCAGGGCCACGGGTCGACGGAGGGGGAGTCCTCGACGGCGATCCAGAGGGCCGCCTCGGCGATGTCGGAGGCGGGGTCCGCCGCGGCGGCGAGGACGCGGCTGCGGGCGTCTGCGGGCTCCATGGCCGGGTATGATGCCCGGCCGGGCACCCCGCACCGCCCGGAAGGCGGGATCAGAGCGAATACACTGGGCTAGGGATGCTGCTTGACGAGATCACCTGTCCCGACGACCTGCGCGGCCTCAGCCCCCAGGACCTGAACCGGCTCTGCGCCGAGATCCGGGAGTTCCTGGTCGCCGCGGTCGCCCGAACCGGAGGCCACCTGGGGCCAAACCTCGGGGTGGTGGAGCTGACCGTCGCCCTCCACCGCACCTTCCACTCGCCGCGCGATGCCCTGGTCTTCGACACCGGGCACCAGACCTACGTTCACAAGATGCTGACCGGGCGGCTGGCGGCCTTCGACCGGCTTCGCCAGCGAGGCGGTCTCTCCGGGTACCCCAACCGCGCCGAGTCCGAGCACGACATCGTCGAGAACTCCCACGCCTCCACGGGCCTCAGCTACGCCGTGGCCCTGGCCACCGCCCGCCAGCTGACCGGGGAGCCGGGAAAGGTGGTCTGCGTCGTCGGTGACGGCGCGCTGACCGGCGGGATGGCCTACGAGGCGCTCAACAACATCGGCCACCTCCAGCCGGAGCTGATCATCATCCTGAACGACAACGGGCGTTCCTACGCGCCGACCATCGGCGGGATCGCCGCCAACCTCGGGCAGCTCCGCCTCTCCCCCACCTACGAGGCGGCGAAGGATGCCACCGGTCGCACCCTGCGCCACCTCCCCCTGGTCGGCGACTCCGCCTACCAGGCCGCCAAGCGGGTCAAGGAATCGCTCAAGCAGCTGGTCGCCACCACCTCGCTGTTCGAGACTCTCGGCCTCAAGTACGGTGGCCCCATCGACGGGCACGACGTGGTCGCCCTTGAACGCGCCCTCCGCGACGCCGCCGCCTACCGGGGACCGGTCGTCATCCACGTCGTGACCAACAAGGGCAACGGTTACGCCCCTGCAGTTCAGGACGATATCGACAAATACCACGGAGTATCGACCTTCGATCCCAAGGACGGGAGCTTCGCCACCAAGGCCCCGTCCTGGACCGACCTCTTCGGCGAGGCCCTGCTGGAGGCGGCCGAGGAGGACTCGCGGATCGTCGCCATCACGGCGGCGATGGCGTCATCCACCGGTCTGCTCGACTTCGCCGAGCGTTTCCCGGACCGCTTCTTCGACGTCGGCATCGCCGAGCAGCACGCCGTCACCTTCGCCGCCGGCCTGGCGATGAAGGGGCTCCGCCCCGTGGTCTGCATCTACTCGTCATTCCTGCAGCGTGCTTTTGACCAGATCGCGTGCGACGCCTGCCTCCATCGACTCCCGGTCACCTTCGTCATCGACCGCGCCGGGATCACCGGCGACGACGGGCCGTCCCATCACGGGATGCTCGACCTCGCCTTCCTGCGCTGCATCCCCAACCTGGTGGTGGCGGCGCCGAGCAGCCCGGACGAGATGCGCAGGATGCTCGCCACCGCTCTGGCCCATGACGGGCCGTTCGCCTTCCGTTACCCGCGGGGGACGGCGCCGGCCGCTGGGACCGCTCCCCTCGAGCCGCTCGTCATCGGGCGGGCGGCCGTCCGGCGCGAGGGGACGGACATCGCCATCATGGCCGTGGGGAAGATGGTCCGGGTGGCCCTCGAGGCAGCCTCTCAGCTCAAGAAGGAGGGCGTCAGCGCCACGGTGGTCGACGCCCGCTTCGTCAAGCCGATCGACCCCCATCTCGCCGACATCGCCGCGGCGCACCGCGCCGTCCTGACCGTCGAGGACGGGACGCGGGTGGGGGGTTTCGGGAGCGCCGTCGCCGAGCTGCTGGGAGACTCCGGGGTGACGGTGCCCCTGCACCGGCTGGGCATCCCCGACCGCTTCGTCGAACACGGGAACCAGGCGCTCCTGCTGGGTGAGCTGGGACTGGACGCGGACGGCGTCACCAGGTCGGCGCGTGAGCTGCTGGCCACGGTGCGGCCCGCCCACGCCCTGACCACCTGAGCGGGACCGGGACCGCATGGGCGCCGTGCTCGTCACCGTCGCCGGTCCGAAATCGCGGATGGACCTCTCCCTCCCCAGCGACGCCCTGGTCGCAGAGATCGTCCCGGCCCTGGTGGAGCGCTGCGAGCTCGAGCCGAAGCCCTGGAGCCGCTGGGCGCTCGGGCCGTCGGGCGGCGCACCGTTCGCACCCCGGCGGACGCTCGCCGAGCTGGGTGTGGTCGATGGGTCCGAGCTGCAGCTGAGCGACATGGTCGCCTCCGGCGATGCCACCGGTGAGACGCCGGACACCGGGCCGGCGGCAGCCGGCGCGGAGGAGGAGCAGCGGCGGCGGAGCATCTCCGACCTGACCGAGCGGCTGATCGACGACATCGCCCGCATCCGTGCCGGGAAGAACCCGCTGCTCGAATACGCGGGCCCAGAGGCACGGCGCCGTCTTCGAGCCCTGGCTCCGGGGCCCTTCGACCGCGCGGCGGAGGGCGGCGCCTCCGATCTCAGCCTGGCGGTGAGCTGGCATCGCGACCCACGAGCACCGGTGGAGGCGCTGGCCAGCTTCACGGAGATCGCCGCGGACGCCGGCGGCCCCGGAGGGCCGTGCGGTTCACGACGCGGGCTCACCTCCAAGGCGACGCCGGTCCGCCGGGTGAGGGTCAGGATGACGGTCGACCCTCACTGCCGCTACCTCCTCGACGTCAGCGTCGCGAGCGACGCACCATCGCGCTGAGGGGCGCCACGGGGCGGGACGGGCGTCAGGTCACCTGGACTGGAGCGCTTTCCGGGATGTACACGCGCTCCTGGCCGAGGTCGCCGAGCACCTGGACGCCAACTGGGTAGGTGCCCTGCGCGCCGGCAGAGGAGAGCACCTGGGCGTGAAAGTCGATGGTCAGCTTGCCGGGGTTGGATCCGCTCTCGGCGGGGACCACGAAGCCGTCGAAGTAGGGGATCGTTGAACCCTCCACCGGGTTGGTGCCGCCGATGCGGCCGGAGTTCCCGGTGATCGACACCGACCCGTCGAAGATGAAGACGGGCGGCAGGGTGACCAGCACGCTGACGTCGTCGGCCGGGCCGGTGCCCTGGTTGATCACGGTCACCCTGTAGGTGACGTCCTCGCCGGGAACCGCCTGGCTCGGGCTCACCGTGACCAGCGCCGAGAGCTGGGGCGCGGGTGTCAGCTTGAGGAGCAATCCAGCGCTCTGGGTGGTCGTCGCCGTCGACGCCGAAGCGCTCGCGGTCATCGTGTACGCGCCCGGGCTCCCCAGGGCGATAGCGTCGAACTGGATCTTCACGTCGTCCTGCTGGCCGCTCAGCTCCCAAACTCCCCAGGTTGGCTGCTGGCTCTTGCCCTGGGCGTCAAGCGGCGAGGTGCGCACCGCCGATCCGCTCAGACTCACGGTATCCGTGTACCGGAAGTCCGCCGGCAGGTTGGCGGTGACGGTGAGCCCGGCGGTGCCCGCCGTTCCGGTATCGACGACGGTGATAGCGAATTCGATCGTCTGGTTGGCGGCGACGGACGATGTCGTCCCCACCCCCACCACTCCCAGGGTGACGCTCAGCGAGGTGTGACTCGCTCCGCAGCCGACCGTCGCCATCGCGCCGACGATGGCGGGGAGGACGAGCAGGCGGGAGAGCTTCCGCAGCCACGGGGCACGCCCACCGCCAACCGCGCCACGCCCCCGGCCGGCCGGTGTCGGATCCCCCTCCGAGGTCACCCGGCCCTGCGAGACCCGCAGGTCCACACGGGGGCGGGTCACACCCTCTGGGCGGCGCGCATCGGCGCCAGCGGACGGCGCTCGCGTCGCGGCGGCGTCAGGGGGACATCGGTGGCTCTGGGAAGGGGATCGGGGTAGCCCGCCTCGGCGAGGAGGCGCAGGGTGAGGGCGACGTCCAGCCCGACGACGGTATCGACCCGTCCGCTCACCGCCTCGACGAGGTCTCCGCCGGCTCCCTGCACCGCGTACGCGCCGGCCTTGTCGAGGGGCTCGCCGCTCGCGACGTAGGTGATCAGATCCTGGTCGGAGAAGTCGCGCATCTTGACCAGCGAGCGCGAGACCGCGAGCGCCTCGACGTCGGTGCCGGTCCTCAGGACGCACACCCCGGTGAGGACGGTGTGACGCCGGCCCCGCAACTCCCTGAGCATTCGGAGTGCCGCCTCCGGCGTGCCCGGCTTGCCGAGGGGACCGCGGGGCCCCACCACGACGGTGTCCGCCGCCACCACGAAGCTGCCGGGCTCGACGCGCTCCGCGACCTCCACCGCCTTCTGGCGGGCGATGAGCTGGCAGCCGAGGTCGGCGCACATCCCGGGGGGAAGTGGCGGATCCGGTGAGGGCTCGACGACGGCGAAGCGGATCCCGGCCCGGACCAGCAGTTCGCGCCGACGGGGGGAGGAAGATGCGAGGACGATGCGTACGGTCGGTGCGCTCGACACCCGGGGGGCAACGTGCCGGAACGGGAAGTCCGCCCGAACTCCGGGAAGTTGCTCGTCTGAGTCGGTCATGCGCCCCTCAGCAACGTGCGTGATGTCTCGGTCCTCTCCCCCGCGTACGAACCCACCCACAAACGATCCTACCATCGTCAGAGGGTCGAACCGAACCCGAGCGTCTCGATTGCGCTGATTGAATCAGTAATTCTGCCACTGTGCCCCCCCGATCTGCAGGCTCAGTGGAGGGCGACCCCGAGAGAGACCGCGGCGGGCACCAGGGCGAGCAGTCCCAATGCCGGCCCGGCGACCACCAGGACGCGACGGGCCACCCCGATCAGACCGGCGTACGCGAGCACAGCGAGGGCGCCGAGACCGGCCACCGCGGAGGGGGAAAAACCCGCGAGGGGCGCGAACCCGGCCAGGGAGAAGCAGGCCAAGCCGATCGCGGCAACCAGCGCCGCCCGTCCCAGCCGCGCGGTGAGGGGGTCGAAGGGTCGGACGAGGGCGGGCAGCGCCATCAGGACGGCGGCGACGGCCCAGGGTCGAGCTGCGCCCACCGGTCCACCGGCGGCGGCGATGGTGCGCAGGTCCAGGGTCATCGCCACCGAGGCAAGCCCGAGGAGCGGGGCGACCGCGGCGGCGCCTGCCGCCAGTCGCTGCCAGGGCCACCTCTCCGCGCTGCCCCAGGCGATGGCCGCGGCGACGGCCGTGACGAACACCACCAGGCTGACGCCCGTCGGCAGGCCGAAGAGGGGCGAGCCCGGGAACGCGAGCAACCCGCAGGCGGCGCTGACGCCGACGGCGACCATCAGCTCGTCGAGCTGGGCGGGGCGGAGTCCGGCGGGAATACGGCCGCCGACGGCAACCAGCGCCGCCAGCAGGCCCGTGTAGGCCGCGCCGGGGAAGATGGCCACACCCACGACCGCACTCAGCACCGCCAGCGGGTTCATGCGCCAGGCCCGAAGACGAAGTGAACGGCACCCATGGGGAGCAGGCCGACGGCCAGCGCAAGCGCGGCGAGCACCCAGGCGGCGACGACCCGGTGGTGCGGCGCCGGTGCCCCCTCACCCGGTTCGCCCTGAGCGACGCTGAGGACGGCCGTAACGGTCACCAGCCCCCCGGCGACCAGGCAGGCGGCGGCGACTCCAGAGCTGAAGGCGACGCACGCCTGGAGGATCAGGAACCGTCCCCAGAACGCCGGGGAGGGGGGAAGCCCGCAGATGGCGAGCCAGACCAGCCGGCGGGGGGGGCCCAGCCCAGGTCGCGGCCTCTGCAGGAGGATCGGGGCGACGACCAGGTGGGTGAGGATGAGCAGCAGCCCGCCGGCCACGGCGGCCGCCTCCCCGGTGCCGACGCCGGCGGCGACGAGGCCAAGGTCACCGAGGGCCACACGGCCGTATCGGGTGGCCGGACCGGCGCGCAGGCTCATCACCCCGGCCCAGATCGCACTGATCAGACCGCAGGCGAGGATGGTGTGCTCGAAGGCGAGCCTCGCGAGAAGCGGGAGCGGGGCGGGGATCGCGAAGGCGCTGAGCAGGACGGCAGGGGCGAGCAACACCAGCCAGGTGGCGATCTCGGGAGCGGGCACGTCGGAAAGGGCGCCCACCGCCCATCCGCCGAGAGGCATCACCGCGGCCAGGGCGAGCACCCCGACCACCAGGAGGCCTCCCACCATGCCGGGTTGGCCGTCGGGGGAGACGGCCGGCAGGAGCAGGCTGACCGCGATCAGCGCGGCTGCCCCCGTGCCCGCCACCCGGGCGGTGGCGAGGCTGGCTCGCCCCGGCGCCACCGAGATCCAGCGAAGGCTGAGGGCGGCAACGGCGAGCATGGCCGCGACTCCGAAGAGGAGGGGAGACCCCGTCGAGAGGAGGAGCACCACGGCCCCGCCGACGGTCCCGATCCCGATCAGCTCGCGGCCGTCCAGGCGGTCGGCCAGGAGCAGGCTGAGCCAGAGGGCGGCAGCCGACGCGGCGAGGAGACCGGCGGCCTCGCGGGGCAGGGCCAGACCCCCACCGCCCAGCTCCTGCGGGCGCGCGCCCCCCTGTACGGTGACAATGCTGAGAGCGACCAGCAGGAGCGGCGCGATCAGGGCAATGGGACGGCGGAGGCGGGCCGGCCCGAGCCCGGCCATGACCCCGATTCCGGCCCATGCAGCGGCCAGCCAGGCGGCGTTCATGGGCGCGCCTCGGATAGCGGACGCCGCCGCCGGGAGGCCAGCCAGCCCTCGACCGCGGCCACGACGGGGACGACGGCGATGACACCAGCCGCATCCGGGAGGGGGCCGCTCCCCCCCCGGAGCAGCCAGCCCACGCCCACCGCGAGGGCGATGGCGACCACGCCCACGGAGAGGTCGGTGACCGTGCGGGCGAGGAAGATGCGGAGCACCCCGCAGGTGAAGATGAAGGCGACGGGGAAGAGCGCGCCCTGGACGGCGGCGACCGAACCGACAGGCACATTGAAGCTGACCCACGAAGCCGCGATCAGGGCGATGACGCCGGCTGCGACGCGAGCGCTGCGGGGCCCGAACAGCCCCTCTTGCTGCGCCCCGACCGGCCGAAGCGGGTCGAGCCCGGGACTTGGGACCATCCGCCCGGCGATGGACCCGGCCAGCGGGCCGGCCACGGCGCCGGCCGCGCCGGCTCCGAGGACGACGACCGCCGCCCAGCCGCCGCCATAGATCGCGGCCGCGGGAGAGAGGGCGAGAGCGACCGCGAGGCAGGTGACGAGGACGGCACGCCGCCGGTCGACCATGACGGCGACAGCCCCGGCGGCGAAGGCGATGAAGTCGAGAAGCGGCTGGTTCACAGGTAGTGGAAACCGATGAGTGCGGCGAGCGCCACGACCACGGTGAAGAGGAGACCGGGCTGGGTCACCAACCACGTATCGACGCGGGCCAAGCCGCGCCCGAGCCCGCGCGCGGGAGGTCCGAGAGCCCGGCGGACCCCCACGACGGCGACCCAGGCCGGCCGCGGTCGCGGCCCCCGCTCGCCGTGCGCGGGGTGGGGGAAGGGGACCCCGAGGGCCAGTCCGGCGCTCACAACCCCGAGCAGGACCACGAGGAGCGCGAGGCTGAGATAGCCGCCCGGCCAGGGTCCTCCCGGCCCGTGAAGGGTGGCGGCGTCGATGGCCACGGGGGCGTCGCTGCCCACCAGGGGACCCAGAAGCAGCGCGCCCACGACCCCCGGCAGCAGCGCTGCGGCAGCCCCCAGAGCAAGAGCCACCGCGGCATCGGGCCGCGGCAGCACGGCGCGACGGAGCAGCCCGGGAGGCGCTGCCCCCTCCCCGGCATGGGGACTCTCGCGGAGCGATGACACCTCCCCGTCGCCGGAGAGCTCGGAGGCCACCTCGGCCTGCCGCGCAGGGAGGGCGGCGAGCCCAATGGCCTGCCGTGCCGCGACCAGCCCCCCGCCGGCGGCGACAACGGCGGCCATCCCCAGGGCGAGCAGGAGCGGCACGTACGGACGGCCGAGGGATGCGATCGCGCCGAGTTCGAGAACGACGGCGGTGGTCCCGAATCCGATGGGCAGCCCGCCTGCGGCAGCCAGCGCGGTCGCTGCGAGCGCACGGCCGCTGCGACTCGGCAGGGTAGGCCTGCTCCAGGCGGGCGCGGCCAGCAGGGCCAGTTCGAGTGCCACCACCCCTGCCGCGAACCCCCCGGCGCCGCCGGGAAGCCCGGCGATGACGACAAGGGTGCCAGCCGAAGCGGTGAGCAGAGCTCTGCCCGCGCGACGCGACTCGTGCTTCCACCGCCAGGCGGCTACGGCACCCCAGATGGCCGCGGCGGTCCCGAAGGTGGCGAGTACCACCGTGAAACCGGGGTCCTCAGCGCCCCCGGTGGCGGCTCCCAGCCGGAGCAGAACCGCAGCGCCGCAGGGGACCGCCCCGATGGCGAGCCAGCTCCTGGTCGACCGCCCTCCGGCGGCCCCCGGCCACCATCCCGCGGCGAGCAGCCGTCCGGCCCCGGCTAGGCCCCAGGGCAGAGCCACCGCGAGGCCGACCGCGCCCGGGGGAACCGCATAGGGATCGCTCGTCCCCGTGGTCACGATGAGCTGGACGGCAGCGACCAGCAGGCCGAGCGCGAAGACGTGCTGGATGGTGAAGGCGGCTGCCGCCCCCCGGCTGACCCGCTCTCGGCCCGCTGTCGCCAGCAGCAGGCCGCCGAGGCTGGCGATCTCCGCGCCGGCAAAGAGCATCACGACATTGCCAGCCAGGGCGGCGAGTGCCGCGCCGGCGGCGGTGACCAGGAGCGCAGCCTCCTCGCCGGGCCGGCGGTCCGCCGCCCCGAGGGCAAAGAAGGTGGCCACGAGGGCGATCAGGACCAGGGCCAGACCGGTCTGGTCGGCGCGGAGCGTCAGCTGGACCCCGGACACCGCCTGTCCGAACGTGGTCACAATCGGACCGTTCGTGGTGATCGCGGCGATGCTGAGGGCTGCCCATCCGGCGAGGACCAGAACCCCCGCGCTGAGCAACCGGCGCGTCCGCCGCCACGGGGCCGGCAGAAGGTAGGCGATGAGCGCCCCGGCGAGAAGTAGGGCGAGGATCAGGGCGGACCGGTTCCCCACGGTCAGCAACGGCGCAGCCTCCCGTCAGCGTCCCAGAGGGCACGCACTACTGCGGTGCGGGCGCCCTGGGGGGAGCCGGGGGCAGCGCGTGGGCACCGACCTCGGTGGCGCAGTAGGGGCAGACCGGCCAGCCCAGCCGCAGCCTCCGCTCGCAGACGGTGCACCTGCGGGCGAACTGAGTGCGGCAGTGCGGGCAGATGACAAAGTCCTCTTCGATGTCGCGCCCGCACGTCGGGCACGGGCGGGTCTCCGGCGTGCCGGAGGGGGGCTCCTCGAGGATCTGCTGCTCGAGAGCCAGGGAGCGCTCCTCGGCGAGCGT
>PMYJ01000007.1 GCA_003170875.1 Candidatus Dormiibacterota bacterium | reverse complement strand
CCATCTCCTCGGCGTTCTTCCTTCGACGCCGGCGCCACTGGGCTGATTCACAACTCTGATTCACCAGCCGCTGGCGGCGAGAACTCCCTTTCGCGCTCGCAGTTCGTCGCCAGCCGTCGTGGGCGCGCAAATGGCGAGGAGCAGGAGGACGGAGCCCAATCAAGGTGCCAGCGGCTTCTGCTAAGTTCGTCAGCTTATTGGAAGTGCCTGTCAAGAGCTTTTTACATGCAAATTACCGTTCTCTGAGAGCTGATCCTGCCGCCTCATCGGTGGCATTAGGTCACTGCTCGCGGCCCCTCGCGCCGGCTCCGTCATGCCGGGGACCTCGAGAGCGCGGCTCCGAGCGACGCCTAGGCCCGTCGGGCAACCGCTAGCGGAGCGAGGCCAGATTCAAAGCAACCCCGGCCAGGTGGCGGCGGCAGGCCTCGTGACTCGGGCCCAGCAAGACCAACTCAGGGTGGCCGGGGGCTACGGCGACAGTTCACCACGGGCAGCGAAGCCCTCGAGATGCCGGGCGATGCGTGCTCCCAGCCCCGCCTTCACGACGTCGATGTCGGCCGTCTCCACTGCGGCGAACCCGTCCCTCTACTCGTCGCCAACGAGGACGGCCGCATCCTGGCCGACGAAGCTCCGCCAACGACCCTCGAACTCTCCCGCGACTATCAGCCCTCCGGTGGGTTGCCCGGGATGCCCAACAGCGGATCCCCCGAGGCTGACCAACGGGGTGATCCGGAAAGTCACAGTCGGGAACCACGTTTCGGTCCCGACGTGTGACCTTGGGTGAAAGGCGGAGGCGAGCGAGCGGCCCGTCAGATGTTGAGGGTGATCTTGGTGCCGAGGAGGATAAGGGGCCAGAGCAGGATCGCCAACAGCGCCGACAGGACGCCGCCAAGGGTCTTGAGGCTCTCAAAGTAGTGATTGTTGTAGGCCACGATCACGCCAATCACCACCCACACTACGAAAACGAGTGATACACCCCTGCGACCGCCCATGGCCTCTCCTCCCGGCAAAGCGCTTATCGAACGGAGACGATCTTACAGGGGCAGCACGACAGCCGCCGACCTTCGGGTCGACGCTGGTACCGTTTCTGGGAGGCTGGAGCCCAAGGTGGTGACTGGAGCCCAAGGGGGGAATCGAACCCACGACCTATGCCTTACCAAGGCGCTCGCAAAATCTGCTCGCCGCCCTTACCGCGTTCGACCGCTTCCCCGTATTCGCCAGAAGGCCCGTAACCCGGGTGAGCATAAGCCCTGTCAGGCGGCCTCGTCAACGCCTTCGGTATCGCGGACGAAGGCGAGGAAAAACGAACGCGGCCGATGGATCACAGAACCGGCAGCGTGAGACGGGGCCCACTGGGCGCGGTTGCCCCCGGGCGACAGGATCCCGGCGCTCCGCGCTTAGATCACCCCAGACGCCCGCGGCTTCAAGGTCGCCGAGCGCCCCAACTCGTCAGGGAAGACGCTCCGCTTCCCCAATCCATTGGTCGAGCGCGCCGACGGAAATCAGCCGGCGACGGCCCAGTAGAATGGATCTGATTTCCCCTCGATGAACCAGGGTCCAGAGCGTCGCCCTGCTAACCCCAAACCGGTCGGCAGCCTCACCAACGCTCAAAGTGAGACGTGGCGCATCAGGCCGCAACGCGATCTGCGAGGCCACCTGAGGCTGCGCAACTGGAACTGAGGGATCGACAATCGGTTCGGCACCGTCAATGGCGACGGGGCGGAGCTTGCTCATCAAGGAGGTGAGGCTCCGATGGAGCTCCAGGGAGGACCGGATAACGGAGTCTATCTCTTCGTTGCGGATCACGCCCGCTGGCTTCGTCGCGAGCAGGTCGCGGGTGAGCCTGCGTACCTCATCGAGCAGTTTGCGGATTGCCGTCCATTGAGGACCGTATTTCCCCGCACACATGTTGCGGTACTCGTTCAGATCGGCTTGAGTGAGAGGCATCGCTCGCTCCTCGGTGAAGTTGATCGGCCACCTTTGGTCTTGAATCGAGAGGCAAGACTGAACCCGACACATCCAGTTTGGAAGGAAAGACGCCACCGCGCGGGCGGTGCGTGTACTAAGAAAGGCCCTCGACGCCGGCATGGCGCACTTTCTTCAGCCTTTACTCCTCTCTCTCAACCCTCCTTTCGGGTGGCTAGACGCTCCTAGGGTGCTTTCCAAACCATCCATTCGATCTGTCCCGCACACTCCACACGCTGCCGACGAGGGTGTCATCACGGAGGCCCCCATCGGCTCCGTTGGAGGGATGGCTACGGGTAGAGACCCCGGTCGCGGGTGGCCTCGGCGACGCGCTCGACGGCAACCGCGTAGGCGCCGAGACGCAGCGGCACTGAGAGGCGTTCGGACGCCTCCCACGACGAGGTGAACGCCCTGGTCAGGATCTGCTCCAGACGCTGGTTGATCTCCCCCTCCTCCCAGAAGAAGGACTGCAGGTCTTGCACCCACTCGAAGTAGGAGACGATGACCCCTCCAGCATTTGCGACGATGTCCGGGACGACGGTCACCCCACGCCGGAGCAGGATCTCATCGGCGTCGGGGGTGGTCGGGCCGTTGGCTCCCTCGAGGATCAGCTTGGCCTGGACCTGACCGGCGTTCCTCGCCGTGATCTGGTTCTCCAGGGCGGCTGGAACGAGCACGTCGACCGGGAGCTCGAGCAGCTCGGCGTTGGTGAGGGGCAGGGTCCCAGGGAAGCCCACCACCGAGCCGGTGCTCTGCACGTGCCGGGCCAGGGCGGGGATGTCGAGCCCCCTCTCACTGTGGATGCCGCCGTAAACGTCCGAGACCGCCAGGACGCTGAAACCGCCCTCGGCCATCAGCCCGGCTGCGTTGCTGCCGACGTTGCCAAACCCCTGCACCGCAACGGTCAGTTGGCGGGGGTCGAGACCGAGCCTACTGCATGCCTGCTGTGCGACCATCGCGCAGCCGCGACCGGTGGCGGCGTTGCGCCCCTGACTCCCGCCCACGCTGAGCGGCTTGCCGGTGACCACCGCGGGGACGGAGTAGCCCCGGCTCATCGACACCGTGTCCATGATCCAGGCCATCACCTGGGGGGTGGTGTTGACGTCGGGAGCCGGGATGTCCCGTTCGGGTCCCATCACCACCGAGATCTCGCTGGCGTAGCGGCGGGTGAGCCGCTCCAGCTCACTGCGGCTCAGCGGCTGGGGGTCGACGATCACGCCGCCCTTGGCCCCCCCGAACGGAATTCCCGCCACCGCGCACTTCCAGGTCATCCACATGGCCAGGGCCTTGACCTCGTTCAGGGTCACCTGGGGGTGATAGCGGATGCCGCCCTTGGTCGGGCCCCGATTGAGGCTGTGCTGAACCCGGTACCCCTCGAAGAGCCGGACCGATCCGTCGTCCATCTTGACCGGGAAGTTGACGATCAGCTGACGCTGTGGCTCGCGGAGGATTGCCCGCACGCCCGGATCGAGCTGGAGGACGTCGGCCGCGGCATCGAACTGACGCTGCGCGTTGAGCCACGGATCGTCGACCCCCGGCGCTATGACAACCGCTTCCACAGCCATGACCTTCGCCTCCGTATAGACAACCGCCATTTGGTCTACCGACGCGTCTGCCCGTAGATTCCGCTACGAGATCATCCTTGGGACGCTTGCCGCCACGAAACCATGAACGGCCGGGCAGCAACGCGGCTACTGTCTCTGGATCGCCTCCATCACGACCGAGAGCTTGGCCCGACGCTGATCTCGCTCGCTCACGAACCGCTCGATGCCGGCGAGTATGTGCGAAGCCGAAAGATGAGCCTCGTCGACGACCTCGTCGAGGCTGCCGCCAGTCCGCCAACGGCTGTCCCAGTCGGTGGACAGCGAATACTCTCGGGCGATCGGTCCATCAACCCAATCCCGCATCAGCTTGAAGGCTCCGTTGGTGATCGCCATCGCATCCCAGCGATCAGCGTCCGTGATGGTCGCCTCGCGGTAAGCCCGGTCCTGAAGGGCAAAGAGCTGAGGGCTGATGGCGGCGACAATCTTCACGTTGAGGCCGGAACGCTCTAACTCCGGCAAAACTGACACCAGATTCGCAGTCGTTACCGTCCCGCGAATGAAGACCGTGCCGTGCCTTGCCCGGTCCGTCCGAAAATCGCGCATCACGTAAGCACCGCGCGCCGCCTCGAAGTGTGAAGGGATTCCCAGGGCAACCCGGTCCGGCAGCTCGATGGCCGGTCGGGTTAGGTGGAGAGCGACGATTGGGGCCGAGGCCCGCAGGGCCGCTCCCAACACCACCGGCACCTCTTGTACTCCCAGGGGTGGAGGTCGATCACGTGTCCATCGGGAAATAGCTGGGTCACTCCCGGGGCGAAGACTCCGAAATGGGTGCGGGAATCCTCGGCTGTCTCAGGCCCGGAGTGGCCCGCCACCCAGATCACCTTGCCCACCTTCAGATCACAGTCCTGAGCCAGTTGGCTGAAGAGGCGCATCTCTCCGTACTTCAGGTAGCTGAAAGCAGCGTAGGTGGAGCAGGCGGACCAGAATCCGTCGAACTGTGAGAATGGATCATCCGCTAGGTTCACGCTGGCGAGGCCCACGCTGATCCCCGCATTGGCAAATTCGGTTATCTCCTGCGGCAGCACCGTTCCACGCGGATTCTGGTCTCGCTCGTACCACCCCCAGCCGGGCTGGTTGCCCCAGTCCTTGCCGAAACCGCTGATGTTGGTGGAGTCAGCGAGGTCGGCGGAGCTGACGATGAACAGAGGTCGCCCGTACTCCGCTTTGGCGAAAGCGTTCACCCAGGCTCCCCAGGCGCCCAGGGCAGCCCGGTTGGGGTGCTGCTCTCCGGGCCGCTTGTACAGCTCCTTCGGGTACGTGCGGAAGTCAGTCAGCCGTGGATCAGAGAAGAGTCTCTGCCCCCCGGCCTCCCAGGTTGAAGCCCTCCACTCGATCGGGTACGGTGGCCGCGATTGCGAGCAGTCGATCGGACAGGTACTCGACCAACCGGCTGTCACGCCGGAGAACCGCCATCGCAATCCTGAGATTGGCCTCGGCTTGCGCGGTGCGCTGGGCCGGATCGGCGGGGGCGGACTCGTCCACACCCTCATAGGTGACCCCGTAGCGAGCCATGAACTCCTTGCGGACAGCCCAGAACTCTGGGCTGTTGAGGCCGTGCGGCGTGCCATGGGACGGAGCATCGTACTTGCCATACCCGCGGCCCTTACGCGTCCGGAACCAGGCTGCCGACGGTGCCCCTTCTGGATTCGGCCCATGGACCACCTCCAGGAGAGTACGAGTCACCGGCCCCCAGTCCATACCCGACTCCGTGCCCAGGACTCGCCACCCGTACGGCCGGAACCACTCGTCAGGGCCTCCGAAGACAACCGAGGAGGCCCTCCGAAGATCGATCCCGAAATCGTTCCAATCCACAAGGAAGACGAGGTTGGAAAGGCCAAGACCCCACGCCGAGTTCTTGGTCTCATGTGCGCCACCGGGGGTCAGTCCGCCCTCACCCTCCACCGCGAAGACCTTGACCTCGGCCGCTCCAGCGAGCTTGAGTGCGAGAGCTTCACCAGCGGCGGGTGGCATGCCGTGCCCGGAAGGACCGGTGTTGAACTTGAGGAAGAGGGTCTTGCCCGCCATCTCGGCGTGGCCTGGAAGCCCGCCCCGGTGGCGCAGCCCGAGCAGATCCTCCCAGGTCAACGCCCAGCGCCCCCCATCGGGGAAGGCGAAACTCCTTGCGCACATCCAGACCGACGTACCGGATAGGCTGGAACATGGGGCTGGCCTCCAACGATGTGGCTCTGCTCGGGGTGTGCTTCGTCCACCCGAGTAACCCACGATGCTCGTCGCGCCGGCCCTTCTTCAGGACCGGGCGGCCTCCATGCTGACTAGCCTCGATGCCCGAGCCGACTACCGTCGCAAGCCCTGCGCGACGAGGGCCCACTTGGGCTCCTAATCACTAGCGAGTAGCCTGCTTGGTTGCTTGGAGCCCAGCAGTGCAGGGCAGACTCCTCCCTTTGCACCAAGCGCGTGAAGCCGCGGCCCTCCCCTGTAGGCTCGCGATCCCTTCGGCGCGAGATGGTGCCACAGCCGCGGGCGTGGCTGCAACCGCAGGCAGGGGGCAATCGTCGACACCGAGATCCGCCTCGTCGCGATCGGTGAGCAGCACGAGCCAGCACTGCGGGTCACGCTCAAGCAGCGCCTCCCGCACCGCGAGCGAGAAAAGGGCAGCCGACGACCCGAACGGGGATCTCCTGGTGCACGGAATCTGCCGGCCCGCTCCAGGACGGCTGGGCGCGGACGCCGAGGACGCCTCCGGTGTAGCGCTTGCTCCGCGCGTGGTCGAGAGAGTCGCCACCACCCTGCCGCCACCGCTGGTACCTTCAGAGGCAGACCGTCCAGATGAGATGAACCCGACTTCCTACGGATAGATGCCGCGGACCATGGTGGCCTCGGCGACCCGCTCGACCGACACCGCGTAGGCGCCCAGGCGAAGCGGTACCCCGAGGCGCTTGGATGCCTCCCAGGACGAGTTGAAAGCGCCCGTGATGATGTGCTCGAGGCGTTTGTTGATCTCGTTCTCCTCCCAGAACAAGGACTGCAGATCCTGCACCCACTCGAAATAGGAGACGATGACCCCTCCGGCGTTGGCGACGATATCGGGGACGACGGTCACCCCGCGCCTGACCAGGATGTCGTCGGCGTCGGGGGTGGTCGGCCCGTTGGCCGCCTCGAGGATCAGCGAGGCCTTGACCCGCCCCGCGTTGCTCGCCGTGATCTGGTTCTCCAGGGCGGCCGGGACGAGCACGTCGACTGGCGCCTCGAGCAGCTCGGCGTTGCTGATCGGCCGGGTGCCGGGGAAGCCGACGACCGACCCGGTGCGCTGCTTGTGCTCGATGACCGCCTTGATGTCCAGCCCCTGCTCGCTGTAGATGCCTCCGGCGCTGTCCGAGACGGCCCGGATGCTGAAGCCGTCGTCCGCCATCAGTCCGGCAGCGATGCTCCCGGCGTTGCCGAAGCCCTGCACCGCGACCGTTGACCCCGTGGGTTCCCTGTCCAGCCGGCGGCAAGCCTGGAGGGCCACGATCGCCACCCCGCGGCCGGTGGCCGCGTTACGCCCCTGGCTGCCCCCAACCGAGAGCGGCTTGCCAGTGACGACGGCCGGGACCGAGTAGCCGGCCGCCATCGACACGGTATCCATGATCCAGGCCATCACCTGGGGGGTGGTGTTGACGTCGGGGGCGGGGATGTCCCGCTCCGGGCCGATCAGCACCGAGATCTCGCTGGCGTAGCGGCGGGTGAGCCTCTCCAATTCGCTGCGGCTGAGCCGCTTGGGGTCAACGATCACCCCGCCCTTGGCGCCGCCGAAGGGTATCCCAGTTGCGGCGCACTTCCAGGTCATCCACATCGCCAGCGCCTTGACCTCACTCAGCGTGACTTCGGCGTGGTAGCGAATGCCGCCTTTAGCCGGACCCCGAACCAGGTTGTGTTGGACCCGGTAGCCCTCAAACACCCGGACCGACCCGTCGTCCATCTTGACCGGGAAGTTGACGGTCAGCTGGCGTTGGGGCTCGCGGAGAATCGAACGCACGCCCTGATCCAGGTTGAGAACGTCGGCCGCGGCGTCGAACTGCCGCTGCGCGTTGAGCCAGGGATCATCGATCCCCGCCGCTGTGACAACCGTTTCTGCAGCCACCAAGATCACCTCCAAACGACCACGCCATTTACCGTGCGGACTGCTCTCTATCCCCTCGACAAGAACCGCCAGGGTCTATGCACTTCATCCCGATCCCGCGTTCCCGAGCTCCACAAGCACCATCAGCGGGTTCAAGCGTGAGACCGTTGGGGGAGCAGCGACTCCACGTCCTCAGCCACCCTTGCAGCCGATAGCCGGTACTTATCGAGCAGGGCCTCCTGGGTCCGCTCTCCCCGTACGTATCCGTGATGCCAAACACCTGTGCCTGCTAAAGCCACCGACTCAACCGAGTGTCGGCGGCCATGAGAACCTCCCCATAGGCGGCCGAGAAACTCCCCACTGACGGCCAGCGGAACTCCCCACTGGCGGCCACGAGACCTCCCCGGTCGCGTAGACAGGGGCCTTCGGGAGGGTCACCAGACCCTCCGTTCCAGGAGGCCGGGATCTTGAAGTCATGTGAGGAGACCATGCGGATCTTGGAGGCGTTCGACCTGACCGGCACGCTGCGGGGAGCGGCGGAGCTGGCTGGCTGTGACCATCACACCGTGGCCCGGTGCGTGGCCGCCCGGGACGCCGGGCAGCTGGTGGGGAAGATGGCCCCACGCGGCCACGTGCTGGACCCGTGGCTGGAGAAGATCGAGGAGTGGGTGGAGCGGAGCAGAGGGAAGATCCGCGCCGACATCGCCCACGAGCGGCTCTGCGGCCTGGGGTACACGGGGTCGGAGCGGAGCACCCGCCGGGCCGTGGCTGAGGCCAAGAGGCGGCGCAAGCTGGCCCACGGGCGGGTGTACCGGCCCTGGATCCCGGAGCCCGGGCAATGGTTCCAATACGACTTCGGCGACGGTCCGCGGGTGGAGGGGCGGCTGGTCCTGCTCTTCTGTGCCTGGCTGGCCTGGAGCCGGTTTCGGGTGGTGCTGCCGATCTGGGACAAGAGCCTGCCCAGCGTGATCGCCTCCATCGACACCACACTGCGCCGGTTTGGTGGGGTGCCCACGTACGCACTGACCGACAACGAGAAGACCGTCAGCTTGGATCACGTGGCCGGGATCGCCATCCGCAACCCCGAGATGGTGGCGGGGATGCATCACTATGGTCTGACCCTGGCCACCTGTGTGGTGGCGGACCCCGAGTCGAAGGGCGGCTCGGAGGCGACGGTCCGGATTGCCAAGGCCGACCTGGTCCCGACCGACGCCAACCTGCTCGATGAGTACGGCCGCTTCGGCGACGTCGCGGCCGCCTGCGAGCAGCTGTGCGACGAGGTCAACGGTCGGCCCCATCGGGTCACCCGGCGGGCGCCGGCGGAGATGCTGCTGGAGGAGCGGTCGCGGCTTCACCGGGTGCCGGACCAGCCGTACACGCTGGCCTTCGGGAGGAGCCGGACGGTGGGGACGAAGCTGCCGCTGATCGACCTCGACCTCGGTCAGTACTCGGTGCCCCAGGAGTTGCGGGGCGAAGTGGTGTGGGCGCGCGAGCACGGCGACGAGATCGTGATCGTGCACGTCGGCAAGGAGGGGCCCGTCGAGGTGGCCCGCCACCAGCGGACGACCCCCGGCAATCCCCGCATCGACCCCCGGCACTTCGGGCCCCAGCCGGAGGGCCCGCTGCATCGGACGCCGCGGGCAAGGACGGAGGCGGAAGCGGAGTTCCTCGCCATCGGCATCGGTGCCCACCACTGGCTCACCGAGGCGGGCCAGGCCGGGGTGCTGCGGGTCCGCGCCAAGATGACTCACGCCCTGTCGCTCGCCAAGCTCTATGGCGCCGAGCCGGTGGACTGGGCGCTGGGACACGCGGCGGTGTGGCAGCGCTTCGCCGACGGCGACCTGGAGTCGATGGTCGAGCAGTATCGCCAGCGGTCGGTGCTCACCCTCCACCGAGCCAGCGAGGCCGCCACCCTGCAGGCGGGCACCGCCAGTTGGGAAGGGTTCGGCCAGTGATCCCGTCCAGCGCCCCACCCCTCCCCGAGGACGTCGACAGCCTGCTCCGCACCCTGCGCCTGCCCCACATCCGCCGGGCCGCCCCGGAGGTGCTCGCCACCGCCAAGGCCCAGCGCTGGGACCCTGCCGAGGTCCTGCGTGCCCTGCTCACCGAAGAGCGTCGGGGGCGAGACCGCTCGTCGACCGCCATCCGTCGGACCGCGGCCGGCTTCCCCACCGGCAAGACCTTCGCCGCCTGGCGGGAGGCGGACTCCTCGATCCCGGCGCCGACCCAGGCGGCGCTGCGCACCCTGGAATGGGTGCACCGCCGCGAGAACCTGGTGGTGTGTGGGCCCTCAGGCACCGGCAAGACCATGCTCCTCGAGGCTCTCGGAGCGGCAGTGGTCGAGGCCGGGATGCGCGTCGCCTGGTTCACCCTGGAAGGGCTGGGAGCCATCGTCCGCCGGCACCGCGTCGACGACACCATCACCAAGGTGGTGGGACGGATCGTGCGCAGCGACTTGATCGTGGTGGACGACATCGGGCTCCTGCCGGTCTCCGGGGATGCCGCCGAGGGCCTCTTCCGCCTCGTCGACGCCGCCTACGAGCGGCGCAGCGTGGCGATCAGCTCCAACCTCCACCCGGCCGGCTTCGACGAGCTGATGCCCAAGACCCTGGCCACCGCCACCGTCGACCGGTTGCTCCATCACGCCCACCTCTGCGTCACGGGTGGCGACAGCGTGCGTCTCGCCCAGGCCAGCGCCGGGCTGGGCGTGGTCCCGCTGACACCAACCGGTGCGGATGACGGACGACCGGCCGTGCCCAGTTCCGCGCGGCGGCGGGGATGAAGATGCGCAGGTATCAGAAGACCTGGGCCGTCCCTTTCACGCCTCTGCGGGCCGCAGGATGGCACGCGTTCGGCCGGCTCGTGCACCTCGTGGTGATCCAACGCCCCGAGCTCCCGCTGCACGCTCGCCACCGACAACCAGGAGGGATTGCCTATCGGCGATGACCTGCGCCCACCGGCGATGGCTCACCTCACGGGGTGGGGAGATCTGTTGGCCGCCGGTGGGGAGATTTCTTGGCCGCCCGCGGGGGGCTCAGTTGGCCGTCAGTGGGGAGGTTCGTTGGCCGTGGGTGAGGAGAAATCCTGGCCGCACTTGGGGAGATCCTGATGGCCGTTGACA
>PMYJ01000199.1:23576-33084 GCA_003170875.1 Candidatus Dormiibacterota bacterium | reverse complement strand
GATGCCGCGCTGCTCTTTTAGCTGGGCCCGGGCACGCGAGTTGATCTCGGCGATCCTGACGTCCTGGGGACAGACCCGGCTGCAGATCCCGCAGCCGGAGCAGTAGTCCACCGACCAGTCGGCCGAGAGGGGACCATGGCGGAAGCGCTCCTCCTGGGGCCCGACGGTCTTGGGCCCGGGGAAGCGCTCGGTGACGGCGGCGTAGGGGCAGGCGCTTTCGCAGATGGTGCACTTGATGCAGGCGTCGAGGGAGGGGCGCACCCCCATCCCCTCGGTCTCCATGAGCATGCTCATCCCGTCCACCTCACGCGACGTCCTCACGCCGGCACCCCAGGATGGCCTCGGCAGCGTGCCACCCGGTGGCCAGGCTGAGTCCCTCGCCGGACTTCTCGCGCCAGGGGAGGGCGCCGGCCAGCACCGCGCCGGCGGCGTAGAGGTTGACGGCGTGGGGAGCTCCGGCTGCGCCCAGGGGCCGGCCATTGGCGTCGGTGCTCAGCCCGACGCGATCCAGGGGGTGCTCCGAGAGGTACTCGTCGCCGAAGGGCTGCTGCCCCGGCGCCAGGCCGTGCACCGGCAGTCCGAAGACCGGCTCGCGAAGTCGGCCGTCAGGCTCCCGCACGATGCCGCCGGTGACGAAGCCCCCGGTCGCCAGCACGAAGAACCCGGCGCTCACCTCCACCGGGCGCGACGCCTGGGTGATGGTCACCGAGTCGAGGGTGTCCTGGTGGTGGGTGGCGGCGATGGCGCTGCTGCCCAGGAGCAGCCGTCCACCGGCGTCGCGCAGGGCACGTCGGAGGCAGTCGAAGAGGCGCAGGCCGGGAAGCGACGGGGGCAGCCCGGGAATCTCGAAGACCGGCACTCCCAGCCGGCGCTCCAAGTCGGCGTGGATGTCAGCGGCCGTCTCCCGACCGAGGACCGCCGGCATGCCCACCGCGGCGGCGCTGCCGATCTTCGGGCGGAGCTGGGTGGCCAGGCTCCGGCGGATCCCCGCGTCCTCGAGACGGCGGGCCAGCCGGAAGGGGACCAGGTCACCCGCGCTGCCCGGCCAGTCCAGCTCGATCGCCCGCGCCTGGATGGCCGCTGCGGGCGCAGCCGTGGCCTGGCAGAGGTTCTCCGCTACGAGGGCGGGATGGAAGTCGCGGAACCCGCGAATGCCGGCGATCAGCACCTCGCCGCCACCGCCCAGGTCGGCGGCTGCCATGCCGCGGGGGACCAGGGCGGTGGGGCGCAGGCCACCCAGCACGGTCGGCACCCAGCGGTTCCGGGTCAGCTCGCCCTCATAGCCGAGCGGCGCTGCGACCTGCAGGAACCAGGCGACGCTCTGTTCGAGTCCCGCCGCGCCGGTGAGCCGGTAGGGGTGCTCGGGGTGGGCATCGAGGAGACCGGGAAGCGCGCCGAGCGGGCTCTTGACCGGGCCGGGCGCGTAACCGAGGACGTCGACGGTGCCGCTGGCGAGGGGAAGGCAACCTTCCCCGGTCGCCACCACCAGCACCCGGAGCCCGCCCTGGGCCAGCCGGGTCGCGGCGATGAGTCCGGCGGTCCCGGCCCCGATCACCAGCGCGTCGGTGTTCACCGCGTCACCTCCGGGGGGCGGTTCACGTGGGCATGTGCTCGATGTCGAGCACCCCCTGGAAGATCCACGCGTCCAGCTGCGCCTGACGGAGCTGCTGACCCCAGAGCACTGGGCGCTGGCCCTTCCACCTTTCCTGGACGAAGGCACGCAGCCCGGCATTGGCCTGGGAGCGGCCGTACTCCTTCTGGCCGTGCAGGATCGCGGCGGTCCGGAAGGCGCAGAAGCCGCCCTGGCAGGGCCCCATCCCGATCCGCAGGACCCGGCGCAGATCGTCGATCTGGACCTGGGGATTGCGTCGTGCCGCCGCCAGAAGGTCCGACCGGGAGACCAGCTCGCACTCGCAGACCATGGGGTTGTCGGCCCGCCCCTTCTCGAAGTCCGCCTGGTGATCCGGCAACCGGTAGTAGTTGCGGCCCGTGCTGCCGGGCAGCGGGGTCTCCGCGGTCGTGCAGGTCCGTTCCACCCCCAGCTCCGCGCACGCCGCATCGACGGTGTCCTCGGCCATCAGCCGGTAGGTGGTCAGCTTGCCCCCGGCGATCGAGATCAGACCGCCCAGATCATCTCGCTGGGCGTGCCGGATCACGGTGTGGGAGCGGCTCACCTCACGGTCATCGCCAACGGTGGCGGTCTTGGGGAGGAGCGGGCGGGCTCCGGTCCAGACCCGGAGAGCCCGAGATCGGCTGAAGCCGGGGAGGAGGACGTCGCCCGCGGTCATCATCTTGGCCACCTCCTCGGCGGTGGGCTCGATGTCGTCGGGGTCCTCGACCGGGGTGTCGGTGGTGCCGATCACGCTGACGCTGTGGCTGGGCACGACGATGTCACCGTCTCCGGTCATGTGGCAGCGGTTGACCACGCAGTCGGCGAGCCGGTGGTTGATCGCCACCATCACCCCCTTGCCGGGCCGGACGGCGACCTCGCAGCCCGCCATCCGCGCTACCTGTCCGCTCCAGGCCCCGGCGGCGTTGATGACGCACTGGGCCCGGACCTCCACGTCCCCGCCGGAGCGCAGGTCGTGGAGCCGCGCGCCAATCACCCGGTCACCCTCGCGGACGATAGCGGTGACCGGGTGGTAGGGAAGGATCCGGGCTCCCAGCTGCTTGGCTCCCTGGGCACAGCTCCAGACCAGCTTCCAGCTATCGATGCTGCCGTCCTGCACCACGAAGGCCCGCCGCACCGCCGGGGTCAACCGGGGCTCACGGCGCAGGGCCTCGGCCGGGGAGATCTCCTCCACGGGAACCTCCGCGGCTGGACATGAGGCGAAGAAACGGTCGGCGTACTCAAGGTCGTCGAGCGGGGTGGTCACGAAGAGCCCACCGGTGTCCTCGATGGCCGCGCTCGCCACCCGGCGCAGGATCACGTTCTCCCGAGCGCACTCACGAGCTCCGCCAGGATCGCGTACCACGTAGCGACCGCCCGAATGGAGCAGACCGTGGAAGCGACCCGTGGTGCCGGTGGCAAGGTCGCCACGGTCGGCCAGGATGACCTGGAAACCGCGCAGCGCGGCGTCCCAGGCCACCCCAGCCCCCGTGGAACCGCCCCCGATCACCAGCAGCTGGCACTCGAGAGCTTCAGTCATGGTTCCGGTTCAGTCCGACTGCCTGCCGGTCACTCGACCCAGTCGAAGGTGCGGGTGACCGCCTTCTTCCAGAGCTTGTACTCCTTCTCCCTTTCCTTGGGATCCATCTTGGGCTCCCAGGTGCGGTCGACCTGCCAGTTCTTGCGGAGCTCCTCGACCTCTTTCCAGAAGCCCACCGCGAGCCCGGCGGCATACGCGGCGCCGAGGGCCGTGGTCTCGGCCACCTTGGGCCGGATGACTGGGACGCCCAGCACGTCCGCCTGGAACTGCATGAGCAGCTCGTTGAAGACCATGCCGCCGTCGACCTTGAGCGCGGTGAGGGCCACGCCGGAGTCGGCGTTCATGGCGTCCAGAACCTCGCGGGTCTGCCAGGCGGTCGCCTCCAGCACCGCGCGGGCGATGTGCCCCTTGGTGACGTAGCGGGTGAGGCCGGCGATGACGCCGCGTGCGTCGCTCTTCCAGTAGGGGGCGAACAGCCCCGAGAAGGCGGGCACGAAGTAGGCGCCACCGTTGTCCTCGACGGTCTTGGCCAGGGTCTCGATGTCAGCCGAGGTGCTGATCAGCCCCAGGTTGTCGCGGAGCCATTGCACCAGGGCGCCGGTGATCGCGATGGAGCCCTCGAGGCAGTACACCGCGGGCTGGTCACCGATCTTGTAGCCCAGGGTCGTCAGCAGGCCGTTCTTGGACTGGACCGGCTTCGTGCCCGTGTTGAGGAGCATGAAGTTGCCGGTGCCGTAGGTGTTCTTGGCCTCGCCGACCGAGTAGCAGGTCTGGCCGAAGATGGCCGCCTGCTGGTCGCCCAGGTCGCCCGCGACAGGGATGCCGGCCAGCTCGCCGACGCACTTGCCGTAGATCTCGCTGGAGGGTCGGATCTGGGGGAGCATCGCCTTGGGGATGCCCATGATCTTGAGGATCTCCGGGTCCCAGTCCAGGGTTTCCAGGTTCATCAGCATGGTGCGGCTGGCATTGGTCACATCGGTGACGTGAACGCCGCCGTTCACCCCGCCGGTGAGGTTCCAGATGCACCAGCTGTCGATGTTGCCGAAGGCCAGATCACCGGCCTCCGCCTTGGCCTGCAGCCCGTCGACGTTGTCGAGCAGCCATCTGACCTTGGGGCCGGAGAAGTAGGTGGCCAGGGGCAGGCCGACCTTGGTCCGGAAGCGGTCCTGACCGCCGTCCTTGGCCAGCTCGTTGCAGATGGTGTCGGTGCGGGTGTCCTGCCAAACGATGGCGTTGTGGACCGGCTTGCCGGTCTTCTTGTCCCAGACCACGGCGGTCTCGCGCTGGTTGGTGATGCCCACCGCGGCGAGGTCCGAAGCCTTGAGGCCCGTCTTCTGCAGCGCGCCCTTGATCACCTCTTGGCAGCGCGTCCAGATCTCCAGAGCGTCGTGCTCGACCCAGCCCGGCTTCGGGAAGATCTGCTCGTGCTCTTTCTGGTCGATGCCAACCACTCCCCCGGAGTGGTTGAAGATCATGAAACGGGTGCTGGTGGTTCCCTGGTCCAGCGCCCCAACGTAGTCAGCCATATGCGTTCTCCTTACTCCCAGCTCACGTATCAGCCGTGAATGCCTGTCGGGCGGCCCGGACCAGCAGCCAGGAAGAGGTGGCCCCCGGGTCCTGATGCCCGGCGCTGCGCTCTCCGAGGTAACTCGCCCGGCCCTTGCGCGCCACCAGCGGGGTGGTGGCCTGCATGCCCTGCTCGGCCGCCTGCTCGCATGCGGCGAGCGCCGCATCGAGCGTGGCGCCAGCCTGCGCCGCCTCGCGCAGCTGGTCGGCGGCCGGTTGCAGGGCGTCGATCATGGTCTTGTCCCCGAGCTCGGCCTTGCCCCGCGCCCGCACCGCCAGAACGGCGGCATCGAGGGCCTGGCTCCAGTCCTGGGTGGATAGCTCGGTCTTGCCCGTGATGGCGGTGCCCAGCTGCAAGAAGAGGGTGCCGTAGAGAGGTCCACTGGCTCCGCCCACGGTCGAAATCAGAGTCATCGCGGTCGTCTTGAACAGCTGTGCCAGGTCGGCCCCCTCCAGGGAGCCGACCTTCGGCAGCACCGCCTGCATGCCCCGGTCCATGTTGGTCCCGTGGTCGGCGTCGCCGATCGGCGAGTCCAACTCGGTCAGGTATGCCTTGTTCTCGGCTATGGCAGCGGCGAAGCCTTGCACGAATGCAAGTCCCTGCTCATACGTGACGGCCATCGTCGCTGCCCTCTAACCGATCTCTTCTGCTTCTCAGACTCCCCAGCGCAGCCCTGGGGTGTTGACGGGGGCGTCCCACAGCCTGGTCATCTCATCGTCGAGACGGAGCAGGGTTATGGAGCAGCCCGCCATCTCCAGGGAGGTGATGTAGGGCCCGATCAGCCTGCGCTCGATGTGCACGCCCACACCGTCCAGGTAGCGCGCGAGCGCCCGATAGACGATGTAGAGCTCGATGAGCGGGGTGCCGCCCATGCTGTTGACGAACGCCAGCACTTTGTCGCCCCGCTTGAACGGCAGGTCCTCGACGATCGGGCGGCTCAGCATCTCCACGACCTCGTCGGCGCTCGCCAGCGCGCGGCGCTCGCGACCCGGCTCACCGTGGATGCCGATCCCGATCTCCATCTCCTGCTCGCCCAGCTCGAAGGTCGGCTTGCCGGCCGCGGGCACGGTGCAGGAGGTCAGGGCCATGCCCATGCTCCGCCCGTTCGCGTTGACCCGACGGCACAGCTCGGCGACGTCCTTGAGCGACCCGTGGGCCTCCGCCGCGGCCCCGCAGATCTTCTCTGCGAGCACCGTGGTGCCGACCCCTCGCCGCCCGGCGGTGTACAGGCTGTCCTGGACCGCCACGTCGTCGTTGATGACCACCGCCTCCACCTCGATGTCGTCGGCCTTGGCGAGGTCGGCGGCCATCTCGAAGTTGAGGATGTCACCGGTGTAGTTCTTGACCAGGTGGAGCACCCCGGCGCCGCCGCTGACCGCCTTGGTGGCCTCGAGGATCTGGTCAGGGGTCGGCGAGGTGAAGACCTCGCCCGGGCAGGCCGCATCCAGCATGCCCATCCCCACGAAGCCTCCGTGCATCGGCTCGTGCCCCGAGCCTCCGCCGGAGACGAGGGCCGTCTTGCCGCTGACCGGTGCGTCGGCCCGAACCACGTAGTTGGGTGCGAAGTGCACCCGCACGAGGTCGGAATGAGCGGCGACGATGCCTTCCAGCTCCTCTTTGACAACGTCCTCGACGCGGTTGATCAGCTTCTTCATGGTTGTGCCTGCTACACGCGGTCGGGCGAGACGTTGGGCTCGGCACGCCCGGGCTCACGCGGCGCCTCGAGGGCCGTGCGGCTCTTGCGTGCGTGGAGCACGTCGCCGATGAAGAAGTCGTAGACGATGGCACCTACGCAGCCGCCGAAGAGAGGACCGATGATCGGTATCCAGAAGTAGTCGCTGAACGAGAAGCCGGCACCGTTGTTGAAGGACCCGGGCATGGCAACCTGACCGTAGCCTGCGAAGAAGGCGAAGAGGCGCGGCCCGAAGTCACGGGCGGGGTTGATCGCGTACCCGGTGTTGGCTCCGAACGAGGTGCCGACCGCGAAGACGATGAAGCCGACGATGAGCGGCCCGAGGTTGCTGGTCGGCGCCGTGTTGCGCGAGTCGGTCACCGCGAACACGCCGATCAGCAGCAGTGCGGTGCCCACCGCCTCATCGAGGAACGGTCCCCCGATGGTCCCGTGGAAGTAGGCGGCGGGGAAGGTGGCGAAGATCGAGTAGGTGGCCAGCGCGTTGCCCGCCGACGGGACCAGGTGCGCCGCGGCGTTGTACGCGCTGATGGCGTCGTGGTAGACCCACATCACCATCGCTGCGCCGAGGAAGGCTCCCACCACCTGGGCGATCCAGTAGGGGACCACGCTGCTCCAGGGGAAGCGACGCCTGAGCGCCAGGCCCAGGGTCACCGCCGGGTTGATGTGGGCCCCGCTGATGCCGCCGGCGACGTAGACGCCGAACATGACGGCGAACGCCCATCCGAGGGTGATCAGCAGCCAGTCGCCGCTGGCCATGAAGATGGTGGTGGGTGTGGCGGCCCTGCCCGACCCGGGGAGGGCGGCGACCGCCATGGCGACGACCCCGTCACCGAACATGATCAGGGTCATCGTCCCCAGGAACTCCGCCGATAACTCGCCCCACAGGCCGTGCAGACCGAATGTCTGCCGGCCTGCGCCGTGTATCGGTCGATACTCATCAGCCATGCCAAACCCTCCAATTGATCCAAGCGATAACTTGGTTCACCTGTAGAAAACGGGCGGCACTCCCGCGCCCGTCGCACGACACAGCCCTCATGCGTCAGCTCCTCCCTTCGCGAACCTCCGCCCCTCCCCTGAGGGCGGTTGGGGTTCGGCCGGCCCTGGACGCGTTGGCCATTATCCGGTACCGTAGGGCATTGTCAACCCACTCCTCAGAATGCCCTATCGATCAGCTAGGGTAGCCAGATGCCGCGGCCGATCCAATCGATTCAACGCGCCGCTCAGGTGATGCACCTGCTGTCCGGACGGGCTCGCCGTCTCAGCCTGGTGGAGCTGTCGGCGCAGATGGGTCTGCCCAAGGGGACCGTCTTCGGGATCCTGCGCACCCTCCAGCAGGTCGGATTCGTCGAGAAGGACCCGGACTCGGCGAAGTACCAGCTCGGAGCGGCGCTGCTCCACCTCGGCAGCACCTACCTGGACGGCAACGAGCTGCGCTCCCGGGCGCTCAACTGGGCGGACTCGCTAGCCGCTCGCAGCAACGAGGCGGTGCGGATCGGCACCCTTCACGACGGCCGGGTGCTGGTTGTTCACCACGTCTTCCGCCCCGATGACAGCTATCAGGTGCTGCAGGTGGGCTCGCTGCTGCCCCTCCACGCGACCGGGATGGGCAAGGCGTTGCTCGCCGCCAACCCCTACGTGCTCGCTGAGCTGGCCGGGGAAGAGCTGACCCGCTTCACCCCCGGCACGATCACCGACGCCAAACAGCTGAGCACCGCACTCAAGGAGGTTAAGAAGCGCGGCTGGGCTGCCGACGTCGGGGAGCTGGTCGAGGGCGAGGGCTCAGTCGCCGCTCCGATCACCGACCGCAGCGAGCGGACTGTCGGTGCCATCGCCATCTCAGGGCCGGTCGAACGGCTGTGCGATGCGGAGATTCCTCGCAGCGATCTCGTCGCGTACGTGCGCGAGTCGGCGCGGGCGATCTCCCGCGACCTGGGGGCGATCCCGTGGTAGCCGGGCTGCGCGCGCCGTGGGCGCCGGCCCGGGAGCTTGACAGCGCATCGACCGCCCCGGAGACTGGGACCCATCGTGGCGCTGAACGGGCCGGTGTGACAGCATCCGCCATGGCTCCGTCGGTATCGTCCCCGGGGGGCGAGGCCACAAGGGGAGTGGCCGGGTGACGGGCGCCTACGTCGCATCCATCGACCAGGGGACCGCGTCGTCGCGCTGCATGCTGTTCGACGAGCGGGGTCGCCTCGTGTCAATGGCCCAGAAGGAGCACCGCCAGCTGTTCCCCCGGCCGGGATGGGTGGAGCAGGACGGGGAGGAGATCCTCGGGAACGTGCTCGAGGTGGTCGGCGACGCCCTCGACAAGGTCGGGCTGAAGCTCGCTGACCTGGTCGCCCTCGGCATCGCCAACCAGCGGGAGACCACCCTGGTGTGGGACCGCCACAGCGGCCGGCCGATCTACAACGCGATCAGCTGGCAGGACACGCGCACCGACAAGATCGTCAACCTCCTCGCCGGCGAAGGGGGGAAGGACCGCTTCCGGGCCAAGACCGGGCTCCCCCTGACGACGTACTTCTCGGGGCCGAAGATCCAGTGGATCCTCGACCACGTGGAGGGGGCGCGGGCCGGCGCCGAGAGGGGCGACGTGCTGTTCGGGACCATGGACACCTGGTTGATCTGGAAGCTGACCGGCCGCCACGTGACCGACGTGACCAACGCCAGCCGCACCATGCTGATGGACCTCCGATCGCTGGAATGGGACGACGAGCTGCTCGATGCGATGAGGGTGCCCCGGGCCATGCTGCCGGAGATCCACGCCTCGTCCGAGCTGTACGGCGAGGCCTCCGAACCTCTGCGCGGGCTCCCGGTGGCCGCCGCGCTCGGAGACCAGCAGGCAGCCCTCTTCGGTCAGACCTGCTTCGCGGCCGGGGAGGGCAAGTGCACCTACGGCACCGGCAGCTTCCTGCTCCTCAACACGGGCCCACGGCTGGTCGAGTCGACTCACGGGCTGCTCACCACGGTCGGATGCCGGATCGCCGGCGAGCCGGCAACGTACGCGCTCGAGGGCTCCATCGCCGTCACCGGAGCGCTGGTGCAGTGGCTGCGCGACAAGCTGGGTCTGATCTCCAGCGCCGCCGAGATCGAGACGCTCGC
>PMYJ01000199.1:5527-23566 GCA_003170875.1 Candidatus Dormiibacterota bacterium | reverse complement strand
GGCCTCACCGGTTACACGACCAAGGGGCACCTGGCACGGGCGGTGCTGGAGGCGACCGCGTGGCAGACCCGTGAGGTCCTCGAAGCCATGAACAGCGACTCCGGGGCCGTGCTGCAGGTGCTGAAGGCCGACGGCGGGATGACCGCCGACAACCTGATGATGCAGCTCCTCGCCGACTTCATCGGCGTGCCGGTGGTCCGGCCGATCGTGGCCGAGACGGTGTCCCTCGGCGCCGCCTACGCCGCGGGCCTCGCCGTCGGCTTCTGGCCCAACATGGAGAGTCTCCGCGCCAACTGGCACAAGGCGGCGGAGTGGCTCCCCAAGCTGGACCCCGACGACCGGGAGCGGCGCTTCAGGAAGTGGAAGAAGGCGGTCGCGCGCACTCTCGAGTGGGTGGACGCCGACGACGAATGACGGTTTGATGCAGGGCGCGCGGATCGCCCCCATCGACGCGCGGCCCTGAGCTCAGCCCTCCGCTGACGCCGGAGCCACCCGCGAGCGGCTTGCATCCGCGGGCGCCGCGACCGATAATCTGTGCATTGGTGAGCATTTGCTCACGGCTGACGGGGTGGTGGGAGCGGTGCGGGAGGAGCTTCGCGAGGAAATGCGCGAGGAGGACTACGAGCTCCTGGCTCGGTTGGCCCATCGGTACTACGTGGACGAGCGCACTCAGGAGGAGATCGCCCGCGAATTTGACCTCTCCCGGCCCAAGGTCCAGCGCCTGCTTGACCGCGCGCGCCGCTCCGGTGTAGTCGCGATCCACATCCAGGCGCCCCCCGGGCTCCGGCTGGAGCTCGAGAGCCAGCTCCGCGAGACCTTCGGCCTGAGCGACGCGATCGTCTGCTCCGCGCGCACCGACCCGCAGGCGGAGCGCGAGGCCGTCGCCCAGCGAGCCGCCCGGTATCTGGAGCGGCGGCTTCATGACGGCTGCGTGGTGGCGGTGAGCCACGGACGCACCGCCGGTGCGGTCCCCCGCTTCTTCCGGCCGGCAAGCCGGCTGGACGTCACCTTCGTCAGCGCCATGGGCGGCTCCCCGGGCATCGACGCTCCGACCAACCCGAACGAGATCTGTCGCGCCCTCGCCGCGGGCTGCGGGGGACAGGCGGTGAGCCTCTACGCGCCCGCCTATGTGGAGAGCGTCGAGATCCGGGACCAGCTGCTGGCCCAGGAGGCGATCGCCGGCAGCCTCGATCGCGCGGCGCAGGCGACCGTGGCGCTGGTCGGCATCGGGGGCACCGACGACGGGTGCACGATGGTGCGGTCGGGCTGCCTGACCACCTCCGAGATCGCCTGGCTGCGCAGCCAGGGCGCCGTCGGAGACGTGCTGGGGCACTACGTCGACACCGAGGGACGCCCGATCGCCTCCCCACACCAGGACCGGCTGGTGGCGCTCACCGTCGACCATCTGCGCCGCATCGGGACGGTGGTGGCGGTGGTCAGCGAACCGGAGAAGCCGCGGGCGATCCTGGGGGTGCTGCGGGTCGGCGTGATCAGTGTCCTGGTTGTCGACGAGGGCAACGCGCGCGCTGTCCTCGACCTCGTTGCCCATGAGCCGGCGCGGGGAAGTGCGGCTGGCAGCGGCCGACGAGCATCCCGGCGGGAGGTGTAGACATGCCTGTCGTAACCACGAAATCCATCCTCCAGCGAGCCTTCGAGGAGAGCTACGGCGTGGCGGCGATCAACGTCGTCAACGACCTCTCCATGGAGGCGGTGCTGGCGGCGGCGGAGGAGCTGCGCTCGCCGGTGATCGTCCAGACCTCGGTCAAGCACGTGGTGATGACCGGGGTGGGCGTCATGTACGCGATGTGGCGCGAGATGACGAAGACGGTCACGGTTCCCGTCGCGCTCCATCTCGATCATTGCCCCGATCGGGCCCTGATCAGCGAATGCCTGGCGATGGGCTGGAACTCCGTCCTNNTTCAAGCGGACCGAGGAGATGACCGGCGACGAGGCCGAGCACGTCCAGTCGCTGGAGACGGTGGTCGACTTCGTGCGCGCCACCGGTGTCGACGTCTTTGCCCCGGCGATCGGCAACGCGCACGGTGTGTATGCGAGCACGCCCAAGCTGGACAGCGGGCGTGTCACCGACATCGTCGAGGCCACCGGCATCCCGGTCGCCCTCCACGGTGGGACCGGCATGACGCCGGACCAGTTCAGCGATCTGATCAGTCGGGGTTGCGCCAAGGTGAACATCTCGACCGCGCTGAAGATCGCCTACATGAAGTCGGGCTTCGAGTATATGAGCGCGCACCCGGGCGAATACGATCCGCCCGGCATCTTCACGGCGCAGCGAGCTGCGGTGATGGAGATGGCGAGGTACCACATCCGGCTCTTCGGCAGCGAAGGGAAGGCCTGGGCGTGACCACCATCATCTTCGACTGTGACGGTGTCCTCGCCGACACGGAGCGTTACGGTCATCTGCCCGCTTTCAACCAGACCTTCCGGGAGGTCGGGGTGCCGCTGCTGTGGTCGGAGGAGGAATACGGCCACAAGCTGGAGATTGCCGGCGGCAAGGAACGGATGGCGAGCGAGCTCACCCCTGAGTTCGTCCGCGCTCACGACCTGCCCGCCGATCCCGAGGGCAAGGCCGCGCTGCTCGCGACCTGGCACAGGCGCAAGACCCAGATCTACACGGAGATGGTGGCCTCCGGGAAGCTGCCCACGCGGCCCGGCATCCGGCGGATCATCGGCGAGGCTCAGGATGCAGGCTGGAAGGTGGCGGTGGCTTCGACATCGGCGGAGCCGTCGGTGCGCGCCATCCTGGAACGGGCGGCGGGCCCGGACCGCGCGGCACGTTTCGATGCGCTGCTGGCAGGTGACTGCGTCCCCCACAAGAAGCCCGCTCCCGACATCTACCTTCTCGCTCTCGAGAGGCTGGGCGTGGATTCGGCCGGTGCCCTTGTCATCGAGGACTCGCGCAATGGCCTCGAGGCGGCGCGTGCCGCCGGCCTTCGCTGCCTCATCACCGTCAACGGATACACGGCCCACGAGGATTTCAGTGAGGCGGCGCTGGTGGTCTCGTCACTGGGCGAACCCGGAGGGGAGAAGACCGTGGTGATCGCCAACCGGAGCTCGGCACGTCCGGGGGACTTCGTCGCACTAAGGGACCTGGAGGCCTGCCTGAAGGGATCGGGCCTCGAAGTGTCAGGGAAGCAGAAGAGGAGCACACGGGATGGCGGCGAGCGCAATGGATGAGGTCGATCTGGTTCTGAGAACGATGGCGAAGACCATCGTCGACAATGCCGTCTACTTCGCCGAGCTGGACAGCGTGGTTGGCGACGGCGACTTCGGCTACTCGCTCCGGAATGGCTTCGAGGTGGTGGTCAGCGACTACGACACCTTTGATCGGAGCAGCGCGGGCGCGGTTCTCAAGAAGGTGGGCTTCGTGCTCTCCGGCAAGGTGGGCGGGGTCAGCGGTCCGATCTGGGGCACGGCCTTCCTCCGGGCGTCGCAGGCAGCCGGTGACAAGACGGACCTGACCAGCGCCGACGTGATCGCCATCCTGCGCGCTGCCGTCACGGGGATCATGCACCGCGGCGGGGCGTCGTTGGGGGAGAAGACACTCCTGGATGCGCTGGTGCCCGCGATCGACACCCTGGAGGCCGGGTTGGCGCGGCCCGAGGCGGCGCAGGATCACGGGGTCGCAGCGCTGCAGGAGGCCGCAGACGTGGCCGTCCGGGCAGCCGAGGATACCAAGCCGATGCTGGCCCTCCGCGGCCGTGCCGCCTACACCGGAGAGCGGAGCATCGGCTCGGTGGACGCCGGGGCCACTGCCATCGGCGTCATCTTGCAAAGCATCAGCGCGGCTTGGCGTGAGAAGTTCCATCAGAGGGAGACTGGCACATGAAGAAGTTCGTCAACGACCCGAGACAATTCGTCCCCGAGATGCTGGAGGGCATCCAGCTGGCGAGCGACGGGAGGCTCAAGTACGAGCCCAAGTACAACCTGATCTACCGCGCCGACATGCCCAAAGCGAACAAGGTCTCGATCATCCAGGGGTCTGGCTCCGGCCACGAGCCCGCCCACACCATGATCGTGGGCAAGGGCATGCTGGACGCGGCCTGCCCCGGAGACGTCTTCGCCGGACCGCCGGTGGAGTTCGTGTACGAGACCACCAAGCTGCTGAACTCGCCCATGGGCGTGCTTCACCTCGTCAACAACTACACGGGTGACCGGCTCGCCTTCGAGCAGGGCCGGGAGATGTGCGAGGCGGACGGCATCAAGGTGGAGACGCTGCTTGTCAACGACGACGTGGCCGTCAAGGACTCGACCTGGACGGTGGGTCGACGCGGCGTGGCCGGCAACTTCTTCGTGATCAAGGCGGTGGGCGCGGCCTCCGAGAAGGGCGCGTCGCTCGAGGAGCTGGTGCGCATCGGCAATGAGGTCATCGCCAACGTGAGGACGCTGGGAATCGCGCTGAGCTCCTGCACCCCGCCGGTCAAGGGCACACCGCTGTTCGAGATCGCCGACGACGAGATGGAGGTCGGCATCGGCATCCACGGCGAGCCGGGCCGCCAGCGCACCAAGCTGGTCTCGGCGACTGAGATCGTCGACATCATGCTCAACGCGGTGGTGCCCGACCTCCCCTTCAAGAGTGGTGACGAGGTCGCCCTCATGATCAACGGGCTGGGCGGGACGACGATCGGCGAGCTCTACCTCCTCTACGGCATCGCGCACAAGAAGCTCGAGGCTCAGGGCATCAAGGTCTTCCGCAGCTACGTCAACGAGTACTGCACCTCGCTCGAGATGGCGGGTGCATCGCTCACCCTGCTCAAGGTGAACGAGGAGATCAAGGGGCTGCTGAACGAGCCGGCGGAGGTGTCGATCAGGGTCTTCTGACCCGAAGGGCCGCGGGATCCCGCCACCGGGTCGTCCTCGTGGGCGGTCCGCTGAGCGGGATCCCCTCGCGGCCATCCTCGCCTGAGGGGCGGGAGGGGTGGCACGGAGTGTGTCCGCGGAACGCCGGATCAGGCGTGTCGTGACCTCGATCTGTGGTTGCGCCGGGTCAGGCGGAGGGCGTCTCGGGGTCACCCACGGAAGGCTCGATCCCGCGGATCAGCCGGTCGATGTTCTCTCGATGCCGGAAGATCACGACCGCGACCCCCGGTACTGCTAGCGCAAGGCCGGCGGTGTCACGGCGGCGCAGCCCCAGCACGACTGCGGCGAGGCCTCCGGCGGCACTGCCGGAGAGCGAGAGCACGGAGGTCCGCCGGGAGACGGCCAGGGCGGTGACGCCCGCGACCAGTGACACCCCGGCCACCGGAGGGGTGAGCACGCTGACGGCGCCGAAGAGGGTGGCGGAGCTCTTGCCCCCCCGGAAGCCGGCGAACACCGGCCAGGAGTGCCCGACCACTGCCCCGAGGCCGGCGGCCGCCCCGCCGGCGCGGCCACAGAGAGCCTCGCCCAGCCGGGCCGCGGCGGCGCCCTTGCCGATGTCGAGGGCCAGCGTCACCGCGGCCGGGCCGCGCCCGGCGGTGCGAAGGACGTTGGCCATGCCCATGCTGTGGCTGCCGTGCTCGCGCACGTCGATCCCGCGTGTGAGGCGCCCCACCAGGACGCCCGACGGCAGCGAGCCGATGGCGTACCCGAGGGCAGCGGAGGCGGCGAGGCGCAGGGATCGGTGCATGCCAGGGGAGTGTGCCACGAATGTGGCGGGGTGCTGTCGGATGCGCCGGGCTTGGGGTGGACGATGAGGCCCGGTCGATGGGGTCGGGGTGGACCCAGCGGGCGACGAGACTCAGGGATGGCGGCCGAGGAAGCCGGCCAGGCGGTCGTAGGGTGGGGCGCTGGCGGCGACCGGCACCTCCGGCCCGAATGCGGTCGAACCGGCACGAGCTGCGACCCCGAGGTTCTCGCGGGCGAGGGCCAGGGCCGTCTCCGCGACGGTGGGGTCGAGCCGGTCAGTCTGGCCGGTCGCCTGGGCCAGGTCCCACGCATGGATTGCGGTTTCGATGAGATGGATGGAGCGAGTCCGGCCGACGTTCTCCGGGTGGTCGCCGTAGGCGGCCCGGATCGCGGCCAGCGCGGTCCGGTAGGCGGTCCCGGCGCGGTCCGCCAGATCCGGTGCTGGGGCGGTGAAATCCGCCCGCTGGCCGGAGGCCATGACCGCGAAGCGATCAGCGCCGGAGACGACGTGGTTCAGGAGGGCGCGGACATCCCAGTCCGCACAGGGGGTGGCGAGGGCCAGCTGGTCGGGACGGCTGCCCCGGATGAGCAGCTCCATCTGCTCGAGGGCCCGTTCGTAAACGGCCTCGTGGGCAGTGTCAGATGTCATTGAGCGATCCCAGGTGGCGCCGGGGAGACCCGGCTGATGCATAGGCTACACTGGGTGCGGACCCGTCGGGGAGTAGCTCAGATGGTTAGAGTACTGGTCTGGGGGACCAGGGGTCCGCGGTTCGAGTCCGCGCTCCCCGACAGCCGGCACATGTGAGTTCAGGACAGGGTTTGCTGTGCCGTCCAGAGTGTCGCCGTTGCGGGGACTAGATCTTGTTGGACCGCTGTGGAGCAGGAGCGGTACGACCCCAACTGCATCGGCGGCGACATCGCCTGTGGAGTCCAGGACCTGCGTCAGACGTTCGCCCGGCCAGTGGTCCGGTGGGATCCGTACCGGACCCCGGCGGAAGGATTGTACCTGTGCTCCTCCGCGACCATCCCGGGGCCGGGGGTGCACGGCATCTGCGGCGAACTGGCGGCTCGCTCGGCACTCCGGCACACGTTCTCGATCCGGGAGCGGCCTGATCTGGGGCTCAACGGTAGGCTCTCATCTGCCGCCTTGGCGTCGGTCTGAGCACGCAACCACCGGCCCGTCCGCCCATGGCCGGAGTGGGTTTGGGGTGGGGAGGGGTCGGTCGAGGGCGAAGAGCGTAGCGTTCGCCAAGCAAGGAGCGCGTCGGTCCAAGCCCCAGGCGCGAAACCACCAGTTGGAGGTAATCCTCGTTCCACCAGTAGTCACGCTGCCTGTCGAAGAAGGCCGCCGAGTGGCCAGACGATCGATCAGCTGTCATGCGTGCGCGTCGAAGTTTAGGAGTTTGCTCCCCAGGCACACGTACGTGTAGGTCGTCGCGCCCTCGGTCACGCTGCCGCTCGTCCGGCTGAGATCAGACGACGAACCGGAGCCGCCGGTCTCGCCGCTGGATCCCTCGGCACTGAGACTTCCCGACCAGCTCCAGATCGGGGTGGAAGTTTCGACCCCTTCGGGCGTGCATTCGACAACCGGCCCTCCGAGCAGGACCAGAAGGGAGAGCGGGATGAGTCCCAGGGTGAGAAGGAGGCCGGCGCCCGCGCGCCATCTCGGAGTCGAGGCCGCCTCAACCCTGCGCGAGCGGCGTTCCACCAGCAGGAGGACCACCAGGACGGTCGGAACGACAACCAGAACGCCGATCACCAGGAAGGACAGGAAGGCGTAGACGAGCATCAGGGTCACGAGTGGCGCGAGCCACGGGGTGACCTGACCCCGCAGCGCTGCCATGGCTCCACCACACCCCGTCAGCACAGCGCACAGGAGGCCCACGCCGACGACGGCGAACGGCATGACATAGGCGGGCTGCTGCCACCGCATCCAGAGCACGATCGCCAGCAGGATCGCCAGAGCGAAGGTTGCGAGCGCCAGTAGTGCCGCGGGCAGGTGATGGGCACGCCGAGGACCTGCAGACGGAGGTTGCCCGGCCGGGTCCGAGCTCACCGGCTCATCCGGCGACGCCATGGACTCGGAGATGCTCGCGCAACCCGCGCGGTCGAAAACCGAAGGTGCGCTCCACCGCGTCGAGGTCGGTGGCGTTGTCGAAGCCGAACAGCTCCAGGGTCGCCGCGGTGAGCGGTGGATGCGACATGACCGCTGAGAGGAGCCGAGCCTGGAGACGGGCCAGGGGCAGGGGCAGCGGAAGGATCATCCGGCGCTTGCCCATCACCTCGGCGATGGCCTGCAGGATCTCCTTGAAGGTGAGGTACTCACTGCCGCCGATGGCGTGGGCCCGGTTCAGCAGCGCATCGTCTGTGATGCTCCGCTCGACGCAGGTGACCACGTCGTCGATCCAGATCGGCTGGAAGCGAGTCCTCCCGCCGCCGAGGGCGGGCACCACGGGGGAGGTCCGGATCAACCGGGCCAGGGCGGTGACGAACTCGGCACCGTCACCGAACTGCACCGAGGGCTGGAGGATGACGTGGGGGATGCCGGAGTTCCGCACCGCCTCCTCGAGCGCCCAGCGCGTGGCCATGTAGGTGCCCGCCGGTGCGGGCTGGGTCCCAAGCCCGGAGATGACCACCAGGCGCCGGACGCCGGCCGCCCTGGCGGCGGCGGCCAGGTTTTCCGTGCCGAGGCCGTTGACCTCCTGGTATGCACCGGGGTAGGGCTCCTTGAGGTTGGCCGTGATGGCGGCGCAATGGATGACCGTCCTCGCGCCCTCGAGGGCGCCGGTCAGAGTTTCGGCCCGAACCAGGTCGGCCTCTGCGATCGTGACCTGGGGCGGCGGGGAGTAGCGATTGCTGTCGCGCACCATCGCGCGCACCGTGTATCCCGCGTGGACGAGGCGGCTCACGACATGGCTGCCAACGAAGCCGTTGGCGCCGGTGACCACGATCAGGTCGCTGTCGCTGTGGCTCATCTCTGACGTCCCACCCGGTCGGGCGTCAGGTGCAGCACCGCGTGGCGCAGGTCCTCGAACGCCAGCACCGCGGCGACGGCACGATCGATCGTCCCATGGAAGTCGCGAATCGCCTCCAGCCGCTCCTTCAGAAAGCGGTACTCGTCGAGAGGGATCCGGGTGCGGTCGGCCTCCAGGTCCGCGAGCGCCTTTCGGGTGCTGGCCAGCGCCTGGTCGAACTCCTGCTTCTGGCGCTCCTTCAGGATGCTACGGGCGAAGTCCCAGAGGTCGGCCTGGGGGCTGTAGTACTCCTTGCGGTCGCCGGGGCGCCAGCTCTTGGTGATCAGACCGAGCCGCAACAGCGCTCGCAGATTGGTGCTGGCGTGGCCCTTGGTGATGCCGACGGCGGCGACGACGCCGTCCATGGTCATCGCGTCCTGGTTCAGGTAGAGGACGGCCCAGATCCGTCCCATGGCTGGGGCGATGCCCCAGAACTCGCCGACGCTACCCATGCCGTCGATGAAGCTCGCTCGGGCATGGTCAGCGGGATCGGGCCGGCCGCGGCCGCCACCGGGCGCGTCCGGGTCCGTGTTCTGAGGACGCTGCTGAGGCACAACCAACCTTCACTGTGTTTAGTACGTACTATACACAGTCGGGCATCAAGATTCCAATCGATCCAGGACGGGCGCTTTGCGCCGGTGAACCATCGCAAATCGTGACACCATGCTGGCCATCAACGCGGGTGAGGCGTGCGCCAGCCGGGGGGTCCGCGGGCGTGGGGAGAGGTCGGCTGAAATCTAAGGAGCGAGCACGGGCTGGCGGCCCTCCCGCCCCTGCCGCGCGAGTTCGGTCTGTCACTGGCCCCGGCCCCGCCGCGTAATCGCGCCAGCGCTGCCCCACTGCACGTCGGCCTCCGTGCCACCGCACCTCGGGCTCCGCCGCGGTCAGTTGACTCACGACATTCAGGTACCGTCCCGTGGAGCCGGCCGTGCTCGAGAAGTCTTCGGATATGAGCAGCTCGAGACCGCAGCGCTCCGTACCGGTCTACAAGTGAGCGTTGGACCTGCCCAGCTGATGAGTGACTTTGGTACAGTCCCGCGAGGAGAGCCGGGAAGTCTGGTCGGCACGACGTTGTTCAGGGAGGATCCCTGTGCCGGTCATGGTGGCGGCTCCGCTCTTCGTGCTCGCGGCCTGCGTCAGCCTGGCCACCAGCTGGCTGCTGGTCTCGCGGCTGGAGCGGGTGGGGGAGCGGCTCGGCCTCTCCGAGGCGTTGCTCGGCATGGTCGCCGCCCTGGCCGCGGACGCGCCCGAGATCACCGCGGCGATCACCGCCTTGGTCAACAGGGAGCAGCGGGTGGGGGCCGGCGTCGTCCTCGGGTCGAATGTCTTCAACCTCGCCGCCCTGCTCGGCCTCGGCGCCCTGGTGGCGGGGGCGATCAGGTTCCGGCGGCGGGTGGTGATCCTCGCCGGCCTGCTCGCCCTCTGGATCGCGGTGGCGTGCCTAGTCACAGTCCTCGGCGTGCTCCCCTCCGGCGCCGGTCTCGCCCTGGCCGGCGTCCCGCTGCTGGGGTACGTCGCCCTGCTCGGCGCCGATCGCAGGGTGCTGCGCCGCCTGGCGGTGCACCACGGCTGGGCTCACTGGCTACGGGCCGCGGTGGTCGAGGAGGAGAGGGATCTCGAGTCGGCCATCCGCGTGCCTCGGGCCGGTCGCGGCGACCTGCTGGCCGCCGTGATCTCCCTGGTGGTGGTGGTCGCCGCCAGCGTGACCATGGAGCGAACCGCGTCGGACCTCGGCGCGCGTTGGCGCGTCCCCGAGATCGTGATCGGCGGTCTGGTCCTGGCCGCCGTGACCAGCCTGCCCAACGCCGTGGGCGCCGTCTACCTCGCGCTCCGCGGCCGCGGCGCCGCCGTGCTCAGCATCGCCCTCAACAGCAACGCCCTCAACGTGGTCGTCGGGCTCCTCCTCCCCGGCGCCGTGGTCGGGCTGGGGGGGGCATCGAGCCTGACGGTGCTGGTGGCGGCGTGGTACCTGGGGCTGACCGTGGTGACCCTCGCCATCGCCCACCGCCAGGGTGGGCTGCGACGACCGGCGGGCGCGCTGATCGTCGCCGCCTACGGGGTGTTCGTGGTGTGGCTACTGGTCGCCACTATGTGACCCACTACCATGCCCGGGCCCTCAGTGCGTCGCGCTCCGGATCCATGCCCGCCCGGCCGTCGTGCGCGTCCATCGGCCACACTCCCTGGGTGCGCGACATCGCCCGCGCCAAGCACTTCTACGCCGACGGTCTGGGCTGGCCGATCGAGGCGGACCACGGCCAGTTCGTCATGTTCGCTCCGAGCACGGGCTCTTCCCGTTTCGCCCTCTACACCTGGGATGGGCTGGCTGGTGATGCCGGCGTGGCCCCCGAAGGCACGGGCTTCCGCGGTGTCACGTTCTCGTATATCGTCCGCTCCGAGGAGCGTGTCGACGCCGTGCTGGCGGAGGCCGAGCTTGCGGGTGGGAGGATCGTCAAGCCCGCGGAGAGCCAGCCGTGGGGCGGGCGCAGCGGGTGCTTCGCCGACCCGGACGGGCACCTCTGGAAGGTCGCGGCGGGTGCGGGGGATCAGGCCTTCGCCGAGTAGCCCGCGAGCGTCAACTTCGTCAGCCGGCGAGAGCCCTGAGGCTGGCCAGCGCTTCGTCACCGATGCCGTCGGGGAGGGAGCACCCGGGGGCTACCACGAACCGAGTCCCGAACTCCCTCATGAGGGCGTCGATGTGTGCTCTCGCCGCCGCGTCGGCCGGACCGGAGCGATCCTCCCGAATGCCACCCATGACGAACTTGCCGCCCAGGGCCCGTGCCCCCTCGCCGAGAGTGACCGAGCTCTCCACCTCGCTCCAGCCGACAACCTGGGCCGGGTAGCCGGCGTACCGTTCCAGGCCGCCGTCGACAGCGCCGTGAAGGTGGAGGAGACGGAACTCCGCACCGGCCGCTCCGCGAAGGCCGGCCAGGTCATAGGGGATACCGAACTCGGCGTATTGATCCGAGCTGAGCACGTCCTGTCCCCAGCACGAGTAGTAGACGCCGTCGGCACCCGCTGCGCAGCACGCCGTCGCCAGACCCTCGACCACGCCCGCGAGCGCCCAGAGCACCGCGTGAGCGACGGAGGGCTCTCCCTCCGCCATCTCGCGCAGCGCCGCCGGGCCGCACCAGAGCCCGATCAGGGCCAGTGGCGAGAAGAGCGTGACCAGCAGGACGTCGTCGCTGTCCAGCTCCCGCCTTGCCAACTCCACGGTGCGCACGTACTCGGCGGCTCGGCCGACCGTGTCGATCGGGCCGAACCGGCGGAGCTGGGCCACCTGCGACCAGGACGACAGCGCGCGGTCCTCGAAGAGGAGCGGGATGTCGGGCATGAGCTTTGCCGCCGCCAGCCGGTGGTCGCGGTAGAACCGCACTGTCCTGTGCGCCAGCTCGCGCGGCTCGTCGATCCGGAAATGCTTCCAGAGCAGGACAGGAGGGTGGTCGAGCCGCTCCGACCGGATCAGCGAGCGCAGCGGGCTGCTGCCGCCCGAGATGCTCATCGCTTTCGCCTCCTGGATTTGCCGCCGGCGGGGGCATCGCAGCCAGCCGGCGGGCCGATCCGTCCACCCTGCCTAGGACTGGAATCGTAGCCAAGGTCCCGGTGCTGGCCGCGGGCGGAGAGCCTTCCTGGCGCGAGCGGCGCGATGCACTGTTGCTGCGGTCGTTGCGACGCCTCCCACAGAGTCAGCGGTACCCGGTGCCACAGGTTCAGAGGGCCTCGGGGTCGAATGACCCAAAGGAGGGACTCCCGTGACCGAAGTACAGGTGCAGGACCCCGTCGTCAGTTTGAACGGGAAGAGCGCGCGCGGCATGACGGACACCACGCCGATGGCTGCGGATCCCCCGAGTCGACCTCTCACCCACACCGCCTGGACGCACACGTGGTCCGGCCGGTCGGTGATCAGGGTTGTCGAGCTGGCCGTCTTGGTCGCGCTGGGCTTCCTGACCCTCGACTTCGTCTTCCATGCCATCGGGGCGCTCAACGTCGGGTTCGCAGGACTCACCTTCACCGTCGGATCCTTCCTGGCCTCCCCGTTCGTCGGCATCCTCAAGACCACCTCCGCGACCCAGGGGAATCTCTTCGTCTGGACCGATGTCCTGGCCATGGGCGTCTATGCCGCAGCCGCCGCCCTGATCGCGGGCGCGGTGGCGAGGGTCACCCGCAGTTCGGCGCGCAGGACCGCCTAGATCTCACCACCCCCAGGGTCAGACGTCGGAACCGAGCGCGGTTCCGACGTCCGGCTACCCACCCGATTGCTGACTCCGAGGTCCCGATCCGCCGTGGAGCGCCAGCCGGAGGGTTCGTCGTGAGAAGGAGATGAGCCCCATGACGACAAGCGGAAGCAGAAAGTGGTGGGCGCTCGGCGCCGTCTGGCGTGAGCCCCTCTCCTTTGGGCGTTTGGCTTGTGGAGGGCCCGTCGTCCGGCGCGTGTGAGGTGGCAGCGCCTCCGTGGTGACAGGCGACGACCCCTCAACGTAAGCTCTGACGAACGGTGCCGAGTCCAATCGCCGAGAGCCTCGCCGGGCTGCTCCTCGTCGCGACGCTGGTGTGCGCGATCGTCCGGCCCTGGGGACTGCCAGAGGCCCTCGTCGCGGTGCCGGCCGCCGGCCTGCTCCTGCTGCTCGGGGTCCTGCCACTGAGCGAGGCCGCCGCAGAGGCGAGGAGCCTCGCTCCGACCATCGGCTTCCTGGCCGCCGTCCTCCTCCTGGCCACCCTCTCTGATCGGTTTGGCTTGTTCGAGGCCGCGGGTGCCTGGATGGCCACCGGCTCTCGGGGCAGGCCAGTCACGCTCCTCGCGCTGGTATTCGCCGTCGCGAGCACGGTGACCGCCGTGCTCAGCCTCGATGCGACCGTGGTGCTGTTGACGCCGGTCGTCTTCGCCACCGTGGCGCGCCTTCGGCTCCGGGCCAAGCCGCATATCTATGCGTGCACCCACCTCGCCAACTCGGCCTCCCTGCTGCTCCCCGTCTCCAACCTCACGAACCTCCTGGCTTTCAGCGCCAGCGGCCTTTCGTTCGCCCGCTTCGGCGCCACCATGGCGCTGCCGTGGCTGGCGGCGATAGCCGTGGAGTGGCTGGTGCTGCGGAGGTTCTTCGCTGCGGATCTCATCGGGCACGGCGAAGCCTCCCCGGGGCCGCGGCGACCGGTCCCCGTCTACGCATGCCTCGTGCTGGGCCTCACGCTGCTCGGGTTCTTCGTGACATCGGTCTTCGATGTCGCTCCTGCGTTCGCGGCACTCGGCGGCGCTGTCGCTCTTGGCGTGCCTCTGCTGCGGAGCCACCGCGTCACCGTGCGCGATGTCGCCCTGGCGCTCCAGGTTCCCTTCCTCGCGTTCGTGCTAGCCCTGGGGCTCGTCGTCAAGGCCCTCTCGCTTCACGGACTGGGCTCGCTCGTGACCCACCTCGTGCCAGGAGGAACTTCGCTCGGCTCGCTGCTGCTCATCGCGGTTGTCGCTGCCGTGCTGGCCAACCTCATCAACAACCTGCCGGCTGTGCTCCTGCTCCTCCCCGCGGTGGCCGCTGCCGGTCCGGGGCCGGTGCTCGCGGTGCTCATCGGCGTCAACACCGGGCCCAACCTGACCTACGTCGGCTCGCTCGCCACCCTGCTCTGGCGACGTGTCCTCCGGCAGCGCGGAGAGGAGCTACCCATCTCGGAGTTCATGCGCCTGGGCGCCCTCACCGTGCCGCCCGTGCTGGTCGCCGCGACCGTGGCCCTCTGGGTCTCCCTGCGATTGGTGGGATGATGCCACCCGTGCGGATCGTCGTCTGGGTGGTCGAGGGGACGTGGCAGGGATGCGTCGACGCAGCCAGCCATAGCCTTCCCTCAGGAGCCCAGGTCGCCCTCCTCCACGTCACCCCTTCCGATGTGGCCGGGGTCGCCGAAGTGGCCACGTCAGGGCTGCTCGGGAGGGCGTTCCCCGGACGCCGACCAACTCGCTCTCTCCAGGACGTTGCCGACGAGGCCGCGTCAGAGCTGCTCGCCGCCGCCGCGGCGAGGCTCGGCCGTCAGGATGCGGAGCTCCTCCATCGTCGGGGACGGGTCGAGCGCGAAGTCATTCGGGCGGTCGCCGAGAAGGTCGACCTGCTGGTGGTGGCCCGCGACGGAGACCACTCGCGTCTGGGTCCGCACAGCCTGGGTCCCGCGACCCGGTTTGTCGTCGACCATGCCCCGTGTGCGGTGCTGCTGGTGTGGCCCGACGAGCCGCCGGGTATCGAGTCGATACCACCGGCGCCCCGCGGATAGGTCCTCCCGCCGGTCAGCGCGCGACGGCGACGAACTCGGGTTGGTCGAGAAGCCGCAGCCAAGTGCCGTCGGGCTGGCGGCGGGCCACCTGGGCGCGGGCGCCTGCAGCGTCCTTTGGCGGGGTGGAGGTGAGCGCGATGTCGCCGCTGATGAGCGTCGGGAGCGGCGCCTCCTGCTCCATGTGAGGCCGAGTTGCCAACACCTTCTCCCACAGCGCACGGATGGCGTCGCGGCCGATCGTCATCTGGCCCGGCGGGTAGGCCATGACCGCCTCGGTCTCGTAGAGCTCCGCGATGCCGGCTGCATCGCCCTCATTGGCACGCTCCACGAAGAGGCGTGTGAGGTCTTCCGGTTGCTGGGCTCTCTCGTCTTTGGACATGGGGTTCCTCCGCTCATCTCTGACTTCCAACATCACCCAGCCTGACCGGAAGCGCGCGATAAGTCCACCAGCGTGCTCCACCGGAAGCTGCGGATTCTCCTTTGTCACACGGCTCGGCGGTGCGCTCCGCACGGAATCGGAGAGCGGCTAGTCAGTGTTCCGGAACGTCAGTGAGTAGCCGCGACCGGGACGGTTGATCAGGTCGCAGGGGATTCCCAGCCGAGCCAGGATCCTCCGAACCCGGGTGACGTAGTTGCGTACCTCCTCGGGCATCAGCGCGGAGTCCGACCAAGCGTAGCTGGCGATCTGAGCCGTGGAGTAGAAGCGGTGCGGGTGCTCGAGCAGGAACTGCAGCAATTCGAACTCGCGGGTGGTCAGTGCCGCCTCCTCACCCTTGTGGCGCACCACCCGGCCGTCGGGATCGAGCCAGAGACCCTGGAGCTGCCAGACCCGCCGGTACCAGAGGTCGAGCCGCGCGTGGTAGCCGGCCATCTGGGCCTCGATGAAGGCGACGTCGACGTCGGCCGCCCTCTGGGCCACGGGATGCAGCTTGGGCAGCTCCCGCTTCACGCGCTCGAGAAGACCGACCTTGAAGCGGATCAGGTCGTCGTAGATGCTCATCCAGTGGCGTGCGTCTTCCCAGTGTTCGGTCTCGATGTCCTCGCCCTCGAGGGGGCCCCGAGCTGGCGTGTTTGCATCACTCGACACCATGATTTGGACTATAGCGTACAGCCAGGGGGACCGAGGGAACCGGCGACCGGCCGGGTGAGCTTCCGGGGAGTGTGCGGTCAGTTGCTGAACTTTTTGCGGCCCCCGGTGTATCCAGGGAGCATGAACTCCAGGCAGGCTGACAAGGAGCGCCCCGACATGGTCGCGGCGGCCCGGGGGGGAGACGTCACGATCCGCATGGACGGTGAACCCGATCCGGCCACCGCCTCCCTGGAGCTCGCGCTCTTCTGGAGGAAGGTGTACACCGAAATCCTCACCATGGAGGAGGCTGTCCTTGAGCGCATCCGCACGCTCATGGCAGACCAGTCGTCCGAGGCCCGTCGAGAGGTCGAGCTGACCAACGTCCCCGTGGTCGTCGCCCAGGCCGACCGCTTCCGCGTGAGGCTGGGCTTCTGGGAGGCGTGCGTGAGAGCGCGGCAGCAGCCGTCCACGCGAGCCGGCGAATCCGTTGCTGCGGTTATTGCGACCGCGACAGCAGACTGAGGTTCAAACGGAGCCCCAGATTCAGAGGCTTCGGGGGGAGCAACCCCAAGGAGGCCTCAGGTGGCTGATACGGAAGCGCAGGACCGGGTTGTTAGCAACGACGGTCAGACCTACAGCGGCGTGACGAGCACGACGCAGACCACGTCCGACCCGGTCACCGGAGCCGCGGTCAGTCGCAGCTCCACGCTGTCGTGGTCGGGCAGACCCCTGGCCAACCGCATCGTCGGGCTGGCCGCGGGCATCGTCTTCATCTTCCTCGCCTTCGATTTCATCTTCCACGCCGCCGGAGCCACCAACGTTGGGTTCGCAGCCTTCATCTTCTCGATCGGCGGAGCGCTCGCAGCGCCTTTCGCGGGCATCTTCAAGACCACCCTCACCACGCCGGGGACCCTCATCGTCTGGGCGGACATCCTTGCGTTCGTCGTGTACGCCATCGCCGCGGCCATCGTCATCAAGGTGATCTCGATGACCACCGACGAGCGTGCGAGGAAGACCGTCTAGTCCCAGCGCCCCCCCAAAAGGTCACGTATCCGGGATCGCGCGCGGTCCCGGGCGTGACTGAGGGGACTCGATGCTGATGGTCCTCGGCCTTACCGGCCACACCCATTCCGCCCTTCGGAGGCAATTATGTCTCGGCTTCTCATCGTCCTCGTCCTGATCGCCCTTCTCTTCAGCCTGGGGTTCGCCCTGCACGTCCTGCTGTGGGTGGCGGTCATCGCCTTCGTCCTCTGGTGCGTGGGATTCGTGGTCCGGCCGCGGGGTCATGGCCGTCGCTGGTACTACTGGTGAGCTGGCGTCTCTCGTCGTGCGGTGCGGTCCTGCGGCCCACCGTCAGGAAACACTCTGGCTAGTCATGGGAAGGGAGGGGGAGGAGGTGTGTCATGCCCAAGGGAAAGACTGAAGTCGCGGTGCGGCGCCAGTTCCGGGGGACGGGGCTCTCGTGGAGCCTGGTTCTCGCCCTGGTGATGGCCGTGGCGATTGTCGTGGGCATCATCCAGAACTCGCACGGGGTTCAGCTGGACTACCTGGTCTGGCACGGGAGCGTTCCCCTGATCGCGGTGTTGCTGGCGACCATCGTCCTGACCGTCGCCCTGACCAGCCTGGTCGGCGTGATCTGGCGCCGCCGCCGCCGGCACCAGCTGGGCGACTCCGCCGAGTTGCAGGAGTTGCGCGGGCAGGTGCAGCCGCGGGAGAGCGCCGGTCGGGCGGAAGGCGCGCCGGCGGCCGAACAGGCGGTGGGGACGCACAACCCAGGAGACCAACCACGCTGAACGCTGCGGTGACGTCCCGCGAGGCGCATCGGGTGGTGGGTGAATCGGCCGTCGGAGCAGCGACGGACGCCGCGGGTGGGGTGTCGTTGTACCCGCTTCTGTTCGCGCCGATCCTCCAGTACCGCCTCTGGGGTGGTCGCCGGTTGCCCGACCTGCTCCCCGCCGCGCAGGCCGGCCACGGCCCGATCGGCGAGGCCTGGCTGCTGAGCGACCGGCCCGACCATCAGAGCCGGGTCGTGGTGGGGCCCCTCGCCGGGGTGACCCTGGGCGAGCTGCTGGAGGAGTATCCCGACGA
>PMYJ01000199.1:0-5521 GCA_003170875.1 Candidatus Dormiibacterota bacterium | reverse complement strand
GCCGCCTGGCGAGTCGGGGAAGACCGAGGCATGGGTCGTGCTCGAAGCGGGTCCGGAGAGTCGCATCTACGCCGGCCTTCGACCGGGCACCACCGCGGACGACCTGCGCGTCGCTCTGACCGCGGGGGCGATCGCCGGGCAGTTGGTGGGCTTCACCCCGAAGCAGGGAGACGGGATCTTCCTCCCCGCCGGGACGGTGCACTCCCTCGGCGGCGATCTTGTGGTGCTGGAGGTGCAGGAGAACAGCGACGTCACCTTCCGTCTCCACGACTGGGACCGGGTCGATCCCGTGACCGGCCTGGCGCGCTCCCTGGAGGTCAACCAGGCCCTGGCCTGCGTCGACTACGCGCAGGGGGTGCTGGCGCCCGTGAGGCCGGTGATGGAGGCCGACGCACCTGCGCGGCGGGAGCGACTCTTCGACTGTCAGCACTTCCGTCTCTGGCGCATCCAGGGTGAGCTGCCGTTCACCGTCGGCGCGGCGGGCCTCCCGCGGGTCCTCGTCTGCATCGCGGGCGCCGGCGAGGTCGAGCACGGCGGCGCATCTCACCCCATCGGATTCGGTGAGGTGATGCTCCTGCCCGCGGTCGTGGGCGAGTGCACGCTCCGCCCCCACGGGTCCGTCAGCGTCCTGGAGGTCGCCTTGCCCGAGGCGCCGCCAACCACCGGAGCGAACGGTCCCGCGGCTGCAGCGGTGCTGCTCGGGGTCGCGGCTCCGAAGGTATGAGGCAGCCGTGAAGAGATTGATCGTCTTCGACCTCGACGGCACGCTCGCCCCGAGCAAGTCGCCTCCCGACGCCGTCATCGCCATGCTGCTGCGCGACCTGCTCGGGATCGTCAAGGTCGCCGTCATCTCCGGGGGCAGCTGGCCCCAGTTCGAGAAGCAGCTGCTCGCCAAGCTTCCCCGCGACCAGAGCCTGGCCAACCTCTACCTCCTTCCCACCTGCGGGACGCAGTTCTACCGGCACGAGGAGGACTGGGTGAGGATCTACTCCGAGGATCTGGACGCGGACGAGAAGCAGAAGATCGTCAGCTCCCTTCAGAGGGCACTCGACCTGACCGGCTTCGCGCCCGAGAAAGTGTGGGGCGAGGTGATCGAAGACCGGGGAAGCCAGATCACGCTCTCCGCTCTGGGCCAGAGGGCTCCCCTGGAGGAGAAGGAGAGGTGGGACCCTGATTTCTCCAAGAGAAGGGAGATCGCGGCCGTCCTCGACAAGCTGATCCCGGAGTTCTCCGTCCGCATGGGCGGCGCGACCTCCATCGACGTGACCAAGCCGGGGATCGACAAGGCCTACGGCATCCGGAAGCTGCGCGACATCCTGAGCATCCCATTGAGCGAGATGGTCTTCATCGGGGACGCGCTCTTCGAGGGAGGCAACGACTACCCGGCGCACCAGGCGGGGGTCGACTGCATCCCGGTGCGCGGCCCGGATGAGACCAAGCTGGTGATCGAGACGATCATCGCGTGCATGAGCGGTGTCGGGGACGGGGCGGCCGCCCGGCCGGGGGAGGCCGCATGAGCGGTTTCCAGATGCGCCGGCTGTGGCCGATCATGACCCCCGAGCCGGGAAATCCCCAGGAGGCCGAAGGCGTCCTCAACCCGGCCGCGGTCCGCGGCCGGGATGGAGAGCTCTACCTCTTCCCTCGACTCGTCGCCCGCGGCAACTACTCGCGCATCGGCCTGGCGCGCGTGCTCTTCAACGGCGACGGCGACCCCTTTGGGGTCGAGCGGCTCGGCGTGGCCCTCGATCCCGAGGCCGATTACGAGAAGCGGCCCGGCGGCGGGGGCGGCTGCGAGGACCCGCGCATCACCTTCGTCGAGCCGCTCGGCAAGTACGTGATGACCTACACGGCGTTCTCATCAGCCGGTCCGCGCATTGCTCTGGCGGTCTCCGACGACCTGCGGCGGTGGGAGCGGCTGGGCCTCGCCCGCTTCGGCCCGTATCAGGGCATCGAGCTGGACGGCGTCGATGACAAGGATGCAACTCTCTTCCCCGTATTCATCCCCAATCCGTCCGGTCGCCCCGAGCTGGCCATGCTCCACCGGCCGCTCTTTGCCGGCGCTCAGCGGGGGGAGAGCGTCACTCCGCAGGCGCCTGACGCCGCGGATCTCGATCGCGAGAGCATCTGGATCTCGTACACGCGGCTGACCCAGGAGAGCGACGGATCGCACCGTCTCGGGCCGTTCACCTCCCATCACCGGTTGGCCGCTCCGCTCACGTCCTGGGAGCGGCTCAAGATCGGTGTCGGGACCCCGCCCGTCCTCACCCGTCACGGCTGGATGGTCATCTACCACGGGGTGAGCGAGGTGGAGGCGCCGGCCCGTGACGGGAGATCACGCTGCTACTCGGCCGGGGTGATGGTGCTCTCCAGCGCTCATCCCCGCGTGATCCGCTACCGGTCGACGGACCCGATCCTCGCCCCGGAGCTGCCCGAGGAGCGCCTGGGGACGGTCGGAAATGTGGTGTTCCCCACCGGCATCGACCGCCGTGACGATCTCGGCTCACCCGACCGCTTCGACGTCTATTACGGGATGGCCGACGACCGGATAGGGGTGGCGCGCCTCGACGTGCCAGAGCTGCTGCCCGCGGTGCGCCGACCGGGCCCGGTCGCTGACCCCGTTCCGGTCACGCTCGGCTCCTGAGCCCGGGGACGGCCTCGTCGACCGAGGCGAAGAGGTGGGCGGCGCGATAGCCGCGCCGGACGTCTCACACGATCACGTTGGGCGGAGGCATGACCGCGAGCAGCTCCACCAGGGCGTGGCCGAGATCGGGCCGGACGGCGTAGGCCGTGTGCGACCCGTCCCCGGTGACGTTCAGGGCTCCGGTGGAGGAGAGGCGATCCAGTCGGTGACGGACCTCGAAGGGCGGCTGTCGCGTCAGCGTCGCCAGCTCGGCAACCGTTCGCGGCTCGCCGAGCAGCAGGCTCACCATGCGCAGCCGCTCGGGGTCACTGAGCGACCGCATCAGCTCGGTCGTGGGGGTGAGGTCATCGCGGGTCCAGGAGAGGAGGGATCGGGCGGCCTTCAAGGCTGCGCGGGGTCGGAGTGTCAGCCGCTGGCCGGTCGCATAGCTGGTCTGCAGCAGCGCCTCGCCCACGGTGGCGCCGCCGCTCCGGCGGGCGATGACGACGTAGAAACCGGCGACCACCAGAAGCGCGACCACCAAGTCAACCCATCCGGCCTGGAGACCGAACCCGACGAGGCGCCCCAGGGCGAGCAGGCCGGTGGTGACAGAGGCGACCACGCCGATGTCGAGGGCGGCCGCGATCACGACTCGCACCGGCCGGGGTACTCGCACCAGCCCGGCGCCGGATGAGGCCGGGGTCCTCCGGATGACGAAGTAGCAGCCGACACCCATGGCGAGGAGGATGGCGCCCTGGACGGCCAGCCTCTGCACCTCGGTCAGGAAGTGCTCGATGGGGACGCCCACCAGCACGCCAAGGGCCACGTAGACGGCCATCCAGGCGACGGTTGCCGGAACCATGCCGAGGAGGAAGGTGCTGCGGCGCACCCTGAGGGCGCCGGCGACGAGCGTCGTGTAGATGCGCAGCCCGGGGATGAGCCGGCTCACCGCTATGCCGCCCCACCCGGCCGACTGGACCCGCTCCGAGACCCGATCGAGGGCGTGCTGCTGGTGAATCCGGCGGGCTAGGGCCTGGAGGCCGCGGTCGCCGACCGCTCGCGCCCAGGTGTATCCGACCAGTGAGCCGGCGACGCACGCGACCAGGGCCACCGGGATGAAGGCGATCGGGTCCAGACCGCCGGCGGCGATCAGGAGACCGGCGGCGAGCAGGGTCAGCTCCCCGGGCGCGAAGGGAAGTGGGACCCCGGCCTCCTCGGTGAAGAGCAGCCCGCCCAGCAGGGCGATGGCGACAACTCCGTGCAGGCCTTGGAGGAAGTTCAAGCGGGGTGGCCACTCCGATCTGGCAGGCCGCCAACGACGGCCTTCGCAGGGTACACCGGCCCCCGTTCGCCGCCTTGCTCAGCGAGCCGGCGCTGGCGGGTACCGCGTGATGACGGCGGTGATGTCCAGATCGGGGGCCTGCACGGCGGTCTCCGCGACCACCGTACGGGCACGTGAGGTCAGGGGGGCGTCCGCCTCTGATTGGTCGAACAGCTCCAGTGCCAGGTCGAGGTCCTTGAGAAGGTCGCGGACCGCGAACAGCGTGGGCTGATGGCGGCGCTGCAGGTAGCCGGCTCGCCTCATCTCGAGCGCGGGCGCAAAGCGCGCCAGCACCCAGAAGACCTGCTCACCGTCCAGGCCGGCAGCCTCTCCGGCCGCCTGCAGCTCGGCGGCGGCGGTGGCGATCACACCGAGCATGCTGTTTGCCACCAGCTTGAGGCGGGCGCCGCTGCCCAGGGGACCGACGTGGCGCACCTCGCCGAGCAGCTCCAGCACGGGCCATGCCCGCGCGACGTCCTCGGGCGCACCGCCGGCGAGGATCGCCGCCGCTCCGCGGAGCACCACGGTCGGAGCGCCCATGATGGGCGCGTCGATGAGGGCGGATCCGGAGGTGCGGAGCTGTGCTGCCAGCTCCTCGAGGACCGCGGGGCCCGACGTGCTCATCTCGATGAAGAGCTGGCCGTGCGCCGCGGTCAGTGCACCGTCGGGTCCGGCCAGCGCGGCGCGGACGGCATCCGCGCCGGTCAGGCTGAGGATCACGATGTCGGCGTCTGCGGCGGCATCCGCGGGTGTTGCGGCGACCCGTCCCACGCCCACCTGCTCGGCGCGGGAGCGGGTCCGGTTCCAGAGAGTGGGCTCGAATCCGGCGAGGCACCGTGCGATCGCCGATCCCATCCGTCCCGTTCCGAGAATGGCGATCCGCGCGCTCATGGCACAGCCTCCCCGGTGACTCCGCGGTCGCAAGCTCACGGCGCGCCGCAGATGCCGCGCGTCTGCTCACCCGATCGAGATGATCGTAGCAGCCGGTTCCTCCAGGTCCAACCGCACCGATTGGACGCCACCGGTTAATCGCTTCATCACCCGGCGGGTGGAGCGCCGCTGCAACACTGGTTCGCGAACCGGGTCGCCAACCCGCTCAGCAGAAGGGGAAGACACGCCATGACCGAAGTGATCGCGCTCTCGACCGACGAGGTTGACGAGGAGGAGGAGGAAGAGGCGGAGGAGCAGGAGGGAGAGGGGGAGCAGATCGCGGACAGCGCGACTGGCGACGCCGAGGTGTCCGGCTAGCGCAGCTGCAGCGCTCCCCCGGAGCGGCCGGCCGGCTCGCCAATCGAACAGGGGGCCCGCACGACCGGTCGCTCCCTCCTCAGCTGGGATGACCAGTGCGGCGGTGAGGCAGGCCAGTCCTCATCTCTCCCGACTCTGCTGGGCTCACGTGGTGGGCGTGCATCCGCGGCCGGCAGGATTGTAGAGCAGCGGTCCGAGCGGCCTTCAGCCTTCTGGAGGCGGGAGCTGAGAGGTAGCCAAAGACCTTGCGGTGAGTGACTGGAGAGCAGCCTGGTAGCGTCGGATGCGGTTGATGACCTCCGGCGTCCGCTCGTGGGCCTGATTGTTCCTGA
>PMYJ01000027.1 GCA_003170875.1 Candidatus Dormiibacterota bacterium | reverse complement strand
ATTTAGCGCAGTTAGCAGGTAGCATGGCGGGGTGGCCGAGCCTCCCGCCCCCTCCCTACCCCTCGCCGAGGCGGTCACCGAGTTCCTCCAGTGGCTGGAGCTGGACCGCCACGCCAGCCTGACCACGGTCGCCGCCTACAGCGGCGAGCTGAGCCGATTCCAGGCCTTCTGTGAGCGCTCCGGCCCCCTGGAGGTGGGCGCCCTCGACCGCGACCTGCTGCGTGCCTTCCAGCGGGCCATCGCCCGTACCACCCGGGCAGCGGGCACGGGCCGGCAGCGCCTGGCTCCGGCCACGCGCCGGCGCCGCCTCATCGCTCTCCGCACCTTCCTGCGCTTCTGCCGGCGCGAGGAGTGGATCGACCAGGACCTGGGTTCCGGGATCGACCTGCCGCGCCTTCCCGAGCGCCTCCCCAAGCCGCTCGAGGACACCGCCCGCGAGCGTCTGGTCGCCTCCCTCACCGCCTCCAGTGTCCCGAAGAAGCGCGATCGGGCGCTGCTCCTCCTGCTCCTCTCCACCGGTGCCCGGATCAGCGAGCTGCTCCGCCTCGACCGCGCCGACTGGGCGCGCGACCGCCTCGTCCTGCGCTGCAAGGGCGACCGCGAGCGCCCGGCCCTGGTCACCGAGCGGGCTCGGCGCGCCGTCGACGCCTACCTACGCGCCCGCGACGACCGCTCACCGGCCCTCTTCATCTCCTTCCAGCCCGCCTCCCGCGGCCGGTCGGATAACCGGCTCACGGCCCAGGGTGCGCGCCACATCTGCCGCCAGCTTGCCCAGGACGCGGGGGTGGCGCCCTTCCACCCCCACCAGCTCCGCCACACCCTGGGCACCCTCCTCCAGGAGCGCCTGGGCGACGCCCGCCTCACCGCCGAGACCCTCGGCCACACCGGCCTGGCATCTGTCTCCGGCTACACCAAGATCACCGAGAGGAGACGGGGCGAAGCCCGGCGAGCGCTCGAGGAGGGGGGGCTGTAAGGATCCGGCTCTGTACACGGTTCGCCGAGCGCTTGCACCGCGCCATAGTGCCGTGTCACCGCCTGTGGGTCTTCTCGTAGGCCTGGACCAGGATGTCGGCTGCGGCCTCAATGTCGGTGGGGGTGTTGTCATGGCCGAGTGAAAGTCTCACGGCGCCCAGGGCAATGTCGGGTGGCACGCCCATGGCGAGCAGCGTCTCGGAGGGTGTGTGCTGCCCCGCATGGCAGGCGGATCCCGTGGAAGCGGCTACACGGTTCGCGAGGGCAAGTACGTCCCAGCCCAGGACCCCGGGGAAGGACAAGTTCAGGGTGTTGGGCAGACTGTTGTCCGTCGGGGTGTGTCGGGTCAGTCCGGAAATCCGGCCGGACAGGTCTGCCCACAACTGGTCACGAAGAGCCCGCAGGCGCTGCGCCTCTGCGTCCAGGCGGCTCTGGGCGATCTGGCAGGCGGCTCCGAGGCCGACGATGGAGGGCACGTTCTCGGTTCCTGGGCGCAGCCCTCGTTCCTGGCCGGCACCGCGCAGCACTGGCTGCAGCGGAGTTCCGCTGCGGACATACAGCGCTCCGATGCCTTTGGGTGCGTAGCACTTGTGCCCGGCGATGGAGAGCAGGTCGACCCCGAGGACGTCGACGGTGACCTCGATCTTCCCGATCGCTTGAGCGGCATCGGTATGAGTGATGATCCCGGACCGGCGCGCGGCGGCCGCTGCCACGTGCACCGGCATGATCGCCCCGGTTTCGTTCTGCGCCAGCATCACTGTCAGCAACGCCACGTCGGTGTCCAGCGCTTCGATGACGGTGCCGGGGTCGACGGTTCCGCTGGCCGTGACCGGCAGGCGGGTCACGGTCCATCCCTGGGTTTCCAGGAGGTCGCACGGACGCGCGGTTGCCGGGTGCTCGACCTGAGAAGTGACGATGCGATGTCGAGCGGGATCTGCGGCCGCGGCGCTGCCGCGGATGGCGAGGTTGTTGGCCTCGGTGCCGCCGGAGGTGAAGACGATCTCCTCTGGTGCGGCGCCGATCAGTGACGCGACCTGTTCCCGAGCCTCTTCGATCGCCTGGTGGGCGCGATGTCCAAGGGGGTGGTCGCTCGAGGGGTTCCCGTACTGCTCCTTGAAGTACGGCAGCATGGCCTCGAGGACCTCGGGGGCAATCGGGGTGGTGGCGTTGTGGTCCAGGTAGATCAGCTCGGGAGTTGTCCCGGAGGTCATCGCAATCTCCACATGACGTTGTACTCGAAGGCGACTTTGGCCAGATGCCAGCGCCGGGCTGGCGGGCGGATGCTCACCTTCGGGGAGGGCTCGGCGTAGAAGTCGCCGGATCCGTAGCCGGCCTTGCCGAAGCCAGTGTCGATGAAGCATCCACCGTGACCGTCGAAGCTGGCCGGGGCGCGACGGCCCTGAATCGTGGCGGCGATGTTGTCGGCCACCACCCGCGCTTGGCTGTGGGCGAAGACGCCCGCCCGGGGTAGGGGTTTGCCGATGCTGAGCGGGAGCTGGGTGTTGTCCCCGATTGCGTACACCCCCGGGAACGCGGTGGCCAGGGTATGGCGGTCGGCGTCGACCCAACCGCCGGTTGAGGCCAGCGGTGAAGCCGCGACCACGGCCGGAGGTCGGATGGGCGGCATGTAGACCAGCAGGTCGAACACCTCGGACTGCCCGTCGGCGAAGTCGGCGCGGCCTGTCTCAGCGGCGGTGATCTGGTGGGACGGGTGGTAGTCGATGCCACGGTCAGCCAGGAGGGCAATCACTGCCACTGACACGTTGGCCCCGGCAACGGCCATCGGTCCCGGCTCTGCCGAATGCAGCGCGATCTCCACGCTCCCCCGCACGCCGTTGCGACGAAGCATGCCATCGATCAGCAGTGTTGCCTCGTACGGCGCAGCCGGGCATCGGTACAGCGGCGCTGCAGTCACGATCAGCACCCGGCCCCGCGTGAGGGCCCTGACGGCCGGGCCAAGTCGCTGAGCCCCCTCCAACGTCGCAAAGGTCTCTCCGGCCACTTTCAGGCCAGAGACCGTGTCGGCGGCATTGTCCGCCCCCAGTGACACGACCAGATGGTCAGCAGTGATCTGCCTGCCCTCGACGGTGACCGTGCGGTTGGCCGGGTCGATGGCCTCGACGGCTCCGATGACCACGTCGATGCCTCGACGCTGCAGTGCCTGCAGTGGGCGGGTGACCTGGTTGGGTCGGCGCTGTCCGGACATCACCCACAGGTAGGAGGCAGGGAACGTGAAGTCGGGGTCGCGGTTGACCAGGACGATCCGGTGGCGCCGACCCAGGCGGCGGCGCAGCCGGTTGGCAGTCGCGACCCCGCCGATGCCGCCGCCGAGAACCACCACGGTCTGGGCCGCGGCGCGGTTGCGATCGGCCACTAGAACACCAGAACTTTGTCAGCGTTGACGGTCAGCTCGGTCAGTTCATCCATGGTGCTGCGGGCGGCTCCCTCGACCAACTCCGTGTCGGTCAGTCCGCGGGCGTCCATGCAGGTGCCGCATACCCGCACTGTCGCGCCCTTGCGCAGCGCGCTGGCGAGCATGCGTTCCACGTTGTAGTAGCCGTTCGGGGTCTGCTGGCCCGATTTCGCCGCGCTGGCCGCATCACCGAGCAGGAACACCGACACCACGGCCCCCTCGCTCTTGGCCAGCAGGTTGGTCGCCAGCCGCAGACCGTTGTAGACCCGCTCGGTGCCATACGGGGGGTCATTGAGGATCATCAGGAATTTCATCGCGTTATACCTCTCGCCATTGGTTACTTCCGGGTTGACTCACGCAGTCGGCCGGGGTCACGGGTGGCGCCAACGGCCAGGGGTAGGCCGGCGGCGTGCCAATCAGGCGGCCCCGCGACGAGGCGCTCCGCTTTCAGCCCGGCGGCCCGCAACTGGGCCACCGCCTGGGCGGCCAGCACGCAGTACGGACCGCGACAGTACGCCACGATCGAGGTGTCTGGGTCCAGCTCGGAGAGCCGTTGCGACATCTCCTCGAGTGGGATGCTGAGCGCGCCGGGCAGGTGGCCAGCCTCGAACTCAACGCGTGGGCGCACGTCGACCACGACGACCTCGCCAGCCTCGGAGCGCGCCAGCAACTCGGCCACCCCGACCGCNNAAAGAACGCCTCCGCCAAACGGCCGACCTCGCCAACCCGGGACTCGGCCAACGTCCGCAATCCGCGGTACCCGGCAACCACCGAGTCGTCTGCGATCCGGTACACCACGTGCAAGCCTTCGCGGCGGGAGGTCACCATCCCGGCCTGGCGCAGGAGCTGGAGATGCCTCGACGTATTGGCCACCGTCATCGCCGTCGCTCCGGCGATGGAGTCCACGGTGCGTTCCCCCTGAGCCAGCAGGTCGACGATCTCCACCCGTTTCGGGCTGGCGAACGCGGCCGCCACGCGAGCGAACTGTTCGAAGATCGCGTCCTTGAACTCCCGCCCGTCCACCCGAACCCTCCTAATCAACTATTCAATGGAATAGGATAGCAGGCGGTCCACCTCCTTGGTGGAGCACGATCCGGCCGAGCACACCCGGGGTCAGGAGCTGACAGAAAGCCCAACGAGCGACAGGACCACGCCGACCATCGCGGCCCCGATCAGGCCGACGACGACGTTGCGCCGCAGAACTACCAGCCAGACGAACGCGGCCGCCAGCACGCCGAGCTGCCAGAGGTGGGTGAGAGCGAGACCGAGGGGGATCGCCGAGCCGGCGATCGCCCCGATCGCGGCCGGCCCAGCTCCCGTCAGGAAGGCCTGGACAGCGGCGTTGGCCCGGATGCGGTCGAAGTGGGGGCCGCCAAGGATGACGAAAGCGAACGAGGGGGCGAACGCGACCAGCGCCGCAAGCAGCCCGCCGGCCAGGCCCGCAGCCG
>PMYJ01000228.1 GCA_003170875.1 Candidatus Dormiibacterota bacterium | reverse complement strand
AGTAGGCGTCGAGGACCTCGGCGGCGAGCCGGCGAACCTCGGCCTGGGAGGTCATGTCGGCCTCGAAGGCGTCGACGTTCGGGTTTCCTGAGGCGGCACGGATGTCGACCACGGCCTGTTCGGCGCGCGCCAGGACGCGACCCCTGATGCCGACCGGGGCGCCCAGGGTGGCGAGCCCGATCGCGGTGGCCTTGCCGACCCCGCTGGTGCCGCCGGTGATCAGGACGACCCTGCCGGCCATGGGCGGTGGGTCAGTCATGGGTGGTCCCGGTTTCTCCGCCGGCCGCGATCTGGTCAACTGCGATAACCACCTTGCCTCGGGGGTGTCCCCGTTCCATGTGTTCGACCGCCTGAGGGGTATCGGCCAGAGAGTACGTGCGGTCGATGACAGGTCTTATCTCACCGGCTTCGATCATCTCCGCGAGGGTCGTCAGATCCTCGTGCTTCTGCGCGACGAGAAACCGCCCCAGGCTCTGGCTCACGAATCGAAACGACACCATCGCGCCGATCAGGCGACCCCCGCTGGCGACCCAGCGATGCTCGAACCCTCCGCCGTTCGGAACGAGCATCCCCTGTGGGGTGAGCGCACGCCGGAGGCTCGACAACGGGAGTTTCGCCGCGTTGTCGAGAATGAAGTCGTAGCGTTCCCCGTTCCGCGTGAAGTCCTCCTTCGTGTAGTCGATCACGTGATCAGCCCCGATGGAGCTGACGAGTTCAAGGCTGGCCGAGCTGCACACCCCGGTCACCTCGGCGCCGAGCGACTTCGCGATCTGCACCGCGAAGGTGCCGATGCCCCCCGAGGCACCGTTGACCAGGACCTTCTGCCCAGGCTGGACGTTGCCATGATCGCGAAGCGCCTGCAGGGCGACGGTGCCAGCCATCGGAACGGCAGCCGCTTGCTTGAACGAGAGGTTGGCAGGCTTCAGGGCCAGTCTCTCTTCGGAAGCGGCCGCATACTCGGCAAAGGAACCGCGGCACCAGCCGAAGACCTCGTCACCTGGCCGGAACCGGGTCACACCGGTGCCGACGGCGTCGACCACCCCTGCCACATCGGTGCCTCGAACACCGTGCCGTGGCTTGCGCAGCCCGTACAAAGGTGCAGGGCGGGCTATGTACGGCAGCCCGTTCATGATCGCCCAGTCGCCAGGGTTGACGCTGGCGGCCCCAACCCGAACCAACACGTCATGTTCCCCGATCTCGGGCCTGTCGATGACCTGGAGTTTGAGGACCTCGGCCGATCCGTACTCGCTCTGGACCACCGCCTTCATCGTCTTGGGAGGGGCACTGTCAGGTGTCGGTCGGTCGAGCATTGCCTTTTTCACGGTCTCTCCGATGCATCGGTTCAATGTCGCCTTCGTATTCCGCGGAGTGGCGGCAGTCATCAGGTCCACCACTGAGACACCACGTAGTCGGTGCAGCGTGGCCCGCGGGTCAACTGGGCAAGATTGACGCCCAGGATCACACAATGGCCCCTTGCCCAGGAGATTGACCCCGACCGCCACCCACGGTCTCGTCACTCTGGAGCGGCGCGGGCTTCTGCAGAGCCGCGGGGCGGGGCGACCCGTCGATTCCGTGGCTACCGACGCGCTGGGCCAGGCGTGGGCCGAGGCTCGCGGCACCCCGGCCCTCACGGACATCGATCGGCGCATCCAGAAGGTGATCCACCAGGAGCAGCCTGCCCGGCCCCGCTGCGGGTGCTGGACGGCTACCTGGTTCGCTGGCATCTTCCCTCACACCGGGACCGGGCTCCCCTCAGACTCCCACCGTCATGGGGCGTTCGCCGCGATCGCCTCACAAGTCACTCGTGAGCGCTAGCCAGTGACACCTTCGTGAGCGTTCCAGTGACTGGGAGCGCTAACACTCGGGGTGAGCTTCGTCCACCCGAGCAACCCACGATGCTCGTTGCGCCGGCCCTTCTTCAGAACCGGGCCGCTTCCATGCTGACTAGCGGCGACCGCTCGCCTCGCTGCCAATCCAGGCCGGCGGCACCGGCCACCGGCTCATCCTGCTGCCCTGGCCACCCGCTCCCGGAATTCTGGCTGCTTTCCAGCTTCAGGCGGGTCCACGACGGGTCTCGACTACCATGAAGCTAAGCAGCATGGGGGCCGAAACTGAGAGAACGTCACGCTGGTGGGCCGAATACATGCCGGGGAACCCCGCGAGTCAGCTCATGCCGGTGGCCGTGGCCCAGGAGCGACTGCTCGGCCTGGTTGCGTCACGCGCCACAGCGGAGGAGCTCGTGCCCCTCGACCGGGCGCGGGGTCGGGTGTTGTCACGTCCGGTGATCGCCAGGTGGGCGCTCCCCGGCTGTGACAACTCGGAGATGGACGGCTTTGCGGTCCGCGCAGACGACTGCGCCACCGGGTCGCCCACAACCCCGGTGCGGCTCCCCGTGGCCGGTGACGCCCGGGCTGGGGCGGTCATCGGGGCGCTCGCTCGGGGCACAGTGGTCGCCATCGCCACCGGGGCGGCGGTGCCCCTCGGCGCCGACGCTGTCGTACCGATCGAGGACACCCGTCAGGATGGGGAGGGCATCGTTCTCTTTCTCGCCGCGCCACGACCAGGACAACATGTGCGCCATGCAGGGGAAGACCTCGAATCGGGAGAGGCCATGCTTCCCCTGGGTCGCCGGCTTCGTCCGGTGGACGTCGCGGCCTGCGCTGCCGTGGGAGGCTCCTCCGTCTGGGTCCGACGCCGTCCTCGGGTCGCGGTCCTGTCGGGAGGCGATGAGCTGGTGCCCGTGGGAGCGGTGCCAGCGCCCCACCAAGTCACGGACAGCAACGCGGCGATGCTGGCCGCCGCCGTCGCGGAGGCAGGTGGCGAGGTGATCGCCCTCGGCATTGTCGGGGACTCTCCCGACGCTTTGCGCGAGCGGCTGGATGGTGCCAGCGGGTGTGATCTGATCATCACCAGCGGGGGTGTCAGCGTTGGCCGGTACGACTACGTCGGGCAGGTGGTCGGCGAACTGGGATCGATCGAGGCATGGCGCCTCGCGATGCGTCCCGGCAAGCCACTCCTCATCGGCAGGGTCGGCGACACGCCCATGCTCGGGCTGCCGGGAAACCCGGTCAGCGCCGCGGTGACGTTCGAACTCTTCGGGAGGCCCGCGCTTCTCGCGCTCCAGGGGGCCTCCCAGGTCCANNACGCCAGCGACGGCATTCCGGTCGCCACCCTGAGTGGTGGCCAGAGGTCATCCATGCTGCGCTCGCTCACTGACGCCGAGGCTCTGCTCATCGTGCCCGTCGGGATGTCGCGGGCTCCAGCCGGGACTCTGCTCACCGGTCTGGAACTCGGGTGACCCGATGAGCGGGAGTCCGTCGGATGCAGTGCGCGTCCTGTGCTTCGGTGCCCTGCGAGAGCGCCTCGGGACTGAGATCGTGGTCCGGGAAAAGGTGACGACGGTCCTCGGCCTCTGGTCGCTGGTGACCCACGACCATCCTGACCTTCGGGATCCACAGGGGCGGGTCAGGCCAGCCCGCAACTTAGCGTACTGCGACTGGCAGACGCTGGTCGAGCCCGGCGACGAGGTGGCGTTCATGCCTCCGGTTGCCGGTGGGTCCGTGGATGAGGAGGCGGGGCCCCGACTGCACGCGGCGCTGGTGACGGACCCCATCGACGTCAGCCGTCTCGTGGCGGAGTTGCGAGGCGACGGCGCCGGCGCGATCGCGGCCTTCGTCGGTGCAGTGCGCAACACGAGCGAGGGCCGCCCGGTGCATAGGCTTGACTACGAGACATACCAGCCGATGGCGGACCGAGAGCTGCTCCGCATCGCCGCGGATGTGACGGAACGCCATGGCCTCAGTGGCATGGCCCTGGTCCACCGTGTCGGTTCGCTGCTGGTAGGTGAGGTCAGCGTGGCCGTGGTCGCGGCGGCGCCGCATCGGCGGGCGGCCCTGCTGGCCTGTGCGGAGGCGGTGGAAGCTGTCAAGCGCGATCTGCCGATGTGGAAGCGCGAGCATCACCCGGACGGGGCACGCTGGGTGGGCGCTCGCGACCTGGATAGCGCACCGTCGCCGGACGGGCCCGCTTCCCTTGTCNNGCCCTGGCCGAGGCCGTGGTGCGCTTCAGCGACCCGGCCACGCTGGCCGTCCTGCGACACGGTTCGCCGAAGGGCGACGTGCTCGCCGCCGCCCGCCTCGCCGGGATCATGGGCGCCAAGCACACCCCCGAGCTGATCCCCCTCTGCCATCCGCTTCCCCTCACCCACCTGGATGTGCAGGTGACCGTCGAGGAGTCCCCACCCGGGGTCCATATCGTGAGCTCTGCTCGCTGCGCTGGATCGACCGGTGTGGAGATGGAGGCCCTGACCGCGGCCACGGTGGCAAGCCTCACTGTCATTGACATGCTGAAGTCCGCGGATCCGTGGATGACCATCGAGTCGGTGCGACTGCTCAGCAAGAGCGGCGGCCGCAGTGGCGACGTCCATCGTCCGTGATGAGGTGGCGGGCCGCGGTCATCACCGTGAGCGATAGCCGGGCGCGCGGCGAGACCACGCATGATCCGAGCGGTGACCTGATCGTCAGCCGGCTCGCGGAACTGCCTGCCGACATCACTGACCGCCGCCTGGTGCCGGACGAGATCGAGGCCATCCGGGCGGCGCTCCGGGCCGTCCTGGTGGGGGCGCACCTGGTCGTGCTCAGCGGGGGCACCGGCCTCGGGCCCCGCGACGTCACGCCGCAGGCGATCTCACCCCTTCTCGACTACGAGATCCCGGGCATGGCCGAAGCGATGCGCCGGGAGGGCCTTCGCAGCACACCCCACGCCATGCTATCGCGACAAGTGGTGGGGGTTAGCCAGGGCCGACTCGTGATCGCGCTCCCGGGTAGCCCTCGGGCCGTTGACCAAGGACTGAAGGCACTCTGGAAGGCGCTGCCCCACGCACTGCTGCTGCTCGCCGGCGATACCGCTCACGGCGCGACATCACCCGCCGATGTAGGACATCTCGATCCGTCGTAACGAGGAGGTGAGGGATGCCCTCACTTCGGAGTAGCGATCAGCGCGCCGTTGCCAGCACGCACTCACAAGCTGACGCAGGTCATCGTCGCCAGCGCCGCCGCGGAGCGCCCCACGAAGATCCAGCCCGGAGATCGCGAAGAGGCAGGTGTAAAGGTGCCCGTCCGAGCCAAGCCGGGCTCGGGTGCAGTCGCCGCAGAAAGGCCGGCTCACCGAGGCGATGACACCCACCTCCCCGCGTCCGTCGGCAAACCGGTAACGCCGGGCGACGGCACTCGGCTGGCGAGCCTCCTCCACCAGCGGATGCTCGCGGCTCACCACGTCCAGGATCTCCTGAGCCGTGACCACTTCGTCGCGCCGCCAGCCGTTCGACGACCCGACGTCCATATACTCGATGAAACGGAGGACTAGCCCGGCAGAGCGGGCGAGATCAACCAGGTCGAGGATGCTGCCCTCGTTCACCCCTCGCCGGACCATGCAGTTGAGCTTGATCGGATGGAGGCCGGCCGCCTGAGCGGCGGAGATCCCCGCCAGCACCTCGGCAAGATCAACCCGTGAATCGCTCATCGCGGCGAAGATCGCCGGGTCGAGAGAGTCCAGGCTGACGGTGAGTCGGCGGAGCCCAGCGCGCGCCAGGGGACCCGCCAAGCGACCGAGTAAGGCTCCGTTGGTGGTGAGGGCAAGGTCCGGGATGCCGAGACCGTGCAACCGGCGCACGATGTCGACGAGGTCAGGGCGGAGCAGCGGCTCTCCCCCGGTGAGGCGGATCTTGGTCACACCCAGGGAGACGAAGATGCTGGCCAGCCGAACGATCTCGTCGGCGCTGAGCTGCTCACCGACGGGAAGGAATCGGTGGCCTGGACCATAGTGGTCCCGGGGCATGCAGTAGGGACAGCGGAAGTTGCAGCGATCGGTGACCGATATGCGCAGGTCGCGTAGCGGGCGATCCAGAGAATCGTGGAGAGGTACAGGACGACCTTCACCGTCCCGCGGAAAGGCGCCGTCTCCGTCTGTCAGGGCGCGACGAGCCGCGGGCGCAGTACTCATCGTGGGCTCACCCCAGGTTGCTGCATAGCTCCGAGAATTCATCATAGCCGAGCCGCAGTCCAGCACCGACCAGCCGGGCCCAATCCCGGGCCCCTACCNNGGCGGCGGCTGGGTAGCGGGATGGTTCAAACGGACCCACCACCCACTGTCGAGGGGCTTGTGCTATGACTGTGTGAATGGCCAGGGAGAAGGATCTCACTCTGGGCGAGGCGGCGCGGGCGATCGGGGTCAGCGTGGACACGCTGCGTCGCTGGGATCGCGCCGGGAAGTTGCGCACCCATCGCGACGCGGACAATCGGCGCCTGGTGCCCGCAGGGGAAGTGCGGCGCCTGAGGGCAATTCCGGAACGCCACCGGACGGGAGCGCATCTCTCCGCTCGCAACCGCATGCTGGGCCGGGTGCTCTCGATCGAGGCCGACGGGGTGATGGCGCTGGTGGAGATCGAAGCCGGTCCGTTCCTGCTCACGGCGGCGGTCACCCGTGACTCCATCGAAGAGCTCGGGCTTCGCGAGGGAGACGAGGTGGTGGCATTGGTGAAAGCGACCTCGATGATGATCGAGAAGATCTGATTGCCCGGCTTCGCGAATCCGGAGCGGGCGCGAACGTGACGGGCATCATCGTGGCGAGCTGGGTCGGCGCCCGGGCGGGTGCACACGGCGCTTCGGCATAGGAAACGTGAATCCGCCCTCCGGGGCGGGTCACGGGTCAACGGAAGCGAGGGGCATCGCGGTCCTGTGCGCGCGCCCCACGGCGCTCCTGTCCGCTATGTGGACGCATAGGCAACTCCGAGGTTATCCCTCGTGGTACTGGTCTTTGAGCCTATGCTAGAGTTATGCACGATCAGTGATGGTCATCGATGAGGGGGCGGACGGAGGTGGAGTTCGTGCGTGCTTTTCGTTCGAGATTTGCTGTCGCACTCACGGCGCTGGTGACGTTGGTCGCGGGGGGCTGCAGGTCCAGCAGCGCCGTCTCATCGAGCCCCACGGTTTCACCCAGCACAGTGATCCCCAGCCTGGCCAACGTGGCGAGCGCCGGTTCGCTCCAGCTGCTGATGGACAAGTACATGGGCCCGCCCTTCATCGCGAAGACCGGCGACGAGTACCAGAATCAATCAGCTGGCAGCATCGGGCTCGCCCAGGAGATCGCGGCAGGCGAACTCACCCCCAACGTGCTCGTACCGATCGGGTCGGCCCCCATGGCCCTGGTGGAACCAGCCTTCACCACCTGGGCGGTGCAGTTCGCCGCCAGCCCGCTGGCGGTCGCTTACTACCCTCAGGGCCCCCACGCCCCAGAGCTGAAGAAGATCTCTGAGGGCAAGCTGCCCATGACCGACCTCTTCACCCTGATGGCGACCCCCGGCTTCAAGCTCGGCCGCACTGACCCGGCGCTGGACTCTCAGGGCCAGGGCTTTGTCGAGATGGTCGGCCTGGCGGAAAAGTACCTCGGGATCAGCGCGGCCACTGCCAACGCCGTTCTGGGCGGATCCAACGACAGCTCGCAGATCTTCTCGGAGACCGCGCTGGAGCCCACCTTGCAGGCGGGCGAGCTGGACGCCGCCAGCGCCTACCTCCCCCAGGCGGTCCAGCTTGGCCTTCCCTACGTCGCCCTTCCGGACCAGATCAACTTCGGTGACCCCAGCGACGCCTCGATCTATGAGTCGGCCTCGATGACGCTCTCGACCGGTACCGTGGTCAATGGCTCCCTGCTCGATCTCGAAGCCTCGGTGCTGAGCACCGCGAGCAATCCCGCCACCCCAGCCGCCATCGCTTTCGTGGAATTCCTGCTCAGTTCGACGGCGCGCAGCATCCTCAAGAGTGAGGGCTATACGCTGCTGTCTCCCACGCTGCTGGGTCAGGCATCGGCCGCTCCTCAGCGGATACGGGATCTCACCACAAGCAGTTGACCAATCCGCCAGCTTCGATGGCAATGCACGGCGCCGGTGTGAGGGTGAGCACCGGCGCCGCAGTGGTCGGAGCGCTGATCGTCTGGGTGGCTCTGTTGGGGCCGTTCATCACCCTGCTGGCCCACCTCACCCCGGCTTCGGTGGTGAGCGCCCTGAGCCAACCGGGCGCCTTCCAACCGCTGCTCACCTCGGTGACGGCCTCGCTGGTAGCTCTGGCGGTAATCCTGCTGCTGGGCACCCCGCTCGCCTACCTGATGGCCCGGGGCCGGCTGCCCTTTCCCCGGATCTGGGAGGCCGGAGTGATCCTGCCACTGCTCACCCCGCCGCTCGTGATCGGCCTTCTGCTGATCTTCATGGTCGGGCCGGCCACCCCCATCGGGGCCGCCCTCAGCCACCTCAACCTGACCGCCTCGGATACCTTCTTCGCCCTCGTCGTGGCCGAGATCTACGAGTCGGTGCCCTTCTACGTACTGGGCGCCATGGCCGCTTTCGCCACGGTCGATCCGGCGCTGGAGCAGGCCGCGGCACTCCTCGGGGACGGCCGTTGGCGCACCTGGAGGCGGGTGACAGTACCGCTGGCCGCCCCCGGGCTGGCCAACGCGCTGGCGGTGACATGGGCCCGAGCCATGGGCGCCTTCGGGGCAGTCCTCATCATCGCCTACCACCCGTTCGG
>PMYJ01000253.1 GCA_003170875.1 Candidatus Dormiibacterota bacterium | reverse complement strand
CCAAGGCCGCCCACGACGACCCCGCCCCGCCCCCCCCGCCCACGGGCGCCACCTGGAGCGCCCCGAGGTTCCTGGCCTACGCACCGTCCTGTTTCCCTCACCGAAAGGCGCAAGCCACGCCGCGCCGACCGAGAGGCGCAACCCAGACCGACTCTCATGCGGGTGCCCCCGATCTTGACGCCAGCGCGCGCGGTACGAGGAGCGGAGGAGACAGATCGGCCAGCGCTTCAGGAGGCGGCGGTATCGGACCGTCTCCGAAGCCGGCGGGGTGACCCTCAGCTCGAAGGCAAAGTCACCCCGCCGCCGCGGCACAGGCGGCGCATCGACCCCGGAAGATGACCTGGGCCTCGTCGACCTCGGCGCCGACCAGCCCGGCTTCGAGGCAGGGCCGTGCCCCCACGACGCAGGGTACGTCGACCACGGCGCCGCAGACCCGACAGACGAAGTGGTGATGCCAGGCATCACTCGCCTCATAGAGAGAGCGCCCAGGGCCGGTGTCGGCGACGAGGACGAGCCCGGCGCCGACCAACCCCCCCAGCACGCTGTACACCGAACCGCGCAGCAGCGGCTCGCCGGCTGCGGTGAGGGCCGCCGTCACCTCCTCGGCGGAGTGGTGCCCGTGGTGCTCGCGCAGGAATCCCAGGACGAGGAGGCGGGGCCGAGTCGCCCGTAGCCCCGCTCCCCTCAGCTCGTCGGCAAGCCCATCGACTCTCAGACGGCCTGCTCGCGCAGCATCCACCCCTGCTTCTCCAGACCGCGGCCCACTTCGATGAGTACGTCCTGGCTCAGCGCGTCACCGCCATCCAGACCTTCGACCCGCTGGCGGACCCGCTCTGCGATCCGGTCCAGCCGGTCGGAGACCAGCCGCACCGCCGCCGCGCCCTCCACCTTCCCCTCGGGCATGGCGGCCAACCCCGAGCCGGCCGCCACGGACGCGGTGCGCCCATCGGCAGCCACCCCGATGGCCTCGAGGCGCTCAGCCACGTCGTCGGCCCAACCCCGAGCCTCGTCGGCGATCTCGTCGAAGTGCAGGTGAAGCGGCCGGAAGAGCGGGCCGCTCACGTTCCAGTGGGCCTGCTTGGCGATCAGGCTCAGATCGATCAGCTCAACCAGGGTCGACTGAAGCTCGGCGGCGACGCCGACCTCGGCCGCCGGCTCCGCACGGGGGACAACCACTGCGCTACTCATGCTGCTACCTCCACAACCGTCCGGGAACCTCGGTTGGCCCCGAACTCCATCAATGACACTGTCATGATAGCGCCTTACCCTTGACACTGTCAAAACTACTGCTGCGCGGCTCCCAACCCCCGGGGCACGCGTCACTATTCGGTCAACAATGCCGCCGCCCGCGATCAGCCCGGCGGCGCAGGTGGCTCACGACAGCGCGGTAGCCGCTGGCCGGCTGACCTACGTTGACCCATCCAGCGGGTTCCTCGTGTTCACGTCTTCGGCGCTGCTGGCACGCGGCTACTGCTGCGGAAGCGGCTGCCACCATTGTCCCTACTCCGACGATGAGCAGCGTCGGGCGGGCCGACCGGCACACGCGACCGCGCCCGGGACTTGATGGCCCGCCTTCGCCAACGGCTTGAAGCAGTGCAAGAGCGCGTCTCGGGACGACCGCGGCCCCGGGTCCTGGTACTGGAGTGGCCCGATCCTCCCTTCAATGCCGCCCATTGGGTCCCCGACATGATTGTCGCGGCCGGAGGGACACCCGTGTTGGCTGCGCGAGGCGCACGGTCGCGGCGACTCACGTGGAACGAGATCGAAGCCGAGCAGGTGGACGTCACCGTCTTCTCTCCGTGCGGCTTTGACCTGGCCGGAGCGGTGGCTCAGGCCCCAGCTCTGCTGTCGCGGCCCGAAGCTGAGGGGCTCGGCCGCGTCTACGCCGTCGACGCCAACGCCTGCTTCTCTCGTCCCGGGCCGCGGGTGGTTGAGGGCGTGGAACTGCTGGCGGCGCTGCTGCACTCCGACGACCCTCAGGAGATCCCGGAAGACAGCGCCCACCGACTGCGGTGACGCAGCCTTCACCTCCTTGCACTCAAGGCTTGTGATCGACTCCCGCCACCCCCGACCACTCCTTCCCTTGTGTCTCGAAGCGGGCTATCAACGACCGACTCTCCCTCCGGCTGGCAATCGCTGCAACACATTGGAGGGTGGCGGCGACGGACGACTCCTCACTCAGGGAATTGGCGCCCGTGCCACATGAGGCGGTCAGTACGCTGTGGCGTCCGACATCGTCCTGATCGAGGCCGTGTCCGACGACCTGTGCAATGGCGGTGTCAAGAAGACGCGTCGCGGCGGCCGGCCCCCCCATGGCGGTCGTAGGGGTGACGCCCCACGCCACCGTGGTGCCCGTGCGCAGAAGATTGCAGAGGGAGCCAGCTGCCTCTTCGTCCAGGGGATGGTGCACGAGGTCTATGTTGAGGAAATCGGGAGACGCCTCCTCAACAAGCTCCCAGGGTGGCGCGCAGCAGAGATGGAGGCCCCATGCCGAACCGACCGTCCGTAGGGGCTCCCATGCCTCAACGAGACCTCGACGGGTGGGAAGAAGGTCGAGTGCCGGCTCATCAACAACCAGCAGACAGTCCATGCCACGGTCGCTGAGAGCATCGATCTGCGTCCGCACATTGCTGGCCAGCCATTCGGCCACGTCGCGCGCGAACGTCGCAGCCGGTTCGCTCCCACGCTCCTCGAGCGCCCAGCACAGCGTCACCGGGCCGGTCACCTGGAGCTTGACCACGGTGTGAGCCGGCGGCGTGGCGACAACGGCGGCGAGAAACGCGCCCCAGGCCCGAGCCTGCTTGCGGTCCCGCTCCGGCGACCACCCGCAGCGACCGGGTGGCACGCCGAGCCACTCGTCGATCATGTTGCCGTCGAGGGCGGGAAGCTGTGGACAAAACGGAATGTCGTACGACTCCAAGACATGGCCGACGGCAACGACCGGATCAACGCCGGGTAGCGATCCGACGCCCATGGTCGCGTACGGAGGCAGCCGATCGAGAGCAGCTCGGGCGGGGCGACACATTGGATCTATGAGATCCTGGCGCCCGTGCCGGCGCGCAGGGACCGGGCCGCCTCGACGAGATGCTCGAGCGCCGGGGTGACCTCTTCCCATCCACGGGTCTTGAGACCGCAATCGGGGTTCACCCACAACCGCTCGCGGGGTATGCGGCCCTCCGCCTCGTGGAGCAACCCGACGATCTCCTCGGCAGTCGGAATACGCGGAGAGTGGATGTCGTAGACACCCGGACCGACCGCGTTCGGGTAACGGAAATCCCGAAACGCGTCAAGTAGATCCATCTGCGACCGCGAGGCCTCGATCGAGATGACATCGGCATCCATCCGGGCGATGTGCTCGATCATCTCGTTGAACTCCGAGTAGCACATGTGCGAATGCAACTGCGTTGCGTCGGCCACCCCATTGGCCGCCAATCGAAAGCAGTCGACCGCCCAGCGCACGTAATGCTCCTGGTCCGCACGTCGGAGCGGGAGGCCCTCGCGCAGGGCGGCCTCGTCAATCTGGATGATCTGCGCACCGGCTCTCTCCAAATCGAGGGTTTCGTCCCGGATGGCGAGCGCAATCTGCTGACAGGTCTCCGCCCGTGGCTGGTCGTCGCGAACGAATGACCACTGCAGGATGGTCACCGGCCCCGTCAACATTCCCTTGACCGGTTTGCGCGTGCAACTCTGCGCATGTCTCCACCAACGCACCGTCATTGGCATGGGTCTGGTGACGTCGCCAAAGAGAATTGGGGGCTTGACGCAGCGCGAGCCATATGATTGGACCCAACCGTGCGCGGAGATGGCGAACCCGTTGAGCTGCTCGGCGAAGTACTGCACCATGTCGTTGCGCTCGGACTCTCCGTGCACCAAGACGTCCAAGCCCAGACGATCCTGAAACTCGACCACGAACCGAATTTGATCGCGAAGGAACGCCTCGTAGTCCTCCGTTGACATCACCTCGGACTCATGTCGTCGCCTCGCCTCACGGATCTCCTTCGTCTGGGGGAAGGAGCCGATCGTGGTCGTGGGGAGCTCGGGGAGCTTGAGTCGCTGAGCTTGCAACTCCGCACGCTGTGCGTACGGCGATCGGCGCTCGAGGTCCCGGGGACGGATGGCCTGCAGCCGGTCGGCGACCGCCGGGTCGTGGGTCAGGGTGGACGTCCGTCTCGACATCACGGCCGAGTGGTTGGCCGCGATCAGCTCGCGCCGGGTCTCACCATCGGCGCCGAGTGCGGCTTTCAGGAGTTGCAGTTCACCGAGCTTCTCCTGGCCGAATGCCAACCACGACCGGACGCGCGCATCGAGACGCTCCTCACCTTCTGCGCTGTACGGCACGTGCAAGAGGGAACAAGAAGGCGCGAGGCGCACGCGATCGGCGCCCAGCTTCTCGATGACTGGCTCGATCAGGGCGATCAACGACTCCAGGTCCGCGATCCAGATGTTCCGTCCATCGACCACTCCGAGAGAGAGGCGGGCCGAGGAGGAGAGCGCCGTGATCGCCCTGTCGAGTTGCTCGGGCGCTCGAACCAGGTCGAGATGGAATTCCGCAGCGGGCAGCGAGATGATCCGCTCGAGGTTCTTTCCCAAACCGCCGAAGTACGTCGCCAATGTGATCTGCAGAGTCGGACGCGCCGTGACGAGGCGTTGCCACGCACCCTCAAAGGCCATCAGCTCGTCGTCCGTGACGTCGGTCACGAGGCAGGGCTCGTCGATCTGCACCTCAGACCCGCCAGCGTCGGAGATGGCCGTCAGCAGTTCCTCGTAGACGGGAACGAGCCGGTCGAGGAGGGGCGAGAGTGGGAGGGCGGCGTTGTGCGACTTTGCCAGAAGTAGGAATGACAGAGGGCCGAGCACGACAGGACGTGCTCGAACTCCCCATTCACGCGCGTCGCGCAACTCCGAGAGCAGCTTGTCGGCCTGCAGGGCAAACCTCGTGCCGGCGTCGATCTCGGGGACGAGATAGTGATAGTTCGTGTCAAACCACTTGGTCATCTCGAGCGGTTTGACCGTTGCAGTGCCCCGCGCCATCGCGAAGTAACGCTCATGCGCAGCGGAAGGAACCGCTGCGAACCGGGCTGGGACAGCGCCAACCAGGACAGCGGTGTCCAGAACGTGGTCGTACAGCGAGAAGTCATTGCACGGGACGACGTCCACCCCCGCTCGCACCGCGCCTTGGATGTGTTCACGACGGATGCTCGTCGCTCCCTGATCGAGATTCTCGGCCGGGGCCCTGCCTGACCAGTGACGCTCAAGTGCCTGCTTCAGCTCTCGGTGGGGGCCGATGCGGGGAAAGCCAAGGAGCGCTGTCTCGACCACGGTGGATCACCTCCGGTGGCGGCCTGTGTCGCGAGGCCGCGGTCTGCCGTTCCCCGCGTTATGGGCGGGGGAGCCGGCAGGTTTTCGGGCTCGGGGTCATCCTCACAGGCTCCTTCCCGGACCCACCTGGTCCAGTGGACGCTGCCTGCTCGTCACCCATACCGCTGCGCGTCAGCCCCGGATTCATACCGGGTTCCCTGGGTCAGCTCCTCAGCTGGCTCCGGCTCATAGACGACCATACCAAACCACGAGGATCGAGGACAGAGGCCTCTGGAAGGCAGGGTCGACCTGATCCAAAGTGGTGGCTCGTGGACCGGTCCACTGAGGTGCAGAATCGCTGCGTGGGGGCGCTCATGGTTGCCGGAACGTCGAGTTGGGCTGGCAAGAGCGTGCTGGCGACGGGGTTGTGCGCCTCGCTTCGCCGCCGCGGCTTTCGCGTCGCACCGTTCAAGGCCCAGAACATGTCCAACAACGCCCGGGTGGTTCAGGGCGGCGAGATTGGGGCCGCCCAGTACTTCCAGGCTCTTGCCGCCGGAGTGACCCCGTCTGTCGACCACAACCCAATCCTGCTCAAGCCCGAGGCAGACATCCGGAGCCAGGTGGTCGTGCTGGGCCAGGTCGACCGGGTGCTGACCGAGATGCCCTGGCGGGAGCGGGCACCGTACCTCTGGGAGATCGTGCGCGACGCCTACGACCGTGTGGCGGGCGACACCGACATCGTGGTGCTGGAGGGAGCGGGAAGCCCGGCGGAGGTGAACCTGGCCGGTGTCGACCTGGCCAATCTCCGCATCGGCCGCCACGCCGACGCACCGATGCTGATCGTCTGCGACATCGATCGCGGCGGTGCCTTCGCCCATCTCTACGGCACCTGGGCGCTGCTCGATCCGATCGATCGCCGGCGCGTCGCCGGTTTCGTCCTCAACCGCTTCCGGGGCGATCCAGCGCTTCTCGATCCGGGCCCCGCCATCCTCGAGCAGAAGACCGGCGTGCCCACCCTCGGCGTGGTGCCGATGGTCGACCATGGGCTGCCCGACGAGGACGGTGCCGCTCCCGGGCCGTCCAGTGGCTCCGGGCGGCGGGTCCGCATCGTCCGGGGGCCAGCTGCCTCGAACCTTGACGAGTGGTGGCAGCTGCGCGAGGCGAGCGACTGCCGATGGGCCACCAAACCGGCAGACCTCGCCGACGCCGAGCTCGTGGTGCTGCCCGGATCCAAGCTCCCCATGACCGACCTGGCCTGGATGCGGACGACCGGAGTGGATGCCGCCATCCTCTCGGCCCACCGTCGAGGCGTGCGGCTCCTGGCTGTCTGCGGGGGTGCCCAGATTCTCGGCGAGGTCGTAGAGGACCCCCACGGCGTCGAGGGTGGCGGGACGTCGCGGGGCCTGGGTCTGCTGCCGGCCACCACATCTCTCGGGCCCACCAAGTGGGTCGGTCGGCCATCCTGTCAGTTTCGAGCTGATCTCCCGGCGCCATGGGCTGACCTGGCGGGCCTTTGCGTGGAGGGCTACGAGGTCCACTTCGGGCAGACGCGCGGCCGGCCGCCTCTCGCCCCGGCGTTCACCGACGGGTCGGGATTGGTGGGCGGTTCCATCCTGGCCGTGTACCTGCACGGATTGGCGGAAGATCCGAAGGTGCTCATGGCGCTCGTCGGCCGGGAGTCGCCGCGCCCTCTCACCCAGGTGCTCGACGGCTTGGCCGACCTGGTCGACCGGCACCTGGACATGGACGTGGTGCTGCATTTGGCGGGCTGCGGCCTGGCACCGTAGCGCGAGAGCAGGAAACGCTCGCTCGCGAGCCCAGGTCGGGGCTCGACAATGGCCCGGTGACCGAGGTCCTCCAGCCGGTGGCGCTCCTGGCGGCCCAGCATCCCATGCTCCTCGGCCACGCGCTGGGGCCGGTCGTGGTGGCCTTCGGCCTCCTCGCAGCCGCCGCTGGGAGTGCGCTGCGCTCGCGGCCGCTCATGGTGGCCGCGTTGGTGGCGGTGCTCACCGGGGTGCTGATCATGGCCAAGCCGGAGAACCTGGCCCTGCTCGCGGTGGCACTGGTCGCGATGGTCGGTGCGGCCGCGGCGCTGGCTGTCCGAGCCACGACCGGGAGCCCCACCGCCCCGCCCGGCGACCCCGCGGATATCGAACGGCTCCGTCTCCTCCACGGCCGGACCCACATGTCCTGCTTCGCCGGGAGCGGTCCCAAGAGCTGCCTGATCAGCCCGGCTGGAGCCGTCAGCTACCAGGTCCGCTGGGGAGTGGCGGTGGCGGCCGGCGATCCGCTTGCCCGGGGGACGGACCGGGCCGGGGTGTCCGGCGCGTTCCTCGCCCTCTGCACCGCGCGGAGGCGGGTCCCCTGCTTCTTCCAGACCGACGCCTCGCTCCGGGGCCTCTACCGCGACCTCGGCCTCCGTGTCGTCAAGTTCGGCGAGGAAGCGGTGGTCGACATCGCCGCGTTCGACCTCCGAACCCCCGCGCGCGCTGACGCGCGGCACGACGTGGCTCGGGCTCGGCGCGCAGGCCTGGAGTCCGCGACGCTGGCCGGGCCCCCGCCCTCGGACCCCTTCTGGGCAGAGGCGGCGTCGGTCTCCACCGCCTGGCTCAGCCGGCGCGGCGGGCGCGAGATCGGCTTCTCACTGGGCCGGCTCGGCGAGGCGGTCGACACCGAGACCTGGTACACGGTCGCTCGCGACCGGGAGGGGCGCCTTCACGCCTTCTGCTCGTGGGTTCGGGTGGGCGACGACGGGATCGCGCTCGACCTCGGCCGGTGGCGGTCCGATGCAGCCCATGGCGCGGTGGACCTCTGCGTCGTGGCCGCCATCGAGGCGGCTCGGGCCCTCGGCCTACGGCGGGTGTCGCTGGGCGCCGTGGCCTTTCGGGAAAGCCTCGGCGACGCTCCCGACGGCCGGCTGGTCCGCCGTGCCCGTGCCAGCCTCTACCGCCGCGGCCGACGCGGCTACAGCTATCGGGGGCTCTCCCACTTCAAGGCGAAGTTCGCCACCCACTGGGAGAGCCGGGACCTCGTGCTGCCGCGGGGCCCGTCGTCGCTCCTTGTCCTGGCCGCGCTGGCCCGGGTCCATCTCGGCAGCCGGCCGTCCCCAGCTCCGCCGGCCCTCCTCCCCGTGGAGCTGGCCCACGTCCCCTAGCTTGCCGGCGGATCCCTGGCGGCCCGTCTGCGCAGGACGGTTCAGTAAGCTTCCGGCATGATGGCGGCCGCGGCTGAGAGCCCCACCCGCCCGCCTCACGGTGGGCGCCTGATGGCTGAGCGCCTCCGCGTCCACGGCGTGGAGGCGCTCTTCACCCTGGTGGGCGGCCACATCCTCGAGTTGCTCGACGGCTGTGCCGATGCGGGCGTCCGGATGATCGGCATGCGCCACGAGGGCACCGTCACGATGGCGGCCGAGGGCTTCGCGCTCGCCACCGGCCGCCCCGGTGTCGCCGCGGTCACCGCCGGGCCTGGCTTCACCAACGCGCTCACCGGATTCGCGGACGCCGCCACTTGGAACGTCCCTCTGATCATGGTCGGCGGCCGCACCGCCCTCGACCGCCGCGGCCGGGGAACGGTTCAGGACATCGACCAGGAGGGGATGCTCGCCACGCTCGCGAAGTGGCGGGCGGTCGTCTACGACGCCCAGAATCTCCAGCGCCTCACCGACGAGGCCTTCCACCAGGCGGTGAGCGGGCGCCCCGGGGCCGTCTATCTCGAGGTGCCGCACGACATCTTCCAGGCCCGGCTGGATCCGGCTGCGGGACACTGGGGATTCCCGGCGTCGCCGACCCGGTCGGCGGCCTCGCCGGTCGAGCTGGGGCGGGCGCTTGACGCGCTCAAGGCCGCGACCCGGCCGATGGTGCTGGCCGGTGGCGGTGCCTTCTGGTCCGGCGCCGGAGAGGCGATCGCCGCCTTCTGCAGCGCCGCCGAGATCCCGGTCACCACCACCAGCGCGGCGCGCGGCCTGATCCCGGACGGCCACCCCTGGTGCCTCGGCTCGCTGGTCCACGGCGGCAGGGCGGTGTTCTCCTCCGACTGCGTGCTGATCCTGGGCAGCGCCTTCAACGGCAACCTCGTCTACGGCGGCCATCCGCTCTTCCGCGAAGACCAGACGCTCATCCAGGTCGACATCTCCTCCGATCAGGTGGGCGGCAGCCGGCGCGCGGACATCGCGGTGCTGGGCGACATCCGCGAGGTGATGACCCAGATGACCGCGAGCGGGCTGCGCAGCGGCTCCGGCACGGCGTGGCTGGAGCTCGGTCGCGAGCTGGTCGGCACCTCCCGGCAGGAGTGGGACCAGCAGGTCGACGACTACACGGGAACGCTGGTGCACCCCGGGGCGCTGGTGCGCGAGGTCGCCGCCTTCGCTCGCGAGGCCTGGGGCGGGGCGTCCACCCTGGTGGCCGACGGCGGCGACATCCTCACCTGGGCGCTCGCCTACACCGACGCTGAGCGGCCGGGCCGGATGCTCACCACCACGACCGCCCTCGGGACGCTGGGAGTCGGTCTCCCCTTCGCCCTGGCCGCGAAGGTGGCCCGGCCGGAGGAGCCGGTGGTGCTGATCACCGGCGACGGCGCCTTCGGCATGAGCGCGATGGAGATGGAGACCGCAGCACGCCACCACCTGCCGGTCATCGTGGTCGTCGCCAATAACGGCGGCTGGGGGGACGTCCGGCACGAACAGCGGGAGCTGTTCGGCCGGGAGGTTGTCAGCGCCCTCGCCGACGCCCGCTACGACCTCCTCGCGGAGTCCCTCGGCTGCCGCGGCGAGCGCGTCGAGCATCTCGCCGATCTCCGGCCGGCGCTGGAGCGCGCTGCCAGTGCTGGCGTGCCAGCGCTCATCGACGTCCGCACCGACCCCGACGTGCTCTCGGCGCTGCTCCGGGCGATGATGGCAGTGGGGATCATGTAGGCGTCCCTGAGCGGGGGAGCTTCACGCGGCGCTGCCACCGATGCGAGGGGGCGCGGGGTTCTAAGAAGCGGGGCTTCGCACTTTAGGCGCGACCAGGACCTCACCACTCTCACCGCGGTTTCCCCTTCTGTGCTCTCGCCGGCGGCCTTCCTGGCGCTGCTTTGACCACGGGTAAGCCGCCCCGGGAGATGCTGGGAGCTCTGACGTGCCCTGCCTCTCATGGAGGAGGGGAAGTCGGCGCTGTGTCCAACCAAGTCCAGCCATGTCCAGGCGATTCCAGGCAATTCCAGTTTCCGGACTCGACTAAAATTCAGTCTGGGGACCAGGGGGTCCGGGGTTCGAGTCCCCGCTCCCCGACAGCCGGATGAGTTCAGTTCAGTGCTGGGATTCCCGGCCACGCCCAAAGCCTCGCCGCTGCGGGGATCAGTACTCATTCTCGGAATGATCCCTAGTCTCGCGGTTGTGCGCCGCTCCAGGCACGATCGACTGGTGACGCGCAACGGGCGGTGCCCGAGGCGGGTCGCCCTGGCCGGGGGAAGGAGTGAGGAGGCGGACGCTCTGCACGGACCGGAACGTAACGCGGTCTCGTTCGCCCGCGGGTCGCACCTCTCGCCCACGGTCCCGGGCTCTAGTAGCCAGTGACACCTTCGTGAGCGTTCGAGTGGTTTCCGTGAGCGCTAACACCTGGGGCCTGGAGGCGACGCGCCGGCTGCTCCGACCCTCGTCGCCGCGTCTCTGGTCGACTGGTCCTGAACCGCGGCCTCGACCCGACGCTGGTGCTGTGAGATCGGAGCGGGCTGCTCCGCATCTTCGCTACCCTGACCGGCAACGCCGTGAACCACTCTTCCGCGGGCGGTGACGTCCCTCTACGCCCGGCTCAGGGAGACGGGAAGGTGGTCGCCGACGTAGCCGATCAGCAAGCGGTCCTTGCCGCGCCCGACAGGGGGCGCCTGTCCACGCGCCTCGGCCGGAACGTGCCGAAGTTCTCACGCCTGCGACGGTCCCTGGTGGTGAGGGTCGTCCGCCGGTATGCCGCCGCCAACGCCGGCCACTGGGCGACCAACATGGCGTGGAACGCCCTCTTTGCCTTCATCCCCATCCTGCTCGTGCTAGCCACGGCGATGGCGCTGCTGTTCAACGCCCAGAGCTTCGAGCTCTACCTCGCTCGGGAGATGGCGATCCTGTTCCACGTCGAGCCGCGGCGGGTCCTCACCGTCCTCGACAGCATCCGCAAGAAGTCCTGGCTTCTCGGCCTGCTCAGCTTCGCCGGCCTGCTCTGGTGCGGCTCGTCGCTCTTCAGCTGCGTCGACTGCGGTCTCAGCACCCTCTCGGGTGTCGAGCCGCGCAGGTTCCTCCGGCGGCGGGCGAGAGCCGTGGGGATGACCGTCGTCTTCTCCTTGCTGCTGATCCCGGTGCTGGTGTCCTCGGCGCTCCTCTCGGTCCCCGCCAAGCACCTGCCCACCTCACTGGTCAGCCTGCCCGGCATCGTCACCGCGACGGGCGGCCCCCGCATCGCCCTCTACGTGGTTCAGTTCGTCGCCGGCACGGTGCTCGCGACCCTGCTCTTCATCGTCGTCTACGGCTTCGTCCCGAACCGCCGTCAGCGGCTCGTCCACGTGCTGACCGGCGCCCTCTCCGCCGGCGCTCTCCTGGAGGCGCTGACGCTGATCTTCCCGATCTACCTCCGGTCAACCTCGGACAACGGCAGCGCCGCCCTGCTCCTTGCCCTCCCCTTGCTGCTCACCTTCTTCTTCTGCGTCGGCCAGATCATCGTCATCGGCCACCTGGTCAACCTGGAGACGGGCGACATCGCGCCGGAAGCAGCGCACGCGCCCCAGGGTGCGCTCACGCGAACGTGAGGCTCCGACCTCCAGGGGGAGGCTGACGGCGCTGAGGCGCTGAAGCTGTCAGAGCGCTTCGGGAGGCCGAGGAGTATCAGCAGCAGTACTTCGAGAAGCGAAGCGGGGTACCTGCCACCTCTGAGCGGATCGGACCGGAAGCGGTGGGTGAGGGCTCACCACCCACCTCACCAGCCGGACCTTCTGGCGAGGGCCGTGGCGCCGCGACGGTGTCACCGAGTCGAAAGGCGCGTCACCCATACTCCGGGTCAGTGTCTGTCCGCACCCGAGCTTCCCCCGGGCGGGCCGACGGCAGGTCTGCCTCGCCTACAGCTTGGAGATCGTGATGAACGAAGACGCTTCTAACGAGGCGCCGTCCCCTGGGGATGACGACTCGGTGCCCGACTCTTTCGATGACTCCCCGCCATCGGCCCGGCGCGGGCGCTTTTTCGGTCTGCGCCGGGGCGCCGCCATCGCCACCGCCCTGGGCGGCCTGGTCTTGGGCAGCGCAGTGGGCGGATTCCTGATCACCCGGGCAACTGGCCCGGTGCCGACCGTCGCGGCGGCCACGACCTCGGACACGACAGCCAGCCCCTCCCCGGGTGCGCATATCCGGGGCGGCTTCGCCGGGGTGAACCTGCTCCAGGACGCGGCCACCACCATCGGGGTCAGTGAGCAGACCCTGCAGAGCGACCTCCAGTCCGGCCAGACGGTCGCCGAGGTGGCGGGCGCCAACGGCAGCAGCGGCCAGGCGGTGATCACCGCCCTGGTGGGCGACGAGACCACGGCGATCAACAACCTCGTCTCCAACGGCAAGATCACCTCGAGCCAGGCGACCCAGATGGAGTCGAACCTGACCAAGATGGTCACCGACTTCGTGAACCAGACCCGGCCCGCCAGCGGTCCGGGTGCAGGCGCCGGGCTCGGGGAGCAGACGGCGCTCCAGGCGGCGGCCACCGCGATCGGCAACGGCGTCACCGCCTCCACCCTGGAGTCCGACCTGGCCGGGGGCCAGACCATCGCTGACGTCGCCTCCGCCCACAGCGTGAGCTTGGACAGCGTCGTCAGCGCGGTGACCACCGCGGTCGACAGCCAGATCAGCAGCCTCGAGAGCAGCGGCAAGCTCACCTCGACCCAGGCGAGCAGCCTTACCTCCGAGGTGCAGTCGCGGGTCACCGACTGGGTGAACGGCACCTATCCCGGCTGGCCGTTCGGTCCCTTCGGGAGCTTCGGCGGTGGCTCGTTCCACGGCGGGGCGTGGGGTCAGTGGAACGGCGCCAGCCCCAGCGCGTCGCCGTCAGCGTCGTCCAGCTGACGTCCGGTCAGAGGACCCGGCGCACCTGAGCGCTGTCCCGCTTGCGGCGGGACAGCGCTCGGAGCACCGCCGGGTCGCCGTGGCGGAGCACGGCGACCTCGACCAGGGCCTCGACCGTCATCTCGGGGAGGGCCCTCGGCTCTTCCCAGCGTAGCGTCACCCCGGCGCAGGCGACCACCTCCGGCGCCGCGCCGGCGGCGGCGAGGAAGACGAAGCGCGTCTCGGCCATGGCGGCCACTCCCGCCAGCGGTGTTGCTTGTTGCCCCGATCGGGAGGATGGCGGCCGCGCCGCGTAACGAGCCGGGCCTCAAGGGGCCTGAGAGGCACGGAGAGAGGGGGCCGAGGCATCTCACTACCCCCGGCCACCGGCCCTCAGCCGTGGGACGGTGCGCCAGTGAGGACTCGTTCGCCGTTCTTCGCACCATCCGGAGCTGCCGCACCATTCAGCATCCGGACGGGAATGCGGGCGGCGCCGTTGAGGCGGTCGCCGCGCTGGCGCGTTCCCATGGCAAGGGCGCGGTGTAGGCCCCGGACTCCCGAACGCGCGACGAAGTGCAAACTAGTTCCGGAAGGAGTTCCTTTGGGAACGCTGGATCAGGCCCCATCGTCGAGTTCGCCCGAGGTGCCCACTGAGGGACCTCCTTTGGGGAACGCCGCCAGAGCCTGGATCAGGACCGCCTTGCGCACGTGGAGCTTCCGCGCCGCTTCGGCACGGGTGATATCCCACGTCTCGAGGGCTCGCACCACCCGCGGCCACAGGGGGTGGTCTGTGACCGCCCGCCGACGCTGAGGCCTCCCAAAGCTCTTCCCTTGTGCTCGACGAGCTGCCAGCCGGCGACGAGCTCCTCCGGGGCCCACTCTCGTTGCATCTTCCCCCTCAGCGATAGCGTCAGGTGATGTCTAGCCCGTTCCCTGATATGGAAGTCCTTGTCAAGTAGGGCGAGGGCGGGGAGCGCCGGCGAGGTCAGGAAGCAGCGACGGTCATCACCCTGATATTCGCGGGTCGGCCCAGCCGGTGCCGCATGACAGTGATTCGTCGCCGAGCTGCCTCGGACTAACAGCGCGGGTTGGGCACCGCAGAGGGACGTCGAGGATTCTCGGCCTTCGGTGTCAACCTCGACGGCGCTCGCCGCCCTGCCCTTGGTGATCACGCGGCGGCCATCGCGACGGGCTGAACTGCCTGGCCGATCGCCCAGACGAAGCCGGCGAGCTCCCGGGCGACGGCGCTGATCGCCCGCTGCCGGCCGATCCGTCCCCCCAGATGGCGGTACTTGTGGTGCAGCCGCTGCTGGCAGCGCCAGCTGATCTCGACCACCTCCTTGGGCACCCCCTGCTGGCGCTGTCTCAGCGCCTCGCTGACCGCCGGTTGGAGGCGGGCGTGGTGGGCGGCCTCACCGAGCACATGGCGCAGCAGCCGGTTGCCGGTCTTGGTGATGTGGCCCCGGCGCCTCGAGGCCCCACTGGAGTACTCGCTGGGCACCAGGCCGACGTAGGCCATGAAGGCGGGGGCGCTGCGGAAGCGGTGGAGGTCTCCGGCCTCGGCCACGATCGTCACCGCCGTCAGGAAGCCGATGCCGCGGACCGCCTGGAGGGCCCGGAGGAGATCGACGTGGGGGCTAGCGGCGCCGCACTCGAGCAGGGCCGCGTCGAGGTGCCGAACTCGCTCGGTGGCCGCTCTCACGCAGGCCAGGTAGTCATCGAAGGTGATCTGAGCGGCGCGATCACGGAAGGTCAACGTGTTCAGCCAGGCCTGGTGCCGGGCAGACCACGCCCGACCCACCCGCGTCGGCGCGATGACCCCCTGGCGGAGCAGGAACTTGCTCAGATGGTGCTTGGCCCGCAGCCCCTCGGTGCGGGCGTCGTCGCGAGCTCGGACCAGATCGCGCAGCGCCTCGTGAGCCTCATCGGGGATCCACACCGGGGTGAGATCTCCGCTGCGGAGCAGCCGGGCGAGCTGGACGGCATCGCGCTGATCCGTCTTGACCCGATCGCCCGGCCGGCGGGGGATCAGCGAGGGTGCCACCACCTTGTTCTCGATGCCCAGGCCGGTGAGCTGGCGGTGCAGGGGGTAGCCGGTGGGGCCGGCCTCGTACGCGGTCTTCACCACCACATCCTGGGAGAGCTTCTCGATCAGCCGCCGGACCGAGCTCGGGTCGTTGTGGATGTCGCCGTACTCGACCACCGAGCCGTCCGGCTCGGCCACCGCCACCGCGATCGTCTCCTTGCTCACATCCAGACCGACGTACCGGATAGGCTGGAACATGGGGCTGGCCTCCAACGATGTGGCTCTGGTCGGGGTGCGCTTCGTCCACCCGAGCAACCCACGATGCTCGTTGCGCCGGCCCTTTTTCAGGACCGGGCCGCTTCCATGCTGACTAATACGCCCGGGCGATCAGCGCGACCTCGGAGGACGCCTCACCGCAGGCCAGGCACCGCCCCGCCTCTCCGCTGCGGTCGCGCCGGAGCACCCGGATGGTGAGGGCGTGGGCGGCGGACTTCACCGCCTCCTCGCAGGCCGGGCGGTTGCAGAAGGGCGCGTTGGCGAACACCGGCCTCTCGGCAAAGGCCTCCCGCAGCTCATCCAGGCTCCTCACCTCGACGCTCCGGTCGCGCAGCAGCCCCTCGGCCCGGGACCTGATACGGGACTGAGCCTCGACCAGGAGCGCCGGGAGCCGCCCGGCCACCCCGTCGAGCGGTTCGGTCCAGCTCTCCCCGTCGACCCGCCGGGTGACGGTGACCTGGCCGGCGGCGAGATCACGAGCCCCGACGGTCAGCCGGAGGGGAACCCCTCGCAGCTCCCAGTGGGCGTACTTCTCACCCGGGCGTATCCCGTCCCGCCGGTCGATGCGCAGGCGCACGCTGTCCGCCTCGGCCTCGAGCCGCCGGCACGCCTCGTCCACGGCCGCCGCCCCCTCTGGGTCGTTGCTGCGGGTAACCGGAACGACCACCACCTGGATGGGGGCCACCCGCGGGGGCATGACCAGGCCGGAGTCGTCGCCGTGGGCCATGATCAGGCCGCCGATGACCCGGGTGGAGAGCCCCCAGGAGGTGTGGTAGGGGTTCTGAAGCGCGTTCTCCCGGTCGCTGTAGCTGATCCCGTAGGCACGGGTGAAGTTTTGCCCCAGGTGGTGGGAGGTCCCCGACTGGAGCGCCCAGCCGTCGCTCATCATCGCCTCGATCGAGAGGGTGTACTCGGCGCCCGCGAACTTCTCCGACTCGGTCTTGCGCCCTGGGATCACCGGGATGGCGAGCCACTCCTCGGCCAGCTCCTGATAGCAGCCGAGCATGGTGTCGACCTCGGCCGCCGCCTCGGCGTCGGTCTCGTGGAAGGTGTGCCCCTCCTGCCAGAGGAACTCGGAGGTCCGCAGGAAGAGCCGGGTGCGCTTCTCCCAGCGCATCACGTTGGCCCACTGGTTGATCAGCACCGGGAGGTCGCGGTAGCTGTGGATCCAGTCCGCGAACATCGAGCAGATGATCGTCTCGGAGGTGGGCCGGATCGCCAGCCGCTCCTCCAGCTCCTTCTGTCCCCCCTGGGTCACCCACGCCACCTCGGGGGCGAACCCCTCGACGTGCTCGGCCTCCTTGCGCAGGTAGGACTCGGGGATGAGCAGCGGGAAGTACATGTTCTCGTGCCCGGTGCGCTTGATCATGTCGTCGAGAGCCCGCTGGATCCGCTCCCAGAGCGCGTAGCCGTAGGGGCGGATGACCATGCAGCCACGGACCGGCGCGTAGTCGGCGAGCTCGGCGCGGCGCACCGTGTCGGTGTACCAGCGGTCGAAGTCCTCGCTCTTGCGGGTGATCGCCTTCGGCATCGGGGTTCGCTCGTCAGCCATGGCCGCCGAGTGTACGGGACTCGGTGCGAATGCCGGGTCGGGAGGCGCGGGGTGCGTGCTGAGCGCAGGCTCTGCGCAGGCAGCAGCTGCAATGCTGCCGAGCGGAAGGCGCCGAGCGCCAGTCAGGGCGCTCGGACGCCTGGGCCGAAGCGAAGCACCACCCCCGCCGCTCCCGCTGGTCCGGAAGCCGTCCCCGCCGCCCTTCCTCAGACGACGGTTAGCGGGGTCAGCGGACGGGCCGGCTCCGGAGCCGCCACGCCGTCGCCCAGCCCAACCGGGAGCGGCTTGCCCGCCGCCAGCAGCTCGGCGTCCTCGGCGGCGACCGCCCGCAGCTCGGCGATCAGGATGTCGATCAGCTCCGCCTCGGGGAGCGACGCCACCACCTTGCCGGACTTGAAGAGCGCCCCCTTGTGCTTGCCGCCGGCGATACCGATGTCGGCGTGCATCCCCTCGCCCGGGCCGTTGACGACGCAGCCCATCACCGACACGGTGATGGTCCGCCGGATGCCCTGCATCGCCGCCTCGACCCGCTTGACCATCGGGAACATGTCGATCTCGAGGCGCCCNNAGGATGCCGATGCCCAGCGCGCTCTTGATGCTGCCGGTGTCGACCGGGCCCGCCTCGGTGAGCCCGAGATGGAGCGGGTAGCGGTTGCCCAGGGCGGCGAACTTGCGGTTGGCCGCCAGGTTGGTGGCGACGTCCGACGCCTTCAGGGACACCTTGATCTGGTGAAAGTCCAGCTCCTCGAGGATGCGGATGTGGCCCAGGGCGGCCTCCACCATCAGCTCCGCGGTCTCGTCGACGCTGCCCCCGCGGCCGCGCTCCAGCCCCTTGCGACCGGGGATGCTGCCGGCGTTGACCCCGATCCGCATCGGGACGCCGCGGTCCCTGGCCTCGCGGGCGATATCGGCCACCTTGGCCGAGTCGGTGATGTTGCCGGGGTTGAGCCGGAGGCAGGCGACCCCCGCCTCCAGCGCCTCCAGGGCGCGGGGGGCGTCGTAGTGGACGTCGGCGACGATCGGCACGGGCGAGTTGCGGACGATCTCGCGGAGCGCCCGGCCCGCCTCCGGGGTGTCGCAGGTGACCCGCACGATGTCTGCTCCCGCGGCCGCCGCCCGGGTGATCTGGGCAAGCGTCCCGCTCACGTCCTCGGTCTGGGTCTTGGTCATGGTCTGGACCGAGATCGGGGCGGCGCCCCCGATCACCACTCCGCCGACGTTGATGGGAACGGTGCGGCGGCGGTTCGGAGGGGTCATCTCAGTGCACGCCTCCACCCAGGTGGTTGATGTCGTTGATGGTGATGAGCACGAACAACAGGATAATCAAGGCCAGGCTCACCGCGATCGCGATCGCCTGGCGCACCGGGTCGATCCGGTGCCGGATCACCCCCTCGATGGCGATGAAGAGCAGCCGTCCGCCGTCCAGAAACGGAATCGGCAGCACGTTGAAGAAACCGAGCGCGAGGCTGATGACGCCGACCAGGCTGAGGTACTGAACCCAGCCCTGCTGGACGGAGGTGCCGGCGGCGGCGGCGATGCCCACCGGCCCGGAGAACTGCTGGCTCGCCTGGGCGGGATGGACGAAGAGCTGGCCGATGACCTGGACCAGGGAGACCGCGTAGGAGGGGATCGCTCGGAAACCGTCGCGGAGCGCCGGAAGGAGAGCCTCTCCGGGCACCTGGGCTCCGTACCCGATCCGCCACGCCGCCCCGACGTGGGCCGTCCCGGTCCCGTTCCCATCGTGCACGTCGGAGATCTGGTCATTGCTGAACCGATTGGTGCTGTCGCCCTCGACGAACCCGCTCACCGTGACCGGGCTGCCGCCACCGAGGACGGATGAGGGATCGCCGGTGGCCGGCGGCGCCCCGTTCACCGCGGTGATGACCAGCGCGTCCCCCGCCAGCTTGCTCGGGAAGGTGCCGGACTTCCCCTCCGCGTAGACGACCAGCTCCGGGCTGATGGTCGCAGTGTGGTCGGCGCCATCGGTGCCCTGGTAGACCACCTGCATCGGCTGGCCGTCGCTCCTCTGGACCGCGGCATAGAAGTCGTTGTCGGTGGCCGTGGTCGAGGAGTAGCTGATCGTCGAGCCGCCGACGCTCAGGATGACGTCGCCGCTGACCAGCCCGGCCCGGGCGGTCGGCTCCCCCGACGGGACGTAGGAGGGGGTGGGCTGGCTGGCCACGACGGTCAGGCAGATGGCACCGAAGACGAGGTTGAAGACGACCCCGGCGGCGATGGTCGCCAGGCGCCGCGGGATGGTGGCCCGGTAGAAGTTGCGTTCGCCGGCGTCGGCCTCTCCCTCCAGGCCGAGCATCCCGGGCATGCGCACGAACCCGCCCACCGGGAGCGCCCGGATGCCGTATTCGGTGTCCCCGCGCTTGAAGCTCACCACCCGGGGGCCGAAGCCCACGAAGAACTCGTCGACCCTGATCCCGGAGAGCTTGGCGAGGACGAAGTGGCCGCCCTCATGGACCACCACGACGATGGTGATGAGCACCAAGAAGGCGACGACCGCGACGATGAACCCGATCACGCGGATCCCGGGCCTCCGGGACCGGCCGGGGCCGCGCCGGCCGGCAGGGCCAGCGCGCCGGCGATCCGCCGGCGGGCCCACCCGTCGGCTTCGAGGACGTCCTCCAGGGAGGGCTCGGAGACCACCGGGGCCGCCTCCACCGCCTCCCCCACCAGGGTCGTGATCTGGTCGAAGCGGCAGGCGCCGCGCAGGAAGGCGTCGACACAGACCTCGTTGGCCGCGTTGAGCACGGCGGGCACGACGCCACCCCGCTCGCCGGCCCTCCGGGCCACCCCGACGGCCGGGAAGCGCAGGGGGTCGAGCGGCTGGAACTGGAGCGGCGAGACGGCCGAGAGGTCGGCGGCCGGGGCGACCCCAGGCAGGCGCTCGCCGTCGGCCAGGGCCAGGGCGATCGGGATGCGCATGTCGGGGACGCCCAGCTGTGCCTTGGTGGCCCCGTCTCGGAACTCCACCATCGAGTGGACGACCGAGCTGGGGTGGACAACCACGTCGATCCGCGAGTAGTCGATCTCGAAGAGGAAGTGGGCCTCGATGACCTCCAGTCCCTTGTTCATGAGGGTCGCGCAGTCGACCGTGATCTTGGGCCCCATGTGCCAGGTGGGATGCCGGAGGGCTTCCGCCGGGATGATGGCGGCGAAGGTGGCCGGGTCGCGCTCTCGGAACGGCCCGCCGCTTGCGGTCAGGATGAGCCGGCTGACGCTGGCCGGATCCTCGCCCCGGAGGCACTGCCAGATCGCCGAGTGTTCGCTGTCGACGGCGACGATGCGGGCGCCCGACCGGAGCGCTCGAGCCCGGACCACCTCGCCGGCCATGACCAGGACCTCCTTGGTGGCGGTGGCCACGGTGGTCCCGGCATCGAGAGCGGCCAGGGTCGGCCGGAGCGCCGCCGCCCCGGTGATGGCCACGCAGACGACGTCCGCCGGCATGGCGGCCACCTCGCACGCGGCCTCGAGGCCGATCCCCCACCCGTGGGGCACCTCCGTCCCCGGGTCGGGGGCGACGACGGCGACCCGGGCGCCTCCGAAACGCCCGGCCAGCGCCCGCAGGCCGGCGATGTCGCGCCCGGCAACCACCCCGACCACATGGAACCGCTCCGGGAAGCGCGCGATCACGTCGACGGCCTGGCGCCCGATCGAACCGGTGGCCCCGAGGAGGACGACGCGGCGCGGGGCCGGAGAGGGGTCTGGGGAGTCCATGGAGCCGGGACGGTCCTCCTGGGGGTGGTGGGACGGACGCTGTGGGACGGCGGTGCGGCCTGCCGGGCTCACCGGAAGGCGATCAGCACCAGGAGGCAATATACGGCTGGCCCGGCGAGAAGCAGGCCGTCGAGGCGGTCGAGCAGTCCCCCATGACCCGGGATCAGCCGGCCCGAGTCCTTGACCCCCGCCTGCCGCTTGAGCGCCGACTCGGCGAGGTCGCCCCCCTCCGCGGCGACGGCGATCAGCAGCCCCATGCCCACGGCTGCGAAGGGGTTGAGCGAGATCACGAGCGGCCCGGCGATGCCGGCGACCAGCATCGCGCCCACGGCTCCTCCCACCGCCCCCTCGACCGACTTGCTCGGCGATATCGAGGGGAAGAAGGGGTGCCGCCCCAGGGCGTGGCCCGTGAAGTAGGCGAGGGTGTCGGTGGCGACCACCGCCCCGACCACGATCGCGACCAGGTCGAGCCCCACGCCCGGGGCGGCGCCCACCCAGTGGTAGAGGCCGAGCAGGCTGCCCAGCCCGACCCCGAGATAGAGGCCGCCCCCCAGCCCGGCGGCCGACCCCTCCCAGGGGGAGTGCAGGAGAACGCCGGCGACCATCCCGGCGGCCAGGGCGGCCGGGAGGATGACCTCGAGATTGCCGCCCGCCCCGGGGAGGACCGCCCGCTCCGCCAGCCAGACGGCCAGCGCGACCACCAGCCACCGCGGCGCGGGGACCGGGCAGCGGGCGAGCAGGCTGCCCAGCTCCCAGGCGCCCAGCGCCGCGGCCGCACCGACCAGCACGTCGAGGGGGATGCCGCCCACGTAGATCAGGCCGGCGACCAGCACGACCAGGACGGCGCTGGAGGCCACGCGCGGGAGCAGATTCATCCGGCGCCGGGGAAGGGCGCCGACCGCCGCGGGCGCACTCGCCGCGTCCGCGGTCGGGAGGGCGCCGATCGCGCTGGGCGCCGGGGGGGTGCTCATCCCACCGGGGTGGCGACCGCGGTGGCGAGATCGGCCCCAGCCGGGCCGGCCACCTGGCCGAACGTCCGCCGCCGCGAGCTGAAGTCGCCGAGCGCCACGCTCAGATCGCTGGGCCCGAAGTCCGGCCAGAGTGCCTCGGTCACATGCAGCTCGGCGTAGGCCCCCTGCCAGAGCAGGAAATTGCTCACCCGGAGCTCGCCCGCGGTGCGGATGATGAGGTCCGGATCCGGCAGCCCTGAGGTGTAGAGGGCCGCGGAGAGGGTCGCCTCGTCCAGGGTGCGAAGGTCGACACCGTTGGAGGCCAGCTCGCGGATCGCTTCGACGAGCTCACTGCGTCCCCCGTAGTTGATGGCCACGTTGAGGATGTTGGCGCCGTTATGAGCGGTCAGAGCCTCGCAGTCGTCCACCTTGCGGCGGAGCCGCGGACTGAGCTTGGTGCGGTCCCCGATGACCCGGAGCTGCACCCCCTTGGCATCCAGCTCCTCCACCTCGCTGTCCATCGTCTCCTCGAAGAGGCGCATCAGGGAGCTCACCTCGCCGCGGGGTCGCTGCCAGTTCTCGGTGCTGAAGGCGTAGAGGGTGAGGATGTGGACGCCCGCGTCGTTGCAGGCCTCCATGACCCGCCGGATCGCCCGGACACCAGCGCGATGACCTGCAACCCGTGGCAGGTGTCGGCGCTTGGCCCAGCGGCCGTTGCCGTCCATGAT
>PMYJ01000217.1 GCA_003170875.1 Candidatus Dormiibacterota bacterium | reverse complement strand
TGGCACATCGAGTGCTCGGTGCTCTCGACCGCCGAGCTGGGCACTCCCATCGACGTCCACGGAGGGGGTGATGACCTCATCTTCCCCCACCACGAGTCCGAGATCGCGCAGGCGGCCGGTGCCGGCATCTCTCCCTATGCGCGCCTCTGGGTCCACGTGGCGATGGTCGGGTACCAGGGCGAGAAGATGAGCAAGTCGCTCGGCAACCTCGTCTTTGTGCGCCAGCTGCTGCAGAGGGTCCCGGCGGCGACGGTGCGGCTGCTCCTCGCCGACCACCACCATCGCACCGCCTGGGAGTACACCGACGCCGACCTGGAGGCGGCCGAGGCTCGCCGCCGCCGCTACGCCACCGCTGCTCGAGCCGGTTCCACCCTGGAACGCGCGGAGGCCGACGGCTGGCGGGCCAGGTTCCTGGAGCGCATCGACGACGACCTGGATGCTCCGGGGGCGCTGGAGGTGGCCGACCGGCTGGCCGATCGGCTCGTTGTCGCCGGGGCTGCGGGACCCGAGGACGGCGCCGCCCTGCTCGCGCAGCTGCTGGATCTCGTCGGCGCAGCATCGGCGGGCCAGCCAGTCCCCTGACGGCGGTGTCCTGGGCTGGCTTCCGCTGGGCCCTCCGCTCCGGCCTCGCCGCCGTGGCAGCGTCAGCGCTGCTGAAGAGTCTGGTCGATGGCCCGGTTGGCCCGAACGGCGGCCACGATGTGCTTCTGGAGAAAGGCGTAGAAGAGGGCCCGCTGGCTCCGGTCCGTCTCCTCCGTGACCTCGATGCCCCGGCGGTGGCGTTCGATCCAGGGCGGGACGCCCTCGGCGACCACCCCTGAGCCGACCCGCACCCGGATGGTCGTCTCCTCGCCCTCGACGACGAAGACCGCGACCACGAGGCGCAGCCCGGTGTGGTCGACCAGCTTCCAGCCGCGCTCGTAACGCCGGCCCCCGGAGCGGTCCGCGTGGGTGGAGACCACCGGCTCTCGAACGAAGGTCTCCCCCTGCGTGGCGGTCTGCACCAGCGTTGCGGCCACGAACGCGTCGAGATCGCGTCCCACCCAGTTGACCAGCGAGGGAGCGCGGTTGTCGATGTCGGGCATGCCCGAGGGATGGTCGAAGTAACCGATGGCCGCGATCGTCCCGGCGTGCCGGCGGCAGTAGACGATCCCGCCCACGGTGGCCCAGTGATTGGGGCACCAGGCGGTGTCGCAGCGCCGACCTCTCCGGTCGACGTAGTGGCAGAGCACGCCGTTGTGGTTGAGGCAGCCCCGGGCGCGGCAGGGGAGGTCTCCCTCGGTGGCCGGGAAACGGGCGATCGGCGGCGAGGGGTAGGGCACCACCGGGGGCGGCGGGAAGGGCGGCACCGGCGGAGGTGCCATCCCGGCCGCGGCCGGCGGGACACCCGGCATCTGGCCGGACGGCGGGTCGCTGGCACCCTGGCGCGGGAGAGCGGTGGGGGGCATGCCGGACGGAGGTGGCAGCGGCTCGGAGGGAGCCGCTCGAGTGGGCGGGCCGGACCCGTAGGCACCGCGACGAAACAGCGGCATCACCGCGTTCCGTGCCGCGATCGCATGCTCCCCATCCTACGCCGGCCCGGATAGCTTGCTGAGTGCGGCGCCGAGATGGCGCACATCCTCCATCAGCGAGGTGAACTGGGCGAGGGTCAAGGACTGTGGGCCGTCCGAGAGGGCCTCGTCCGGGTTCGGGTGCACCTCCACCAGGAGGCCGTCGGCACCCGCGGCAAGGGCGGCGAGCGCCATGGGTCGAACCAGGTCACGGTGCCCGGTGGCGCGCGAGGGATCGACCACGATGGGGAGGTGGGAGAGCGAGCGGATCAGGGGCACCGCGCTCAGATCGAGGGTGTTCCTGGTCGCCGTCTCGAAGGTGCGGATTCCGCGCTCGCAGAGCACCACGTCCGGGTTGCCATGGCTCACCACGTGCTCGGCACTGAGCAGCCACTCCTCGATGGTGTTGGAGAGTCCGCGCTTCAGGAGGATCGGCTTGCCGGCGCTTCCGACCGCCTCCAAGAGGGCGAAGTTCTGGGCGTTGCGCGTGCCCACCTGGAGCATGTCCGCGACCGCCGCCACATGTTCCACGTCGCCGGGGCTCAACACCTCGGTCACGACCGGGAGGCCGGTCTCCGCCCTCGCCTCGGCGAGGTACTCCAGGCCGGCCGCTCCGAGGCCGCTGAAGGAATACGGGGAGGTGCGCGGCTTGTAGGCGCCGCCTCGGAGCAGTGAGGCTCCCGCCGCCCTGACGGCGCGGGCCGTCTCCAGGAGCTGATCCCGGGACTCCACGGCGCAGGGGCCGCCCGCCACCGCGAACGGAGCGCCCTCCCCGATGCGCACGCCCCCCACGTCCACCACCGTCGGCTCAGGGTGCCACTCCCGCCCGACCTGCTTGTACGGCTTGCTCACCGGGACGGCGGCCACGACCCCGGGAAGGGCCACCACCGCGTCCCGGATCTGTCCGGGGTTGCTCCCCAGGACGCCGATCGCCAGCCGATCGGTGCCGGGGAGCTCGATGGGGCGGTACCCTCGCTCCCGAACGTGGCGGATGACGTTCTCCACCTCGTCCCGGGTGGCCTGGTGGCTCATCAGGATCAGCATGCGGGGATTCTGGCCCATGAGGCTCACAATTCGGGGCAGGAAGCAGATCGCCGCCCCCCGGCAGGCCGACCCCTACCGGCTCGAGGCCGATCTCCGCGTCCCGCTCGCGGCTCTGCTTGACAGGGACGCGGTGGCGAATGTCTTCCTGAGGAGCGAGCTGAGGCTGGGCGCGTCCCTCGACGGCTGGTGGGGGTTGGGGGAGAGGGACCAGCTCCGGGCCGTGCTGATGACCGGCTCCGTGGTGGTCCCGTGGATCCCCGATCCCGGCGACATCCCGGCTTTCGCCGGGGTGCTCCGTCAGCACCTCCCGCGCCTCATCATCGGCCCGGCGCCCGCCGTCCGGGCCCTGGCCGCGTCGATCGCTCCCCAGCTCCGAGCGGTCGAGGTCCGCGATCCCCAACCCGTGATGGTTCTCGACGGCACGATACCGAGCCGGAGCGTGCCCATCCGCCGCGGCCGCCGCGACGATCTCGACCGGCTCACCGTGGCGGCAGCCGCGATGCATCGGGAGGAGATGGGCGTCGACCCGCTCGCACTCGACCCGGTCGGATGGCGGCACCGGATGGCAACCCTGATCGATCGAGGCTGGTCCTTCCTGCTCGTCGAGGGTGGCGAGATCGCCTTCAAGGTTGAGCTTTCGGCCTGGACCCCGGAGGTGGTCCAGCTCCAGGGCGTCTGGACCAGGCCTGAGCTCCGCCATCGGGGGGTCGCCACGGCCGCTCTGGCCGCGGTCTGTGCAGAGCTACTCGCCGAGGTGCCGGTCTGCTCCCTCTACCTGAACTCCTACAACGAGCCGGCCATGAGGCTCTATCGCCGCATCGGCTTCCGCCAGGTCGGGGAGTTCGCGACCGTCATCTTCTGATCAGGCCTGTACCTGGGACAC
>PMYJ01000175.1 GCA_003170875.1 Candidatus Dormiibacterota bacterium | reverse complement strand
GCCCCGACCTCCAGCAGCGTCCGGCTGAAGGACGGAGAGCGGGAGATCGAGGTGAGCGGGACCCCGATCTTCGTCCGCCAGATGCTCGACGATCTGCCGACGCTGCTCGCCCGCCTCCGCGGGGAGACGCCGCCGACGCCGGCGGCGATCCGCATGCCCGCCCCCTCCGCCGTCCAGCCGCCCGCGGCTCACCCCTCCACACCCGAGATCCACGCCCCGGTGGCGGAGGCCCGCGCTCCTGAGCCTGAGGCACCACCGCACGCGCCGGAGATCCCGATCACAACCGTGGCCACGGGCGAAACCGGTGCGGACGGCGACGGGATCTCGCTGGAGGAGCAGGTGCTGGCGGCTCTGCGCGGTGCCAAGCACCCGCTCCCGGTCGTCGGCATCCGGGACCGTCTCGGCCCCGGGGTCAGCGGCCAGCAGGTGCGCCGCATCCTGGAGCGGGCTGGGCCCAAGGTGGTCGCGAGCGACGACCGGCCGATCCGCTACCGGCTTCGCTAGGCGCTGGTGGGCGAGGCAGGATTCGAACCTGCGACCCGAGGGTTATGAGCCCCCTGCTCTAACCGGCTGAGCTACTCGCCCCGTCCCATTTGACCAGACGGAAGGCCCCACGAGAGGCTACGCTGCCCAGCGATGACTGACACGCCCACGCCAGCCCGTCCGCGCCGCCCCGACAAGCAGACGTACTTCCTGATCCTGGCGATCGCCGCCCGGAGCCGGGCCGACTGCCTGGGCCGCCGGGTGGGGGCGGTGATCACGCGCGAGGACCGCGTCCTCAGCACTGGGTACAACGGGACACCCTTCGGCATGCCCAACTGCACCGAGGGCGGCTGTCGGCGCTGCGCCCAGCGTGACCTCGACACGAGCCTTCGTGGCGGCGCCTACGACGTCTGCATCTGCGTCCACGCCGAGCAGAACGCCTTGCTCACCGGCGCCCGCTTCGGCCAGCAAACCCTCGGCGCCTCCATCACCTCGACCATGCAGCCGTGCTTCGGCTGCCTCAAAGAGCTGCTCCAGGCCGGCATCGAGGAGGTCCGCTTTCTCCATCCCTGGGACCCGGTCGAGGCGTACCACGACCCGGGCCTGGCTCAGCAGTACGCGGCGCTGCGCGCCCGCTTCCGGGTCTTCTCCCAGGTCGGCGACCCGGGCATGGACACCGGGGACCTCTTCTCCGCCTTCAGCCGCGGCTGAGTCCGCCCCCGGCACGGCGTCGGACTGACCACCAGCCGGCCACGGTCGCCAGGATGGCGGCGCACCCTCGAGGGCACGGGCACGCCCCGATCGGCTATACAGGGAGGCAGCCCCACCCACCACAGAAGGAGGTCCGCCCGTGAGTGCCACGCACCTGGACGACGAGGAAGAGGAAGAGGACAAGTAGCCGGCAGCCGGGGATCGGCACGGCCGGGGGAAACCTCAGCCTCGGATCGGGATCCTCGGCGCGCTCGGCATCTGGGGGCCGCCGGTGGCCGCGTAGTTCTCCTTGCTGACCTCGGCGGCGATCAGCTCGGCCACACCTCGGAAGATGCGGCCCGTCAACGAGGTGGGGGCTGCCACCATCAGCGGCTGGCCGTCGCCTCCGCCGACCCGGACTCCGGGGTCGAGCGGGATCGCGCCAAGGAAGCGCAGCCCGTTGCGCTCGGCGAGCTCGCGGCCTCCGCCGGAGCCGAAGATGTCGGTGCGCTCCCCGCAATGGGGGCAGATGAAGCCGCTCATGTTCTCGATGACCCCGAGCACTGGGAGGCGGAGCTGGGCAAACATCTGAATGCCGCGGCTGACGTCGGCGATCGACACGTCCTGGGGGGTGGTCACGATGACCGCCCCGGTCAGCGGGATGGACTGGGCCAGGCTGATCTGGATGTCGCCGGTTCCAGGCGGCAGGTCGATCACCAGGTAGTCGAGTGGGCCCCACTCCACCTCGTAGAGGAACTCCCGCATCGCCTTGGCCAGCATCGGGCCGCGCCACATCACCGGCTGGCCCGGCTTGAGAATGGTGCCGAAGCTCACCACCTCGATGCCGAAGGCGGAGAGCGGCAGCATCTTTCCCGACTCCCCGGCCTGGGGCTGGTCGTGGAGGCCCATCATGATCGGCACGTTCGGGCCATAGATGTCTGCATCAAGAAGGCCGACCCGGGCACCGGCCTGGGCCAGCGCGATCGCCACGTTGACGCTCACCGTGGTCTTGCCCACCCCGCCCTTGCCGGCGCTGACGGCCACGATGTTCTTGACCCCGGGGATCTCCTGGCGTCCGGGCAGCCCGCGGGCTGCCGAGGTGACGTTGCTGTCCCAGGCGACCGAGACGGACTCCACGCCGGGCACCTGGTCGACCAGGGCGGCCCGGATGTCGGTCTCGATCCGGCCCGTGAGCGGGCACGCCGGGGTGGTCAGGACGACCTTGAGCGACACCGCCCCGCCCTCGCAGCGGATGTCCTTGACCATGTGCAGGCTGACGATGTCGCGATGGAGCTCCGGCTCCATCACCGTGCTGAGCGCCTGCTCGATGGCGGCGATCGTCGGGGACTGGGCCATCGGTGATCGAGTATAGCCGCGGCCATTCGCGGGCCCGTTCGGACCGGGAGCCGCCGGACCAGCTCTGCCACCGCCCGCCCCTGTGCGATCTCCCCGACGTTCAGAATCCCTGACATGCTCTCGACCGGGGCTCGTCATGACCTGGAGCGACAGGTCGGCGCGGCCCATCTCCACACCCGTCCGGCGGATCTCGCCGCCTACGCCTTTGACGCCTTCGGCGCGTCGGGGGAGCGGCGCGTGCCGGACGCGGTCGTCCTCCCGGCGACCACGGAGGAGGTGAGCGGAGTCGTGCGGGTCTGCGCCCGCCACGGGCTGCCCGTCGTACCCCGAGGCGCGGGCACCGGCTATGCGGGCGGAGCCGTCGCCCTCCACGGTGGAGTGATCCTCAACCTCTGCCGGATGAACCGCGTCCTCGGTCTCGAGGTGGAGGGGCAGCGCCTCCGCGCCGAGGCCGGGGTGGTGACGGCCGCCATCCACCGGCGCGCCGCCGCGGCCGGCCTCCACTACCCACCCGATCCCGGGTCGGCGACCACCAGCACGATCGGCGGCAATGTCGCCTGCAACGCCGCCGGGCCTCACGCCTTCCGCTACGGCACCACCGCCGACTTCCTGGTGGGCGCCACCGCGGTGCTCGGCGACGGCGAGATCGTGCAGCTCGGCGAGGCGAGCGGGAGATCGGATGCCCCTCCCCTGCTCGGACTGCTGGCGGGCTCCGAGGGCACCCTCGCTGTGATCACCGAGGTCGTGCTCCGCCTCCTCCCGTCGCCGGCGGCGCGGGCGACCCTCGCGGGCAGGTTCGCCGGTTTGGAGGCCGCCTTCGGGGCCGTCGCGGAGATCGCCCGTCAGGGGATGGTGCCTGCCGCACTGGAGTTCCTCGACAGGAGCGCCCTCGAGGCCGTCGCCCGGACGGGGATCGTGGAGGTGCCTCGCGGCGCGGCGCTGGTCCTGGTGGAGCTGGAGGGCGAGGAGGCCGCGGTGAGAGCGGAGGTCGAGGCTGCCGGGTCCGCGCTCAGCTCAGCCGGCGCCGTCCATCTGGACCGGGCCGCCGACTCTGCGGATGCCACGCGGCTGTGGGAGATCCGCAAGGCCGTCAGCGCCGCAGTGGCGACGGTGATGGTCGGCAAGATCAACGAGGACGTCGTCGTCCCCCGCGACCGGATCGCCGAGCTGGTGGCACGGACCGAGGGGATCGGCATCCGTCACCGGCTTCCGGTGGTCAACTTCGGCCACCTCGGGGACGGCAACCTCCACGTCACCTTCCTCATCGACCCCCGCCTTCCCGGGGAGCGTGCCCGGGGCGACGCGGCCGCGGTGGACCTCTTCGAAACCGTGCTCGAGATGGGAGGCTCCCTCTCCGGCGAGCACGGGGTGGGCACCACCAAGCTCGCCTACGCGGAGCGGCAGCTCGGAACTGCGGGGATGGGATTGATGCGCCGGGTGAAGCAGCGATACGACCCGGGCGGCGTGCTCAACCCCGGCATCAAGCTTCCCGAGTCCGGTCCCGCCGCGGTCGGGAACGGCTGAAGGGCGGACCCGCTCCCGGCTCGGGTCAGCGACGCTCGTCTGCCGCCGCCAGCAGCAGGGCGGGGAAGTCCATCTCGCCGACGAGCGAGGCCAGATCCCGACCCTCGGTGTCGACCTCCATCGCCACCTCGTAGACGAAGGCATAGAGGTTGTCGAGGTCCCATTCGCCGAAGCCGAGACCCGCCAGCGCGCCGGCGAGGCGGGGATCGCCGTCGCGTGCTTCCAGGGTACGAGTGGCCGCCTCGTACAGCGCGACCAGGATGCGCAGCTCCACCTCGTACTCGTCGATGAGGGGCGAAGCGGCCTCCTCGACGCGAAGCCGCGCGAGGGTGCGCCGCAGCGAGTCGACCTCGAGCGCGTACTCGTCCACGCCCTCAGTCTAGTGCCGCACACGAAGTGCTCCCGGGGGCCTCAGGTGGGGGCGTCGGCTCCCGCCGGGCGCGGCGCACGCAGCGCGTCGATCTGCGCCCGGAGGCGGTCAAGGACCGGCAGACGGAGCCGTGGCAGGTTCTGCCCGATCAGATCCCCCACCCCGATACAGATGAGGGGGTCGACGGCGAAGCGGTACCAGTCGTAGTACTGGGCGCCCTCGGTCCCGGCGGTCAGGGCCATCAGCAGGGCGTACCCGGCAAACGCGAGCGGGATCCGCGATTCCGTGCCCAGGGGACGTCGCAGCAGCATTACGGCCAGCCCGACCATCCCCACCGTCCAGAACGGATCGTTGAGCGGCACGAAGTTCCAGAGCCCCACATCCCCGGAGAAGAGGAACTGCTGCCCGGCGATGAGGTTGGTATGGCGAGCGGACTGCACCTGCCACACCAGCACGAATTGGTGCCAGTCCACGGCCGCACCGTAGGCGGCGAACAGACCGATGCCGATCGGCGCCCCGAGCAGGGCCAGCGGTGCCACCACCCAGCGCCGCTCGGTGAGTAGCGCCACCGCGCCGGCGGCGCCCACGATCACGCCGGGCACCTTGACCAGCGGGGCCAGGACGCAGAGTGCGAGGAGCAGAGCGGTGGGAAACCGGCCGCGATGGCTCGCGAGCACCAGGACGCCGAGCAGCATCGGAGCCAGGAGCCATTCGCTCTCGACCAGCCGGCTGGCGCTGATCATCCACGGCGACAGGCAGAAGACCGCCAGCGCCACCAGGGCGGTGGCACGGCCGAGGTGACGCGCGGCGAGCAGATAGAGGAGCCAGCCGCTGAGGATGCTGAGCAGGATGGGGACCAGCCGGATCGCGGTGGGCCCGACCTCGGCCGGCGTGTGCTCACCCGCGAGAAGAGCGACGCCGCCCACGAGCAGACCAAAGAGGGGCGGATGGTCCAGCCACGGGCTGACCCAGGGCAGGAGCACCCCCTGCGACGTCGCCACTGCGGTGACGGGCAGATGCTCAGGAAGGTAGGACCATGACGCCGGCCAGTGGTAGAGCCAGAGGCTCTGGCCCAGCCACGCCCACGCGACCTCGTCCTCGTTGGCGCCGAAGCGCGGATATGAGGTGTAGCCGTGCAGCCGGAGGGCGAGACCGACGATCAGCAGGACCGCCGCAAGGGTGGGCACCCAGTCCCAGGGATTGGCCTCGACGGCGCGGACCGCACCACGGCCAAGCCTGCGAATCCAGCGCCCACCCATCAGATCGGAAGATACCGCGCCCGGACCTGCCCTGGTGACGCGGACGCACGAAGTGGTGGCTAGAAGAAGAGGTGATGAGTGGCGATGACCGGCGCCAGCAGGATGGCCACGATATTCATCACCTTGATCATGGGGTTGATGGCCGGCCCGGCGGTGTCCTTGTTGGGGTCCCCGACGGTGTCACCGGTGACCGCCGCGGCGTGCGTGGCGCTGCCCTTGCCGCCGTAGTGACCGTCCTCGATGTACTTCTTCGCGTTGTCCCAGGCTCCGCCGCCGGTCGTCATCTGGATGGCCAGGAAGATGCCGACGACGATGACGCCAAGCAGCATCGCACCGAGCACCTCCGGCCCGAAGATGAAGCCGACGAGGATGGGGGCGGCGACGGGCAGGAGGGCGGGGATGATCATCTCCCGCTGAGCGGCGGCCGTGACCAGGGCTACGCATTTCGCGTACTCCGGGCGCCCGGTCCCCTCCATGATCCCGGGGATCTCCTTGAACTGGCGGCGGACCTCGACGACGACTCCCCCGGCCGCCCGCCCCACGGCGAGCATCGCCAGCGAGCCGAAGAGGAAGGGCATGATGCCGCCGAGGAAGAGGCCGGCGATCACCGTGGCGTCGGTCAGGTCGAAGTTGAGGCGGGTCAGGTGGGCGGCGCTCAGGTGGCTGTTGACCACGTTGGTGTAGGAGGCGAAGAGGACCAGGGCGGCGAGCCCCGCCGAGCCGATGGCGTACCCCTTGGTCACCGCCTTGGTGGTGTTACCCACGGCGTCGAGCGGGTCGGTCACGGCCCGCACCGACTCGGGAAGGTCGGCCATCTCGGCGATGCCNNTCGGCGATGCCGCCGGCGTTGTCGGTGATCGGCCCGTAAGAGTCGATGGCCACGATGATCCCGGTCATCGAGAGCATCGCCATGGCGGCGATGCCGATGCCGTACAGGCCGCCCAGGCTGTAGGAGGCGAGGATGCCCAGGGCGATGGTCAGCACCGGGATCGCCGTCCCCTGCATCCCGATCGCCTGGCCCGCGATGATGTTGGTGGCGTGCCCGGTCTGGGATGCCTTGGCGATCGCCTTGACCGGCCAGAACTGGGCACCGGTGAAGAACTCGGTGGCCACGACCAGGACCACGGTGATGCCAATCCCGATGACGGCGCACCAGAAGAGGTTGTTGACCGAGTGGGTGAAGGCCGGAATCTGGAAGTCGCTGTAGAGCAGATGGGTGACCAGGAAGAAGAGGGGCAGGGCGATGATCACCGACACCGCGAGACCGCGGTAGAGCGCCCCCATGATCCACTTCCCCTTGCCCATCCGGACGAAGAGCGAGCCGATCAGGGTGGCGATGATGCTCGATGCCCCGAGCAAGAGCGGGTAGGCGATGAACGCGAAGATCGGTGTCCCGGCAGCATTGCGGTAGAGCAGGCTGCCGAGCAGCATGGTGGCGACCGCGGTGACCGCGTAGGTCTCGAAGAGGTCGGCGGCCATGCC
>PMYJ01000039.1:3110-3755 GCA_003170875.1 Candidatus Dormiibacterota bacterium | reverse complement strand
TCCGATCGCGGAGGTTGCGCGGCGAGATCAGGACTCCGATCGGGACCTCGCCGCCGCTGTCTCGCCACTTCGCCTGCTGCTCGACCGCCATACGGACGACGGAACGGATCAGGGGCCGGATCACCTCGCTGCGCTCGGCCAGGGGCATGAACCGCTCGGCCTCGAGCAGGCCCAGCTCGGGATGCTGCCATCGCACCCGGGCATCGACGGCGCGCAGGGAGTGGTCACGGAGGCTCATCACCGGGGTGCAGCGCAGCTCGAGCTCGTCGTCCTCGACGGCCCGTCGCAGGTCAGCTGGGGAGACGAGCTCCACGCAGCCGTCGCGCACTGCCTTGGAGGCAGCGACCGCCCAGCCTCGACCGCTGTGCTTGGCGGCGTACATCGCGGCGTCGGCCTGGCGCATGAGGGAGTCGGCGTCCTCTCCGTGGTCGGGGAAGGTGGCGACGCCGACGCTGACTCCGGTGGTGATCAGGTCATCGCCCAGGCAGAAGGGCTCCTCGAACGCCTGAAGAATGTTCTCCGCAACGCGCTGGGCGCCGCCGAGGGAGCTGCTTGTGGGCGTCAGGAGGGCGAATTCGTCGCCGCCAACGCGGGCCACCAGGTCGCTCTCCCGCACCTGGTGTCTCAGCCGCTGCGCCGCCGCCT
>PMYJ01000039.1:0-2967 GCA_003170875.1 Candidatus Dormiibacterota bacterium | reverse complement strand
GAGGGTGGCCACCACCTCCGCGATAAAGGTGGTTCCGTCTTGGCGATACCCGCTGGCGTCGTCACAGTGCGAGGACCCCCCGCTCCGGACAAGCTGATCGACGGTTATCTCAGCGGAGGCCAGCAGCTGATCGATCGTACAGCCCCGTAACGCTGCCGGATCGTAGCCGAACAGCGCTCCAGCGGCCCGGTTGGCCGAGGCAATGTGGCCGGTGTCGTTCACCGTGAGCACCGCCTCGCCCACGTTGTCGAGAATGGCGACGAGGCTGGCGGTTGAGGCCCGTAGCTGCTGCCCATGGCGTGCGAGCTCATGGAAGAGGAATCCAAACGTTACCCCGAGGAGCGCCGTCACCGTGAATTCGAGCACGAGCTGCTCGCCCAGCTGGGGGGCGGCGAGACCGCGGAAGCTGATCAGGGTCACGATCCTGTCCACGCAGAAGAACGCCAGGGCCAACCACACCCCCCGGAACTCCCATCTTGCCGCCGCTACAAGCAGCACGGGCAGGAAGGCGATCCACAGTGAGCTATCCGGCCGCTCGTACGCCCAGATCTGGACGAAGATCAGGGCGGCCTGAAGAGTCAAGAGGACAAGCTGGAACCATGCCCGAGCCAGCAGTGGAGATCGGCGACGGACGGCTATCCCGGCGAGGACGACGTAGAGGGGGACGATCAGCTGGGAGGTCAAGGCAAGCAGGGGCGCGCGGCTCGGCAAAAGGAGCCAGCACGCGACCATCAAAGGTGCGGCGGCCGCGGTGAGCGTGATCAGGAGCTGCTCGAAACGCCGGGCGCTGTCCTGTGCGGTGGCGGGGAGAGAGGGTAAGGGCGGACTAGCGGTGCCGCCGACCAGCCTGAGCGACATCGGGTAAGGGATCCCTCGGGATGCAGAGGATGCTTCCCGTCCAGGCTAAGCGAGGCCCTGAACCATTCCGCCTAACCATACGGTCACGGTTTGGGGACTGCCCGTCGCGGCCCTATGGTCTCGACCCCCTCCCCATTGCGAATACGGCCAGGCGGACTCCGTTCGGGATGGCCCGGGACGCGGGTGCGGGGGACGTCGAGCGATACTCAGGAGGGGTATCGATCCTCGTGCACACCGCCCAAGAGACAGATGTCGCCTTCGTCACCAAGGGCTCGGACATCGGCGTGCTGCTGGCGGCGATCCACGGAGAGGACGTGATGCAGTCGTCTCCGCCGAAGATGCTCCTCATGCGCAGGACCGCCGCGGCCGCTGCGGACTGAACCTTGGATCGGGTTGCGGGTGCAGGGCACGGCGCGCCGGGCTACTGATTGACACTCCATCTGAGCCGTCTCTATAGTGTCGAAGCGCTCCCCATGAAGGATTTTCTCGGCACCAAGGTGACCCTCGACGAAGTGGCGCAGGCGGCGGGCGTCTCACGGTCGACGGTGTCCCGGGTCCTCACCTCCGACCCTCGAGTGAGCCCCGACGCCCGGCGGGCCGTCGAGCGGGCGGCGAGCAAGCTCGGTTACGTCCCCAACCAGGCGGGACGCGCCCTCTCCACTGGGCGCAGCGATGCGGTCGCGCTGGTGGTCTTCGAGCCCACCACCCTCCTCTTCGGTGACCCCTTCATCCCCCGGCTCCTCCGCGGTCTGGGCGACATCCTCAACTCGCGCGACATGCAGCTGATCCTGCTGGCGCCGCAGTCGGCGTCCGATTCCGACCGGGTGGAGCGCTATGTCGTCGCCGGCCACGTCGATGGCGCCCTGCTGGTCTCGCTGCCCAGCTCTCATCCGCTCCCGGGGCGGCTCACCTCCCGGGGCATCCCCGTCGTCATCGGCGGCCGTCCGACCGAGGCGGACCGGTTCAACCACGTCGACGTCGACAACGTGGCTGGGGCTGCTCACGCCGTCGCCCACCTCGTCGCCGGGGGACGGCGGACGATCGCCACTGTCACCGGGCGCAGGGATGTGTCCGCCGGCCAGGACCGGCTCCGCGGCTACGAGGAGGGCCTCCGGGCCGCCGGCCTCCCCAACGACGACGCCCTGGTCGAGGCGGGCGACTTCACCCGCGACGGCGGCGCCCGGGCCATGCGATTCCTGCTCATCAAGCGCCCCCGACTCGACGCCGTGTTCGTCGCCTCCGACCTGATGGCGGTGGGCGTCCTCCAGGTGCTCGCCGAGGCCGGACGGCGGATCCCCGAAGACGTGGCCGTAGTGGGCTATGACGACGACCCCATGGCCGCAGCACTCCAGCCGCCGCTCACCAGTGTCCGCCAGCCCATCGAGGAGATGGGCCGGGAGATGGCGCGGCTGCTGATGGACGCCATCCACTCGCCTGACCGACCGCCCCGTAAGGTGCTCCTGACCACCCGGCTCGAGGTGCGTCTCTCCTCGGCCCCCATCGCTCCCAAGCTCACTGAGGGGTGACCGACATCGCCAAGCGGTGGAACGCCGGCGGGGTGCCCCCGGCTTCCAGCACGGCATCTTGAGGCCGATCCGACACCGCATGGCGACGCACTCCTCGTCGACGGGGTGTTCGGATACATCTCGATCAAGGCGGGGGAGCCCGGTCGCAGCCGCTTGGGGGGGGTGTACGGGCGCCACCACTGCCACGGGGTGAACTCCACCTCGTGCTGGACAACTACCGAACCCGCAAGCACCCCAGGGTCCAGGCCTGGCTGGCTCAGCATCGCCGCTTCCCTCTCCACTTCACCCCAACCAGCTCGAGCGGTGGCTCTCTCCACCCTGTTTCAAGCCGGCTCCGCCAGGAGCTTCGACGTGCGGACCAGGTTGTAGGCGGGCCGCGGTGAGCTCGGCCCCACAGCTGGTTGCGCTCGATGCCGATGTAGCGCGGCTTTCGACCCCCTCCCACGGTCTTGACCCAGCCGAAGATGGAGGTCTTCGTGCCCAGCATGCACGCGACGGCCACGGAACGCCTGAGCCTGGACCAGGATCTGCGCCACGCTGTGGAGCGCGGCGAGCTGCGCCTGTTCTTGCAGCCGGTCATCTC
>PMYJ01000254.1:22350-43958 GCA_003170875.1 Candidatus Dormiibacterota bacterium | reverse complement strand
GATGGCCGTGGTGGTGGGGCTGATGATGCTGATCATGGGGGTCATCCGCGAGAGCTCACGCAGCCCCTACCTGGTCAACCAGAACATCACCATCAACCACCAGGTGATCCTGCAGCAGCCCGCGCCCGACATCCCGCTCAACCAGCGTCCGATCGGGCCATGAGCACCGTCCCCCTGCAGCTGCCCATCGGCAGCGTCGCCCTCCGGATGCGCCTCTTCGGTCCCGCCGACCATGAGCTGGCCGAGACCATGGCGCCGCCGTGGCCGGTGTGGATGCGCCATCTCTACGAGTTGCACGCCCTGCAGAGCTCGCACGTCGACGTGGTGAACGGGGAGGTGCCCGTCTCGGCGGCCCTTGCGGCCCTGCAGGCCCATCTCGCCCACCGGCTGGGGATGATCGGCTTCATCTGCTCCCACCTCGAGGAGATGGGCTGGGAGGTCGGGCTGGACGGCCCAGACCTGATCGCCCACCGGGTGACCGCCCCCGGCATGGCCCGGGAGGCGCTGGCGGCCACGCACCTGGAGAGCGCCCTGCTGGCGGTGGGCGATGTCGACGAGCGCGGCCTGGTCCGCCTCTACGAGCCGTGGGAGCTCGGCCCTGCCGCGGGGGAGGCCACCACCGCACCGCCAAGGGGGGAGGAGAGGGGATGAGCGAGTTGCTGATCCTCGAGGGCGAGCCGATGGTCGGCCGCATCCTCGAGCACAAGCTCCGTCGCGAGGGGTATGAGGTGACCTGGCTGAGAACCGCCGGCGCGCCCACCCCGCCGACCGACGTCGCCCTGGTGGAGGTCGACCTCGGCGGGGACTCGCGGGCCTGGATGGCGGACGGCGCCGGCCCTCGCGTGGGCTGGTTCGCCATCTGCGACCACGACGACGAGGCGGGGGCGCAGCGCGCCGTCCGCGCCGGGGCGGCGGGCGTCATCCGCAAGCCCTTCAAGCCGACCGTGGTGGCGGCCCAGGTGCGGACCCTGCTCGAGGTGGGCAGGTGACCGCGCTCGTCGCCGCCCAGCCTGTCCCGGCCGCGGGCCCTGCCGATCGACCTCCGAGCGTCGTGGTCAGTGCCGCCATCCGGCGCTACCCCGGCGGGCGGAGCGTCGGTCCCATCGACATCGCCGTCCAGGCGGGCGAGGTGCTCGCTCTCATGGGGTCCAACGGTGCCGGCAAGAGCACTCTCCTCCGCCTCCTCGCCAGCGCTGACCGGACCGATGGCGGCCGAGTCAGCTGGTGGGGCGATCCATCTCCGAGGCGGGCCCGCCGCCGGATGGGATACGCCGCCGACGAGCCGGTCGAGGAGATGACGCTCTCTCCGCGGCAGGCGACGTACTTCTGGTGCCGCCAGTGGGTCCGCGATTCCGACCTGGCCCGGCGACTGACCTCGGAGACGCTGGACAGCCTCGGTCTCGGCGATCGGGCTGACGAGCCGGTGGGCACGCTCTCCTACGGCCTGCGGCGCCGGCTGGCGCTGGCCCAGGCACTCGCTCACCAACCGTCACTGGCGCTCTTCGACGAGCCCAGCGCCGGGCTGGACCCGGACGGCGCGGCCGTCGTCACCGCCGCGCTGCGGGCGCGCGCGGCGGCCGGGCTCACCACCGTGGTGGCGAGCAACGACCCCGAGTTCGTGGCGGGTGTGGCGGACCGGGTGGCCATGCTCCACCAGGGTCGCTGCCTGCGGGTGGCTCCGCTTCCGGAGCTGCTCGCCGAGGTGCCGCGGCGCCGGATCGTGGAGTTGCGGGTCGGCGAGGCCGATCAGGGTCGGAACGGAGCCCCCGCGAGGCCGGGCAGCGGGCCGACCCCGCCGCGCGGGGCCCCCGATGACCGTGGGCCGGCGTGGGCGCAGAAGGCGCTGACCCTGGCCGTGACGGAGCGGCTCGCCAGCCTCTCCGGCGTCGTTGTGCTCTCGGCCGCCGACGGCCTGGTGGTCGCCGAGCTGGAGGAGGACGCGGCCCTCGCCCCGCTGGTGGCGGCTGCCGATTCCGTCGGCTCGGGGGTGCGCAGCCTCGAGGTGCGCCGTCCCGACCTCCGCGAATGTTTCCACGCCCTGGTGGGCAGGGAGGGAGACGGGAGCGAGGTGGGTGCACTGGCCGTGCTCCCGGCCCGAGGTTCTCGATGAACGCGGCCATGCCGATCCGCCGGAGGGCCGGGCGCGGCCCGCTCCCCATCGCGACCCCTCGCCGGGCCGTCCTGGCTCGCATGATGCCCCGGGGAACTCTTGGTCGCGAGCTGCTGGTGGTCGCCGCCCGGCGCCGCGCCCTCGCCCTCAAGGTGGGCATCCCCCTGATCCTGGCGGTGCCGCTCATCATCGGCGGAGCCCCGACCTTCTGGGCCGGGATGCTCCTCACCGTGCTGGTCGCGATGATGGGTGCCGTCGGCACCGCGGTCAACCTCGCCCGGGCCCGGCAATCGGGTCTCCTCGTCCGGCTGGCCCTGGTGCCCCGCCCCGGGTGGAGGGTGGTCGGGGGCGTTGTCGGAGCGGGAGCCATCGTCGACCTGCTCCAGCTGCTCCCCGTGATCGTCCTGGTGGCCGTCGCCGGGGGTGCCGCCCCCGACCAGTGGGCGGGCCTGCTGCTCGCGGTCATGGCAGGGCTGCTCACCGGCAGCCTGCTGGGATGTCTGGTCGCCTGCCTCGCCGGTGGGGTGGGGGAGGTGCTCCTCGACGTCTGCGTCCTGCTGGCGCCGATGCTCTTCTTCGGCGGGCTCTTCACCGGCGTCCCCCGTCTGGGGTGGGGTTGGGCCGCGGCCATGATCGACCCCTTCGGCCAGCTGGGGAGCGCCTTCATCGGCGCCCTGGGCGGCACCCCCGCGTTCTCCCCGGCGACCGTCCTGCTGGTCAGCGCCGCCGCCATCGTGGTCGTACTGGCCGCGGTCGGGCTGCTCAGCCGGCCGCTGCTGGAGCGGCGCTGAGAGGGCCGACGCCGTGACCCGGCACCTCCGGTCTGCCCCACCCCCATCTCGACGCGCCCGGCGCCGGCCGTTTCCGCGCCTGGCCCTGGGCCTCGTGAGCATCGTCGCCATCGTCTCGGCCTGCGGCGGCCAGCCGAGCCTCTCCGCCTCCCAGCTCGGTCTGCCCCAGGCCGGCCATCCGCACACCCTCGCCTCGGCCACCTACGACACCAGCCCTGACGGCGGCATCTACGTCAACCCCGATCCGATCCACGTCACCCTGGTCGCACGCATCCCCATGGAGCCGCTGGCTCAGACGGTCGGGGCAGGGAATCAGTGGGCATCGCTCCGTGGCCTGGGCGACCTCACCGTCGTGGGATTCCAGCTCACCAACTCCGGGCTGGCGGGCAGCAGCCCGGAGCTCGACTCACTCCAGATCGCCTCCTCGTCCTGGGCCACCTGCGAGAACGGCGCCGCCGGGGCGCTCTGCCCCGACGGCCTCAGCAGGTCCACCTTCAACAAGTTCTACTACCCCGCCTATCCGCTGGCCGGCCTCAGCTCAGTGGCCATTGACGGCAGTTGCTCGGTCAACCTCGATCCGGGGCAGACCATCACCGTGATCCTCATCTACCCGCCGATCCGGGCCGCGACCTACGTGACCTGGGGGGAATACGGGACCTTCGCCGTCGCCCTGCCCCTCGGAGGCGGGTTGCCCGCCGGGGCCGGCGCCTTGCGTGCAAACATCTGCGTGCCTCCCGACACCACCCAGGGCTCATGATCCGGCTCCCAACGTCCGAACAGATCCCGGCCCGCGAGCAGCTCCCGGACCGCGAAGACGGCGCGCGTGCCTTTCGTGCCGTGCCCACCGCCGCGGCGGAGATCCCGCCCGCCGCCGTCCCCGTCTGGCGGGTGCACATCCCGACCGTCGAGGAGAGCTGCATCCGGGTGCGCTGCCGGCAGTCCGCGGGCAGCGGTCCCTGGCCGCTCACCACGGCGCTCGTGGAGCTGGGCCGCCTCGGGGTGAGGCCCACCGAACGGTTCCGCAGTCTGGGTACCGGAACGGGGAGGCCGCTCATCCACTCGCAGGAGGCCGAGTGGCGCGGGCTCGCGGTGCACCTCGAGTCGGTCGTCACCTCGGGAGGCGAGGTGGTCGAGGCCGCTCTCGCCCTCCCCGGGATGGACGAGGTCGTCCTCGGCGTGGACGAGGACTCGTGGTGGGCGCTGGTCGACGCCTTCGCGGCCGCGGTCGACGCCACCCACGGCGCCCTGGTCGACGGGGAGCCGGTTGACCTGACGCCGGCCGGCACGCCGCTCGCCTGGCGCCGGCGGGCCGGTGACCACCTCGGACTCCTGCTGCCCGAGGGGACGGAGGTGGCATGGGGCTGCACGGCCACCCCCTACACGACCCTCCCCTTGAGCGGGCTCCTGGTGGTCCTCCGCTGAGCGCCGCGGCTGCGGCGGCAGCGGCGGACCCCTCGGGGGCGGCCGGCGTGCTGGTCACCGTCCACCAGCGGCTGGGCTACGCCCTCCTGGCCGTCCTCGTCGTCGGGCTCGTCCTCGCCCTCCTCGCCGTCGGGGATGTGCGACGGTTGCCCACAGTGCGGGCCTACCTCTGGCTCGCCGTGGCGGCGCTCGTGCTGCAGGGGATCGCCGGGATCAGCCTGCTCCTCGTCGGCGAGCGCCCCGCCCAGGGGCTGCACGTGATGTACGGCCCGCTGGCCCTGGTCTCCCTCCCCCTCACCGTCCTCTTTGCACGTGGATGGGCTCCGCGGCGGGAGGCGTGGACCTTCGCCGCCGGCTTCCTGGTGGCGCTGCTCCTCGCCATCCGGGCCCTCATGACCGGCTGATCGCTTCCCACCGGCGCCAGCAGCCCCCGCTGGGCGCCGCCCCGGCCGCGACCCGTGCGCGCCGGATGTTTGCGAGACCGTCACGGATGGGCAGCAGCCATGTCGTATGGCGGGCCTAGTGTCAGGGTGCCATGTCTGTATCCGTGCGCCGTCGGCGGCTCCAGCCCTGGCAGGTGCTGACCGCCTGCCTGGTCGCCGTCGTGCTCGCCCTCGGACTGGCCGGCGGGGGGGTGCTCGGCGTCTGGCAGGGGTTGAGCGAGAACGCCACCAACATGGTGACCGCGGCCGCCGCCAGCGCGGTGGCCGTCCACTCCGTGCACTGCAGCGGCCTCACCCCCGCCTACCCCACCACCTGCACCGACGCCCAGGGGACGGTGACCATCTCCTGGACCGCGGTGCCCGGCAGCACCGGCATCACCGTCCAGCGGGCCACCGCGCCGGCCGGTCCGTACTCGACGATCGCGACCCTGGTGGGGTCAGCGATCACGTACACGGACAGCACGGCTGCCTACAACACCCAGTACTACTACGAGGTCTACTCGGGGACCCCGACGTGGATGCCCCCGGCTGACGTGGACATGGCGCTCTCCGTGCCGCCCAGCGCTGGCATCGACGACACCATCGGCACCGGCGGCACGGCCTTCACCCCCGCCAACATCACCGCCATGGCCACGGCTGGTGGCACCGCCTACACCACTACCACCAACTGGGGCGCCGCGCCGACCCTCGCGGGCGGCCAGGAGCCCGACTGGATGGGGTGCGTCAGTACCAGCCAGTGCTGGCTCTACACCAACCAGGGGGACATCTGGATCACCACCAACGGGGGTGAGAGCTGGGCGGAGGAGACCACACCGAGCAACCCGGTCTGGTACGGAGGCCAGTTCTTCAACGCCAGTGACGGCTGGGCGGTGGGCGCCACCGGCACCATCGTGGCGACCACCAACGGGGGCACCACCTGGACCGCCCAGACCTCGGGCACCACCCAGACCATCAACGCGATCAGCTGCATCTCCGCCTCCGACTGTTGGGCGTCGGGCAACGCCGGAGTCATCCTGGCGACCACCAACGGCGGCTCCACCTGGACGGCGCAGACCTCGGGCACCACCCAGAACATCGAAGCCTCGAGCTGCGTCTCGGCCACCACCTGCTGGGTGGTGGGAGCTGCCGGCGTCATTCTCGCCACCACCAACGGTGGCACCACGTGGACGGCGCAGACTTCGGGCACCACCCAGGAGCTCTACGGGGTGAGCTGCGTCTCGACCACCCACTGCTGGGCGGCGGGCGCGGGCGGCGTTATCGTGGCGACCACCAACGGCACCACCTGGGTGGCCCAGACCTCGGGCACGACCGACGACCTCTACGCGACCGACTGTTTCTCGGCCACCGCGTGCTGGGTGGCGGGCGAGAACGGCGTCATCCTCGCCAGCACCAACGGGACCACCTGGACCGCCCAGACCTCGGGCACCACCAGCTACATCTGGGGGCTGGATTGCATCTCTGCCTCCCAGTGCTGGGCCAACGGCTCGACGACGGCGGGAGCCAACGGGGTCGTCCTGGTGACCACCAACGGCGGCGCAACGTGGCTCTCGCCGGTCTCCAACCAGTACGTCCAGTGGACCTTCACTTCGGTCGTGGCGAACGGGGCGCCGGTCACCTCCGCCGTGCTGACCCTGGTGGACGACGCCAGCGCCACCCCGAGCGCCGCGACCAAGACCTACGTGCTGGTGTCGGCCAACGGCGGCTCGACCTGGACCCCCCTCTCGATCGCCAACCCGACCGCCGCCCTCGCCACGCAGACCCTCTCCCTCGCTTCGGTGATCAACAGCGGGGCGGCTGTGTCCGGGCTGGAGCTGCGCTACGTGGTGACCGGGAGCAACGCCTACAAGAGCACCTTCGACCTGGTCCACGTCGACATCAACTGAGCGCGACCGGGCGAGCGGCGGAACCCAGTGCCCCGGCTCGGAGCGGAGGAGCGGTCGGCACCGCTACCCGTGCTGAGGGCGCCGACACCCGGTTCGAATACGATGCCGCGGTGCGCTCGGTCCTTCGCGACGACATCCGCAACTTCTCGATCATCGCCCACATCGACCATGGAAAGTCCACCCTGGCCGATCGCCTGCTGGAGGTGACCGGGACGGTCGCCCTCCGGGACATGCAGGACCAGCTCCTCGACACCCTCGACCTGGAGAGGGAGCGGGGCATCACCATCAAGGCCCAGGCGGTGCGGATGGAGTACACAGCCCGGGACGGGCGCCCCTACGAGCTCAACCTCATCGACACTCCCGGTCACGTGGACTTCACCTACGAGGTGTCGCGGGCCCTGGCCGCCTGCGAGGGGGCGGTCCTGGTCGTCGATGCCACCCAGGGGATCGAGGCTCAGACGCTGGCCAACGTCGATCTGGCCCTCGAGCACGACCTCGAGATCATCCCGGTGATCAACAAGATCGACCTCCCCGCCGCCGACCCCGAGTTGGTGCGCCGGGAGATCGAGGAGGTGATCGGCCTCCCCGGCTCCGGCGCCCTCCTCGCCTCGGCCCGCCAGGGGATCGGGATCGAGGAGATCCTGGAGGCGGTGGTCGCCCGGGTTCCGCCACCCCAGGGCGACCCCGAGGCGCCCCTCAAGGCCCTGATCTTCGACGCCAAGTACGACGCCTACCGGGGGGTGGTCGTCTACGTCCGGGTCGTGGACGGCTCGGTCACCCCCGGAGAGCGAATCCGGATGATGGCGACGGAGAAGGAGTTCGTGGTCGACGAGGTCGGGGTCTTCCGGCCGATGATGACCCCGACCGACGGCCTGACCACCGGCGAGGTCGGCTACCTGATCGCCTCGATCAAGAACGTCCGCGACTCCAAGGTCGGGGACACCGTGACCCTGGCCGACCGCCCCGCCGCCGCCGCCCTCCCCGGCTATCGGAGCGTCACCCCGATGGTCTACGCGGGGATCTTCCCGATCGACTCGGACGACGTTCAGGAGCTCAAGGAGGCGCTCGAGAAGCTCAACCTCAACGACGCCTCGCTGGTCTGGGAGCCGGAGGCCTCGGCGGCCCTCGGCTTCGGCTTCCGCTGTGGCTTCCTCGGGCTCCTCCACATGGAGATTGTCCAGGAGCGGCTGGAGCGCGAGTTCAACCTCTCCCTCATCACCACCGCCCCGACGGTCGAGTACCGGGTCCGGCTGCGCACCGGCGAGGTCATCGCCGTGGACAACCCGGAGAAGCTGCCCGATCCATCGGCCATCGACGAGATCCTGGAGCCCCGCTGCACCGCGACCATCCTGGTGCCGAGCGCTCAGGTCGGCACCGTCATGGAGCTCTGCCAGGAGAAGCGCGGCGAGTTCCGCAACCTGGAGCACCAGGCCGGCGACCGGGTGGCGCTGACCTACGACCTCCCCCTCGGCGAGATCATCCACGACTTCTACGACCAGCTCAAGTCGCGGAGCCGGGGCTACGCGTCGCTCAACTACGAGCTGACCGGGTTCCGGGCGGAGCGGCTGGTCAAGCTCGACATCATGGTGGGAGGGCAGCGGGTCGACGCCCTCTCCATGATCGTCCACCGCGACCGGGCAAACCTCCACGGGCGCAAGCTCGCCGAGCGGCTCCGCAAGCTCATCCCCCGCCAGCTTTTCGAGGTTCCGATCCAGGCGGCGGTGGGCGGTAAGATCATTGCCCGCGAGACGGTGTCGGCGATGCGGAAGGACGTCCTGGCCAAATGCTACGGTGGGGACATCACCCGCAAGCGCAAGCTGCTGGAGAAGCAGAAGGAGGGGAAGCGACGGATGAAGCGGGTGGGCAGCGTGGAGATCCCCCAGGAGGCCTTCATGGCCGTCCTGCAGATGGACGAGGACTGATGACGACACCATCGGCAGCAACGTTGACGATCCCGCCGGCTGATCCCGGCCGAGCCGCCTGAGCGTGGCCCCGCCGCGCCACCGCCGCAAGCGCCGGCCCTCCCGGACGGTCAGCTCCCCGCCACCGGTCGCCGACTCCGAGCCCGAGCCCGCTCCCTGGCCGCCCCCCCGCCGGGGTCTGATGGCGACGCTGCTGGGGCCCCCGCGCTCGGCCTCCCCCCGCCCCGTGCGGCCCATGACCCGCCCGGGTCCCGTGGCCAACCTCGGGCCGATGTGGACCCGGCCCGACTGGTACGTGCTCTCCGGGCTCACCGCGGCGGTGATCGTGGTGGTCGGACTGCTCATGTTCGTGGTCAGCCTGAACGGTAACCCCTCCAAAGTCCAAGCCACCCCGGCCCCCACCACCACCACCTTCTCCGTGGCGAGCGGAGCCGGTAAATCCATCCTCTGTGGCGAGGGCGTCCCCATCAGCGTGGGCGGCACGCAGGCGACGGTCGAGGCCGTCGACGGCGACCAGATCACACTCACCCAGCCGCTGGTGTCGCCACCAGCGTCGGGGGCGGTCGTTAGTCAGAGCGTGGTCCTCCCAGTCACAGTTGGCCTCTGTGGGGCGGTGGCGTCGAGCCCTAAGCCCACCACCACCGAGTTCACCCTCACTGGTGGTGCCGGGGTGGACTTCGGGACAGGGGGGGTCTTGGTCGGCGGTCAGACGGCGACAATCAAGTTGGTCGATCCCACCACCTACCGGATCACCCTTTCGAGCCCACTCAACGCGGTGCCCACTGCGGGGACTCCAGTCAGTCAGCAGATCCAGTACGCCGGCAGCCTGATCCAAGATGTCGTCAGCTTCGCGCTCACCCAACTCTCCGTCATCATCGTGGCGGTGGCTGCGCTGGTGGCGAGGCCCGTGGCAGCGCGCCTTCGCCGCAAGCCGCGTCCTCGGGTGATGGAGACGCTCGTTTTTGGCGCCGTCATCGCCGTGGTAAATACCCTCATTCTCTTCGTGGCTGAGAGCGCGCTCGGGCCCACAAGCCTGTTTGGTGTCGTAACCGCCGAGCTGACCGCCGCCGCCTCCGGCTTCGTGCTGGTGCCGCTCGTCTACCCGACCATCTCGCGGATGTTCCGCCGGACCCCGCGGCAGGTCGCCTCGACGCGAACCGGACGGTGAGCCCCGGTGAGATGACGGATCCCCACGCGGCCGGCCGTGTGGGGATCCGGTCCCTGTACCTCCACATCCCCTTCTGCGAACGGCGCTGCGAGTACTGCGACTTCGTCTCCCTGCCCGGTCGCGATCGCGAGGCCGAGTATGTCGAGGCGCTTCGGGCTGAGGTCCGTGGGCTGGCCGCCCGGCTCGGTCGCCTCGAGCTGGACACCGTCTTCGTCGGCGGTGGGACGCCGAGCTTCGTGGACCCCGACCGGCTCGGAGGGGTCCTCGACGAGGTGCGGGCGGGCTTTGCTCTCGCCCCCGGTTGCGAGGTCACGCTCGAGGCCAATCCCTCCAGCACCTCGGACGCGCGCGCCGCGGCGTGGCTCGAGGCCGGCTTCAACCGGGTGAGCCTCGGCATCCAGAGCCTGGAGCCGGACATCCTCGCCTTTCTCGGTCGTGTCCACGATCGGGAGCGGGCCCTCGCCGCCGTCGACGAGGTCCGCCTTGCCGGCTTCTCCCGGATCAGCTGCGATCTGATCTACGCCGTCCCCGGCCTCGACGACGCCCGCTGGCGTTCGACCCTGGAGCGGGTCGCGGCACTTGGTCCCGGCCACGTCTCCGCCTACGAGCTGACCGTCGAGGCGGGGACGCCGCTGCACGCGAGCGTGCGGCGTGGCGAGAAGCCGGCCGTGGATCCCGAGGCGGCTCTCCGTCAGCACCGGATCGCGGTCGCGGTCCTCGGTGGCGCCGGCCTCCGCCAGTACGAGGTCAGCAACTACGCCCAGGCGGGCGAGGAGTGTCGCCACAACCTCGTCTACTGGCGGCGCGGCCATTACCTCGGCGTGGGGCTCGGCGCCCATGGCCACCTCCCGGCCGGCGTAGGAGCCCTCGTCGACATCCCGGTGCCACCCGGCGCCGTCGGGCTTCGCTACTGGCACGGACGCAGCCTGCCCGCCTACGTGGAGCGGTGTCGCGATGGCTCTGGCGCACTCCCCATCGAGGGTTCCGAGGCGGTCACGGCGGCCGGCGCGGAGGCGGAGCGCATCCTTCTCGGTCTGCGCCTCGCGGAGGGGATCGCCGTCTCCGGGCCCCTCGGCGAGCGCGCCGAGGCGCTCGTCGGGGCGGACCTGCTCTGGCGTCGCGACGGCCGCCTCGGCGCCACTGCGCAGGGGCAGGAGGTGCTCGACGAGGTGATCCGTCAGCTCGTCGCCTAGCCGACGCAGCGCTCCGTTATCAGGTCGCGTGGCGCCCCTGTGGTCATCTGTAACGCCGCCGCTGAGGCGCCATGCCCGGCCAAGACGGAGGGGTCACAGTGTCGCCGCAGGGCTTTCGGACGGGCACGCAGTTGTCCGACGATTGCACCAATCATGCGCCATACTCCTGGCTCTCCAGGCCGTCAGCCCGTGCCCGAAACTCTCGTCACGGAGCTTCTCCGTGCCGGGCTCTCCCGGAGCACCGTGCTGGCGATGGAGCGCTGGAAGGCGCAGGAGGTGCTCGACCTGCTCCACTCCGCTCACCTCGGCGACGGCCACCGCTGGAGCCCCGAGTTCCAGTCCCGCGGTCACGGTCTCGGCTCCCTGGGGGGCCCGGCGAGCTCGCCGGCCGGACCGGTGTTAGGATTTAGCACTCAGGACTAGCGAGTGCTAAGGTGGCTCCGGGCGGAGCCGCCGGTCCGGGAGAGCCATGGAGAGCTGGATCCCTCTCGATACGCGCAAAGAGCAGATCCTCAAGGCGGTGGTCGCGGATTACACCGCCACGGGGGTACCAGTGGGGTCGCACGCCCTCGCTCTGCACCTGGCGACCTGGTCTGCCGCCACCATCCGGAACGAGCTGGCGACCCTCGTTGAGGTCGGCTACCTCCTCCAGCCCCACACCTCCGCCGGTCGCGTGCCGAGCGATCGCGGCTACCGGTACTACGTCGACTTCCTGATGCAGGAGGAGGGGCTTCCCGGCGCGGTGCGCCGGCAGCTCGAGCCCCGCCTGGCGGTCATGCCCGCCGACATCGAGGGAGTCCTGGAGCTGGCCGCCCAGGTGCTCGCCGTGGCCGTCGACGCTCTGAGCATCGTCACGGGCCCCCGGGCCCGCAGTGTCGCCGTCAAGCACCTCGACCTGGTCTCGCTCGACCCCGCTCACGCCCTCCTCATCCTGGTGCTGGACGGCAACGTGATCCGCCAGCACCCGATGGCCCTCAGCCGTGAGGCCGACCAGGAGGAGCTGAGCCGGCTCGCCGGCGGGCTCAACGCCGAGATGGTCGGTCTCGACGGGGCCCAGATCGAGGCCAGCCAGGGCAGCGATCCGGTGCACCCGCTCCGCTCCGAGGTCGTCGCCGATATCGCCGTGTTCCTCCACTCGGTGGAGTCCCGGCAGGACACCCTGATCGTCCACGACGGGGTGCGCAACCTGCTTCACCAGCCCGAGTTCGGCGACGTCCAGCGGCTCGCCCAGGTGCTGGAGCTGGTCGAGGAGGAGCGGGTGCTCGGCGAGCTGCTCGCCGCGGCGTTCGAGGAGTCCGGTGCCTTGCCCGACCAGGGGGTGGGGGGTGGCGGTGCGCCCGCCGGGCGCCCGGTCACCGTGGTGATCGGTACGGAGTCCGGGATCTCCCAGCTGAACGGCTGCAGCCTGGTGCTGACCACGTATCGGGCCGGAGAGGGGAGGGGTGGCACCGTCGGGGTGCTGGGCCCGACCCGGATGCCCTACTCGCAGGTGGCCCCGCGGGTGCGCTTCGTCGCCGATCGCGTTGGCGAAGCGGTGACGCGGGTACTGAGTTGACCACGTCCCGTGATCGAGGAGACCAAGGATGAGCGACCACCCGAGGCGGAGCGCGGACGGGAGAGCCGTCCGCGCCTCCCATGGCGAGCCGCCCTCCCGTCCGGGCGTCACCGCCTCCGGGGCCGCCGGCCCGGGTGCGCAGGGACCCGGGAGGGCACCCGAGGCCGCCCCGGCCGGTGAGGCTCCTCCTGACGCCGCGGTGGTCGCGGCCGCCGCCTCCGAAACCGTCCCGGCGGAGAGCGTCGAGAGCCTGCGGGCCGAGCTCGCCGAGCGGAGTGACCAGCTGCTGCGCCTCGCCGCCGACTTCGAGAACTTCCGCCGGCGCAAGGCCCAGGAGCTCGCCGACCGGGGGCGGTACGCATCCGAGGACGCCGCTCAGGCGCTCCTTCCCGTCCTCGACAACCTCCGTCGCGCCGTCGGCCACTCTGCCGGGGACGGCGGTGGCCAGCAGCTCCTGGACGGGCTGCGCATGGTGGTCATCCAGTTCGAGCAGGCGCTGAGTGCCATCGGGGTCGAGCCCGTCGAGACGGTCGGCGCGCGTTTCGACCCGTCGGTACACCAGGCGATCGGCGGCGAGGAGTCCGACGAGGTGAGCGAGGACACGGTGGTCGCCGAGCTGCAGCCCGGCTACCGGCTTCATGACCGTCTCCTCCGTCCCGCGTTGGTGCGGGTCGTGCATCCGCGTCACGGCTCGAGCGCCCCTGCCGGACCCCAGGTCTGATGGCCACCGTCAAGCGCGACTACTACGAGGTCCTCGGCGTCAAGCGCGACGCCAAGCCCGAGGAGCTGAAGCGCGCGTACCGCAAGCTGGCCATGGAGTTTCACCCCGACCGCAACCAGGGTGACAAGGCGGCCGAGGAGAAGTTCAAGGAGGTGGGTGAGGCCTACTCCATCCTCAGCGATCCTCAGAAGCGCCAGCGATACGACACGTACGGCCACGGCGGTCAGCAGATGCCCGACTTCGGGCAGTTCTCCTTTGACTCGGCCTTTGACCTCTTCGACATGTTCTTCGGGGGAGGGCGGCGTTCGGCGCGCGGGTCAGGACCACAGCGCGGCTCTGACCTGAGGATGTCCGTCGACATCACCTTCGAGGAGTCGGTCTTCGGCGCCAAGCGGACCGTGGAGGTGCCACGAGCCGACACCTGCCCCGATTGCGCCGGGAGCGGCGCGGCGCCGGGGACGAAGCCGCACACCTGCCCCGACTGCGGCGGCAGCGGCCAGGTGCGACGGGCGATGCAATCCATCTTCGGCCAGGTGATGAACGTGACCGCCTGTCCCCGTTGCCGCGGCGCCGGCAAGCTGGTGGACGACCCCTGCCCGCGCTGCCGCGGCCGGGGGCTGGTGGAGGCGCGCAAGACCATCGAGGTCTCCATCCCCGCCGGGGTCGATGGCGACGTCCAGGTGCGGGTCTCGGGCGAGGGCGAGGCCGGACCCCAGGGTGGGCCTCACGGCGACCTCTACCTGAGCTTTCGGGTCGCGCCCCATCCCCAGCTGATCCGCCGGGGCCAGGACCTCGTCTACGAGCTGCCGGTCTCGGTCACCCAGGCCGTGCTCGGAGACAGGATCACGGTGCCCACGGTGAGTGGCGAAACGGAGGTGGATCTGCCCGCCGGCACCCAACCCGGCCGCGTGATCAAGATCGCGGGGCAGGGGGTTCCCCATCTCCGCACCGGGCGTCGCGGCGACCAGATCTGCGTCGTCCGGGTGGTGGTGCCCGCTCACATCTCCGCCAAGGATCGCAAGCTCTACGAGGAGCTGGGGGGCCGCGACGGGAAGCCGGTCGAGGTGAGGCGAGGCTTCTTCGACCATCTGCGGGACTTCTTCGCACCCGCGGAGTGACGTCGGGCGCAGCCATCGACCAACCGCCCCCGTCTCACCGCCTCAGCCGGAGGTGGCCTTCCTCGCGCGCTTGTCCCGATACATGTTGGTGTCGGCGCGCCGGAGCAGCTGCGCCGGCTCGCCGCCGTCCTCCGGGAAAGCCGCCTGACCGATGCTGAGCCCCACCGGGACCTGCCGATCGTCGACCGTCATCGGCTCCTCCATCCGCTGACGGACCTTGGTGCTGATCAACTCGGCCTGAGCGGGATCTGCATCGACGGCAACGATCACAAACTCGTCGCCTCCCAGCCGAGCGACCGTGTCCGACACGCGCACCGACGCCTGGAGGCGAGTCGCAGTCTCCCTGAGGACGGTGTCGCCGGCGCTGTGCCCGAGGGCGTCGTTGAGGGCTTTGAACCCGTCGATGTCCAGGACCAAGAGGGCCATCGGCCGTCCCGAGCGGCGGGCGTTGGAGATGCCGTGCTGGAGCCGGTCGTTGAAGAGGAGGCGATTGGGCAGGCCGGTGAGGGGGTCGTGCATGGCCGCGTGCTCCATCGCCGCCGACTGGATGATCAGTGCGGCCTCGGTCTGATCCCGGCCCCGGAGCGTTCGGTTGACCATGACGACCGCCGCCAGGAAGAGGAGCGCCAGCGCGCCGCAGATGCTGAACACCGCCACCCTGAGGCTTGCCACCGCCGCCAGGGCCGAGCTGGGCAGGGTGGCGCGCACGACCCACGCGGCTCCGTTCACCGGGCTGTACGCGGCAGGCCCGCCCGTCGCGTTGTCATCCAGCCCGACCGCGCCGCTGCCGATGGCCTGGTCAGTGGCCGCGGTCATCGACGCCTTCGGTGTCCAGCTGGTCACGACGCTCGCGCTGCCTGAGCCCGCTGCATCCACCCCCAGGACCAGGCCCCCGGCTCGGTCCAGCACCAGCAGCTTCATCCCTTGAGCCCCGGCCAGGGATTGAAGCGACGAGAGTGACCCTCCGAGCCCGTATTGCTCCACCAGGAAGCCGCCGGCCGTCCCGCCGCCCTCGCGGACCGGGACGGCCACGTCGACGGCGGGAGCGGCGAACGACGACGGCGCCGCCACTGCAAGGAAGCCCGAGCGCGCGCTGCTCGCGCCCCACCCTGACGGAAGACCGTCCAGAGGGTTCTGGTTGCCGGACCGGAGGACCGGCGATCCCGCGCCGTTCGTCAGCACGAGGCCCTGGCTCCCCGTCTCGGCCAGGGAGAGGGCGGCGAGGTCGGCGGTGGCCGCCGGGTTGTCCGTGGTGCTGCCTTCCACCAGTGCCAGGATTGGGAGCTGGTCGGCGGCGCTGTCGAGAGCGGCGACCCGGCCGGAGATGACCTGCGCCAGGTAGCCGGCCGCCTGCTTGCCCGCACTGGAGAGGCGAGTGTTGACCTGGGCGGTGATGGCCGATCCGCCGAGGGAGGTGCTGACCAGGGCAACCGCGACCAGGGAGGCCAGCCCGGCGACGGCCACCAGGGCTGCGGTGCGACGCCGTCCGCTCCCGCGCGCGCGGCGCGCGCCTCCGTCGGGGAGGGTGGTGGCAGGAGGCGGGTAGGCGGCCGGCGCTCGCGGTGCCGGCGCCGACGGGTCGAAGGGGACCGGGCGGTCGGCCCTGGCGTCGTGCCCGATCAGGTCTCGCGAGCTCACGGCGAAGAAAACCACGGGGCGCGCGAGCGCTCCGTCATCTGACCCCATCGCCTTGAGCATGGGACCCCGCCGGCAAGCCACGGCTTGCGCCAACCGATCGCATTCAGGTCGGCCCCTCCCCCGCGGGCCTGGCAGGCCCAGCTGGTTAGGCCAAGTGTGCCACCGTTGCAAGCCCGTCTGCAGAGTGCGACGCGTCAGACGGGTTAGAAGTCTCCGCCGGGGCGCCGCTGTCAGCGGGGGAGGACGTCGACCCCCTCGATCTCCACCTGCTTGTGGGTGCCACGGTGCCCGGAGACCAGGCGGACGCGTGAGGGTGCCACGCCGGCCCAGGCGGCCACCAGCCGGAGCACGGCCGCGTTGGCGGCACCGTCCACCGGTGGCTGGGTGATGCGGAGCCGCAGCTCCCGGCCGTCCCAGGTGAGCTCCTCCCTCCCGGCCCTCGGGTGGACCACCACGGCGACGCGCATCAGCGCTCGTCCCCGCCGGTTTCCAGAAGGATGGCTCCGCGCAGCAGGTCGCCTTCGACCCTCGTGGCCACGACGTTCTGCATGCGGCCCGTCCTGGTCCCCGTGGCGGGGACCGCCACCACCTCGTGGTACCCGTCGGTGAGACCGTGCGCCTCTCCCGGCGCGACCCGGTCCCAGACCACCCGGTGCTGGCGCCCCACCGCTCGCTGACGCCGCCCGCGGGCGCTCGCCGCCGCAGCGCGGCGGACCTCGGCGCTCCGCGATCGGAGTAGAGCGTCGTTGGCCCGCTGGGGGAGCTGGGCCGCCTCCGTCTCGGGGCGCGGCGAGTAGCGGAAGACGTGGCAGCCGAGGAACTCGACCTCCTCGATCAGGCCCAGCGTGGCCTCGTGGTCCTCCTGGCTCTCTCCCGGGAAGCCAACCATCACGTCGGTGGTCAGCTCGGTGTCGGGGTTCTGACGGCGCAGGCCCTCGACCACCCGGAGGTAGCGCTGCCGCCGGTAGCCGCGATGCATGGCCCGGAGCACTCGGTCACTCCCGCTCTGAAGTGGGATGTGCCAGTGGCTGCACAGCCGCGGATCGCCGTTCAGCTCGATGAGCCGCTCCGGGATGTCGTTGGCGTTGATGCTGCTGAGGCGGATGCGTGCGCTCCCGTCGAGGCCCTCGAGGAGACGGCGCACCAGCGCCGCCAGGTCGGATCCCCGGTCCCGCCCGTAGCTGCCCAGGTCGACCCCGGTCAGGACCAGCTCGGCGTGTCCGGCGGCCACCGCGGCCCGGGCTCGCGCCACCACCACCTCCTCGGGTAGGCTCGCCGACGCTCCCCGGGTCCGCCACACCACGCAGTAGGTGCAGCGGTGGTCGCAGCCGTCCTGGACCTTGAGGAAGGCTCGACTGCGCAGCCCGGCCGGTGGGAGGTGGCGGAGAGGGTCCCCGCGTCCCGCCGCGAGGGCGGCGACGTGGTCCGCGATGCGCAGCTTCTCGGTGTTGGCGAAGACCGCATCCAACCCCGGGACGGTCGCCCTGCCATCCGTCCCCGCCGCCAGGTAGCGATCCGGGTTGGCGTCCACGGAGCAGCCGGTGAGGATGAGGTGGCAGCCGGGGTCGCGGCGGCGCAGCCGGTGGAGCCGCTGCCGGGTGGTGGCATCGGCCTGGAGCGTCACCGCGCACGAGTTGAGCACGCGGACGTCGGCCGGCTCGTCCTCGGGGACCACCTCGCAGCCAAGCCTCGCGAGCCGCCCGGCCAGCTCGGCCATCTCCGCGTAATTGACCTTGCAGCCGAGGGTGGTGAGAGCCACCCGCAGCGGACCGGCGGCGGTCTCCCCGCCGGGAATCCGCTGCTCAGCGCCCGTGGTCGAGGTCCCCTGCGCGGGCGAGGAGAAGCCCGGCCGCGACCATGGCGGCCCGGCGTGCCGGCAGCACCCGGGGCCCGAGGTGGACCATCTCGGCGCCGGCCTCCCGGAGGCGGTCGACCTCGTCCGGGTCCAATCCACCCTCCGGACCGACCACCAGCGCCGCTGGACGGGCTGCGTCTACATCCAACCGGGCCAGCGGGACGGCTGCGTCCACCATGCAGACGAGGATACGCGCGCCCTCCGGGAGCTCGGCCAGCGCTCCTGCCAGGTCGGTGAGCGCTGCCACGCGGGGGACGGCGCCACGGTGGGCCAGCTCGGCCGCCTCGCGGGCGATCTCGCCCCACCGGCGGAGCCGGGCCGCGGCCCGCTCCGGGTCGGGCCGTGTGACGCTGCGTGCGGCGACGGCGGGGCGGATCGCGGCGGCCCCGACCTCGGCCAGGCCGGCCACCACCTCGTCGATCTCCCGCACCAGCCCCTGGACGACGTCGAGGCGGAGACGCGGTTCCCCCGAGGCCGGGCGGGACCAGACGATCGAGCCGGTCACCCGAGCTCTCTCCACCGAGGCGACCCGGACCCCGTGTTCCTCGCCGGCATCATCGACGACCAGGATCAGTTCCCCGACGTGGACGCGGAGGGGCCCGGCGAGATGGCGGGCGGGGTCACCGTCGAGCACCAGGGCACCGGCGCTGATCTGGTCCCGGGTGACGAAGAGCCGTGGCACGGGGCAATGGTGGCGCGTCCCACGTCGGATACGGGCCGACTTCAAGGCATTGCGTGCCAGGCCCATCTCGAGGCGTGCAATCCGGGGGGCGACTCCCGCCGCGACGCCTGTCGGCGTCGGTGCCCTCTCCGAGCGGGTGTACGAGATGGCGCCGGGCAACTCGACCGGAGCGGAGGGCACCTTCCCTGATCTGGCAGACGCCGGGTTCCGGTGGAGTGAGGGTCGAGACCTCCAGCAGGAGCTCGCCGACCGGGGCGCCCGTGTGGGAGGTGTCGCCGACCTCGCTGACCCGACGTCGCAGCAAGCTATGCGGTCACAGTGCACCAGGTCCCGAGCGCGGCCCGGGTGGTCCACCAACTGCCCGCTGGCGAGCTCACCAGCCTGTCGGCCTCCGCGGTGCCGGTCACCGGTCCTCGGCAGGGGCGGCTCCGCCGCTCGGGAGCGGGAGAGGCAAACCGATCAGTCTTCGGGAAGAGTAGCAAAGGCCTTCTTTGTCTTTGTGTACCACCCCATTCCCGACAGGGGATGTTTCCACCTATTCTGCATGCCCTTCAGGGCGCTTCTGTGCGTCTCATCACCCCCTGCGACCATTTCCTTCAAATGGTTGTCTTGCGCCTTGATGACCTCATCAGCCTTATTCCCGTGGAATGGGGCATCACATGGTCCACCCATTTGTTCACATGTCATCGTCTTCATATGGGTCACCTCCTTTACAGGTGGCAGGCGTGCGGCGGCTAGCTTCTCGCAGGCTGCGAGGCCGCCTGGAGCAGCCGGAACTCGTTCCCCGACGGATCGCGAAATGCAGCGTCCACTCCGTACCCGCGCTCACCGGCATCGCGAGTGAACTCGATCCCCTTCGCCTTGAGCGCTGCGGCGGTCGCAAAGCAATCGTCCGTTGTAAACACGAGCGTGCTCAACATTCCCTTCGCCACTGTGGATTCGACGGCCTGCGATGTGGCCTCGTCCATGGGATATCCAGGCTTCGCGAGTGTGATCGCAAGGTCGGGTTGCTCGGCCGATGCGACCGCAAGCCAGCGGTAGTCACCGTGTTTCAGATCTTCGCGAACCTCAAATCCGAGTTTCTCGAAGAACGACAACGCTTCGTCTTGATCGCGGACCCAGAGGGTCGTGTATCCGATCTTCAGGCTCATAGCACTACTCCTTGACGTCGTTTACCAATCAGTGAGCACACTCTTGCTGGCGCATTGCGCCGTCGTTCAGGAGCGTCCTCTCCTCTCCAGATCAGCTCTGGCGTGGTTGGCTCTCATCGTACTTGGGCTGGAGGGCGGTGTCTTCTCGAATCCTGCTCAGTTGCGGGCGCGCCACCGCAAGCAGAATGCACGGCGGAATCACGCGGTGGGCTAAAGCCGGGAGATGTTGCGCTCGATATGTCGTGGGCGATGCAGCATACCCGCGTCGAAATGCAGTGCTGAATGAACCAACGCTCGACAGGCCAACGAGCTCACAGATGCGCGTCACGGTGTAGTCAGTGTTGGCCAGCAGCGCGGCGGCACGTTCCAAGCGACGAGAAAGCAAGTATTGATGCGGTGTTTCCCCAAACGCACGGCGAAACTGTCGGGAGAAATGCGCCGCGGTCAAGTGCGCTGACTGCGCGATCTGTTCAACTTTGAGGGCTCGTGCATACTCCGAGTCCATCAAGTCTTTTGCGCGCAGTAAACGACGTGTGACCACGGGCGTGATCATCGTTACAGTGTAGCGCGAGGGCAGTCACGTCCCCGCAGGGCGCACGGCCGACACCGCCCGCGCCACCGGCTGTGCCGGCGCCTGGCCGGTGTGGGCCTGTGCGGTCTGGACGCGCTGCTGGCGGCGGTCGCCGTGTCGGCCGGAGCCCAGGCCGCGCCGCTCACCCACGGCACCGGCGCCGGCACCCGCCACGACCTCACCCGCGGTGCCGACACCCACCCCGACTCCCTCCGCGACGATGTCCCGGGGATGGTCCGCCTGCTCCTGCTGCGACTGCTGATGATCGTCCCGCGCCGGCCGGGCTACGGCGTGCCCTACGATCCGGACCCGTGGCTCCGCCGACCCCCGACCGGCACGTGGTCGCGAGTGACGGCGTCCGGCTTGCCGTCAGCATCCATGGGGATGGTGAGCCCCTGCTGATGATCCCCGGGCTGGGGGCCACCCGGCGCGTATACGCGCCGATCGTCCCAGCACTGGCGCGGCACCATCGGGTGATCGTCTACGACCCCCGCGGTGCCGGTGACTCCGATGTGCCCCCCGGGCCCTATCCGATGCCCCGGCTGGCAGCGGATTGCGTCGAGGTGGCGGCCGGCTGCGGAGCGGAGACCTTCCAGCTCTTCGGCGCCTCCATGGGAGGTCTCACCGCCCAGCAGGTCGCCGTCCTCCATCCCGATCGCCTGACCCGGCTGATCCTGGCCGCCACCGGTCCCGGGCGGCACACCGCCGTCCCCGCGCAGCCCGAGGCGACCGCCGCACTTCTCGGGCGGGGCGCCCGGACGCCGGCCGAGGCCTACCGCATGGCCTGCACCGTCCTTTACGCGCAGCGCTTCCAGCGCGAGCACCCCGAGTTCATCGACGAGGAGGTGGCCTACCGAGCCGCCCACCCGATCCCGGGCCGCGCCTTCACCGCCCAGTTCCGCGCCTCCCGAGACGCCGACCTCGGCGATCGGCTCGGCGAGATCGCGGTGCCGGCCCTCGTCCTCCACGGCACCGAGGACGTCCTGGTCCCGCTCGCCAATGCGGAGGCGCTCACCCAGCTGATCCCCGGAGCGCGCCGCTACTGGTTCGACGGTCGCGGCCACCTCTTCTTCCACGAGGATCCCGACCTCACCGTGGAGGTCATCGTCTCCTTCCTGCGCGGCGGCTGAAGCCAACCTCCGCGCCGGCCGAGGCTAATCCGCGTTCGCCGGCTCCGTCTCGCCCGGCGATCCGGTGGGCTCCCCGTCGCCGTTGCCCTTGCGCTTCTTGCGCCGCCGCCGCCGCTTGGTCGCCGCCCCCGCGAGGACCGGCTCCAGCGGCTCCGCGCTGCGCCCGACCTGCACCGGGGCGGTCGCGATCGCCTGGGTCTCGCGGATCAGGGTCACCTTGATGACCCCCGGGTACTGCATCTCGCTCTCGATCTC